>JAJRVZ010000299.1 GCA_024277055.1 Calditrichota bacterium
CATAATCGCCTCCTCCATTACCAACACCCGAAATATACGGCATGGCACCAAGCTATTCCATAACCGGTTCATTTTCCTCGCATTAATTGCCGATAAACCGTATCTTGCGAAGGATCAATTCTTCAGGTGCTTTATGCTCGAATCCCTTACACGTATTTCCGAGGTAACCGCTTCACTGGCCAAAGGCCTTGGGCCCGTGCTGGCCGGTTATTTTATCCTGATGGGCTTTGCCAATCGTCGCGGCAAACACAGCTGGTTCGAACGCGCGACGCAGCGCCGAAAAGAAGAAGGGAAACCGGTGCTGAAATTGGAAGGTAAAAAAACCGGCGCTCAGCCGCCCTGGAAAGACCCGGCCCTGCTGCACGGCGCATTTACTGCTGTCGTCATTATCGTGACCCTGTCCGGATACATCCTGTTCATGTTGCTCTGGGATATGATCAGCAAAGGTCAATTCCCGGAGGAAAAGCAAATCGTGACCAGTATATCCTTCCTGATGACCTACCCGATTACCATGACCGGTTTTATTATTTTCCAGCAGATAAAACAGGTTCGCAAACAATACCCGTTAAAATCATTCAGCGCACTTATCATTTATTCCGCATTTTGCGTAATTGTGACCTGGTTTGTGCCCTGGTTTATCCATCCTTTCAGCATTGCGCTGGTTGTGCAACTGGCTCTGCTGATGGTCATCTCATTTTCGGTTTCCTTTGCCATGGGTATGCAGGAGGGAATTAAAGAAGCTGATCTGGAACGGCGCTTTCCGCCGGTTACCGTGTATCTGAAAGACAACGAGCGCCTGGAAAAGGTTCGTTTGTATGACCGGAAAGATACTGAATACCGACTGCTGGCTTCCGACGGAACGCAACTGATCGTACCGGCTGCAAATATTTGCCTGATCCGCACTGAACCGCAAAAACCGGATTCGGAATAAAAAACCGCCTGAAAGAATCCAGAAAAATCAGGCAAGAACCATTTATTTCATCAAAAGCATCTTGCCGCTTTTGCGTAATCCGTTTGCTTCGATCACGTAAACGTACACACCGGAACTCAGCCCCTGCGGTTTCCACTTAATTTCCTGACGCCCTGCATTCCGCAGACCACTGGCTACAATATCCACCAGTTCTCCCGTCAGCGAATATATTTTCACCGATACATCGGACCGGTCGTACAATGTAAATGCTATTGTCGTTTCCGGGTTGAACGGATTGGGATAATTAACCGGTTGAAAATCTTCCGGCAAATTTGATCCTGTTTCTTCAGGATCGGGCAGACCGGTCGGATCAAGCAGGCCGTTAATGATGCGCAGCATAAACTGCGGATCGTATTCAGAATTCAGATAGCGCATTACACCGTTCTGATCAATAATCGCATCCAGCGGAAACGGCGAAATTCCGATAATCGAATAGGTATTATATACCGCTCCGTTTACTTCCTTTAAAATCGGGTACGTCATGCCGAAGCTTTGCACAAAGGCATTGGCAATATCTTCATTTTCCCCGACATGAATTCCCAGCATCTGCACTTCGCTGCTGTCATAACTCTGCCACACGGTGAATTCCAAGTCCGACAACTCCGGACCGCACACCGGTCACCACGAGGCGAAGAAAGCCATCACAACCACCTTTCCGCGATAGTCGGAAAGCGAGTGCCAGTTTCCCTTTAAATCCTTTAAAGTAAAGTCAGGAGCCGTATCCCCGGGCGCCAATCTTCTTTTTCCACCGAAGGTCAGAATTTCCTTCGGCGATTCATCCGGGTCATTGGAAAAGAATTTCAATCTATTCTGAACAATATTGTTTCCGGTCGGAGTGTAGGTTACCGTAATTTCCTCTGTCATCCCCGGCGCAACAGAAAGATTTGTTGGCGTTATCTCAAACTGAATATCCGATCGTGAAATAAGCGGAATATCAAGACTCGTCTCCCCGAGGTTGAATACCTGAAACGAATGCGATATCGGTACGCCGATTCCGTCAAAGCCGAAATCTAGCAAGGTCGGTTTCACATGGATATCGGGTACATCGGCACGGGTGAAATTGTAAGTATGCATCTTCGACCAGTCGGCAACGAAAATGCGGTTGCCGTTCACGCCGATACCCATTGCCCGCAACGGCGTGTCTTCCGTTGCGATCATGTAGGGATTCGCCGGATCGGAAACGTCTACAGCCGTCACCAGTTCCCAGGTGGCGGAGAATACGACGCCGTTGCCGTAATTCAAATGATTGGTAATACCGAAAAGGTTGTCTACGTGGCTCATCAGGCGCGGATTGAACGGATCGCGTACATCAATTATATCGAAACCGGCGGCGCCCAGCGCGACATAGGCATAACCCGCTTCCACAATCACTTCCCGCGCGGCGCCGGAAGTTTGAATGGTGACCAGGCCCTGTGGATTTGCAGGGTCCTGCAGCGAATATATTTTCAATCCGCCGGCCCCGTCGGCAACATACAGTTCGGTACCGTCGATAAAAACATCCCAGCTGTTGGCCGAAGTTCCCAGCGTACGCACCCGCTGCATGTTCAATGGATTGGAAATATCCAGTACTTCCACACCGAGCTGGTGCGCAGCCGCATAAGCTATATTTCCGGAATAATCCACACTTTCAAACGACCTGCCCGGCGGCTTATAAATTGAGTACAGTGTCGGGTTGGTTTTGCTGAAAATATTGACGGCATAAATACCGTCGCGCCGCGCGGCGCACAGGGCGATGTTTCCCTGAGCTTTACCATTATAAAATCGTTTATAGATATCCCCAGGATGGTAGCGGCCGATGAATGACGGAGTTTGCATATCGGACACGTCCAGAAAAATAATGCCGCCCACACCGAGGACATAGATTGTACTGTCATCATAGTTTTCGACGTCAAGCAGTTCTGCAAAAAAATTCGGGATGAATGTACCCTGATCATCGAATTCATCCTGTGCCGGAGCAATCGATGAAAACAACAGGGTAATCAGAAAAAATAGATATTTCATCGTATCAATGCCTTCTCTGTTTAAGCGAAAGATAAACAGGCATCTATAGAAATATTGTAGGAACCGTTACAAAATCAGCCATCCGTATTTATTTTACAAGCAATGCTTTACGCAATCGCGATTCGCCGCCGGATGTTACGCGGAAATAATAAACCCCACTGGCAAATTGCGTGGCATTCCAGACTATTCTGTGCCGACCGGCTGTGAATTTTGCATCAACCAGTTGCATGACCTCTCGTCCGGCGCCGTCATAAATTGTTATTTTTACCCGGATGGTACTACTTGTCCTGAAAGCAATGGTTGTACTCGGATTGAACGGATTCGGATAATTCGGCTCCAGTACAAAGCCCTGCGCCAAAATCGGCTTTGTGTCCGAAATGGAAGTCGGTGATTGAAGAAACCCGAGAATGGCGGCCATCACCGGTTCCGGTCCTGCGAAAAATTGCGGCGGAAAAGTACCGATACTTTCAAACCCGAAACCAAAAAACACAATTTTCGAATTCTCAACCACGTGCTGAATCGTGATGCCGGCCAGCCCCTGTGCGTTGTAATGCCAGGCCGGTGTTGCCCGGCTGGTAGTCGGCAAAACCAGTTCATCCTGCGAAACCTGGTTATCCGCCGCTCCTCCGCCTTTGGTAAAAATCGGTTTCAGAAAATTAAAATCGGCATGGTTTTCATCGGGAACCTTATAGTGAACTCCAGAATTTCTGTTGAACCCGATTTGCAGTTTCTGAGCCAGAAACGGGCTGTTTTGTTGCTGCAAATCCTCCGCTATATTTTGTCCCGTCAGAAAAAGACGACCGCCGTTTGCCAGAAACCGTATCAGACTATCCTGTTCATCAACGTTCAAAATGTTTTGCTCGGCATCGCCGGTGAACCAGATGATCAGATTATTGTTCAACTGCCCGATTTTCGATACCGGTATTCCCGACCCGCGTTGTGCGGTTTTCCATTCGTGATAGCTGTAGCTGAGTTGACGGAGAACACGATCAAAATACAATCCGTAGTTTCCATTCGGATCATCATTTACCAGAAGCAGATCGGCTGCCTGCAGATTAAAATTCACCTATGTACTGCTGCCGGCGGTTACATTCACCGTTCCGGAGGATTGCGGCGCAAACGGGAAAAGGGGTTCAACCCACAAGCTGTCGTATTGTATATACGGAGCGGCGGTCGGTTGCAGAGCATCAAAACTGTAAAAACCGGATGCGTCGGTTGTTGTTGAAACCACCAGCGGATCGTCCAGCAGGGAACTGCTCATCTGCAGATACAGGGTTACACCTTACTGAGGATTGAACCCGCTATCCTGCACCAGTCCCTGTACAGCGCCCGTCTGCTGCGGAGGTTGCAGGGCAATATTTATTGAATCTCTGGTCCCGATCACGGCATTCAACTGGATTTCCGCCGTTTCGTAACCAATGGAGTACACCCGCAGGTTCATCGTACCGGCGCGTCCGTAACCCAGGTGAAACGTGCCCGTTGAATCCGGTTCAATTATTGCACCGTTTTCAACGATTTCTACCACCGCCGTATTTACCGGCTCTCCCGTTTGAGCGTCAGTAAGCCGGCCCTGCAGGCAAAACGAGATAGAACAATTATAATCCACTACATACAATCCGCTTTGCATATCACTGATCAGGATAGAACCGTTGGCCGTAAACGGATAAACGCCCCAGGCGCCCCGGAAGGTCGTTGCATCGCCTGGCTGGTAGGTATCGTAACCGCCGACTTCGAATATATTACCCGGGTCGCTAATGTCGATGATTTTCATTCCGCTGGTGTAATGTGAAAGATAGGCCAGGTTATTTTTAATAAAAATATTATGTGCCAGTTTGCTTTCGCCGAGGTATTCGCTGAGGAGGCTTATCTGTTGCAGATTACCGACATCCCACATTTTTACAGTTTTATGGGCCGTTTCTTCCGTAGTCATCATAAAATTGCCGTCTGCGGATACCCATACGTTATGCGCGTATCCACTGTTGGGAATAGTCATGCGCTTCAGCAGTTCCGGCTGTGCCGGGTTGCTCACATCGTAAATACCGATACTGCGCTGTCCTCCCTCTGCTACAAACAGACGGCCGTTTGCGGCATAAAAATCATGACATTCTATGCCCAGGGTGGAAAGCTGCACCGGGTTTACCGGATCCGCCAGGCTGATTACCCGCACGGCTGCTTCCCCTTCCCCTTCGGCATACATAATTCCCGCCGGTTCATCCACGAATATATTATGGGAAGTGAACAAGCCGTCCCATGTGTTTACCAGGACGGCGGAAGTGGGCAAACTGGAAAGATCAACAATCTGCAACCCGCCCCCCGATTCGTTTACGATATAAAGATAATTCTGAAAAGTTTTCATATCACGCCAGCCTGATGAAAAACCCGGTATGTAAGCTACTTCATATATTCCGGCAGGGTCAGTAATATCGATGATACTGACACCACTGAATTCTCCGAGGAATGCATATTCTCTTCCCCCGCCGGAATAGCCCCAGCAATCATTATAGCTGCCGTAACTATCCAGATGACTCAGCAAAGTTACATTCACATTCCGTCCGGCAAATACCAAAACCGGTATTAGAACCAGAAACAAAACAAATTTAAATCCGGAAACAGTCCGCATGCACATCCTCCGTTTTTCCTTTTCAGAGACAGTATAATATTAATATGAAAGCTTATCTGTTCTTTGCCTTACACTGCTGATTATTGAACGCATTTACGGGGCATATAAACAGTATTTGGAAATCGGATATATAAACAGTATTTGGAGACGGTATATTTCTGCGAAAATCACAAAAAAAATCCCTGCCGCTGCACGGGGCAACAACAGGGATTAAAGGATTTCACTATGGCTATTTCATCAGAATCATTTTCATCGAGCGTGAAAAATGCTTCGTCTTCAGACGGTATACATACACCCCCGAAGCAACCTGGCTGCCGTTGTCGTTGAGCCCGTTCCAGCGGACACTGTGTACTCCGGCATTCAACGTTTTGCTGGTCAGCGAGCGCACTTTTTCACCGGTCAGTGTAAATATCGTCAGTTCAACCTTTTCTTTCACCGGCAGCTGGAATCGAATCGAAGTTGCCGGGTTGAACGGATTCGGATAATTCTGGTGCAGCTCATAACTGCGCACTACCGGCAAACCCGTTTCATCACCCACCGAAGACGGTGTATCCAGCCAGTTGAAAATACTGTTCAGGATATCGGTACGTAATTGTGCACTGTTGGCGGCATTAATAAAATCAACAATTGCCTCAAATCCGAAGGAAAAGAATACGATCTTATAATGTTTCCATCCGTCCTCGGAACGGACGGCGGCATATTTGTTCTGAGCCGGCGGCGAATAGCGCAAAATAGGCTCGGCGCCTGCCAGTGCATTCAGCTGGTCCGGTGAATCCTGGTTCCAGGCCCCTTCTTCTCCGGCGATTTTAAAGAAACTGAATGCACCGGTAACCGGGTCTCCCGGCACATTGTAAACAATTGTCTGCTGCGCGTTGTCGGAGACAAACCCGGCTTTGATGTAATCTTTGAACAACGGCTTGAACCAGTTCCAGGTTAATAAATTCTGACCGCTCATAAACAGCTTTCCGCCCTGATCCAGATAAGCGGTCAGCAAATCGAGTTCTTCCGTTGCCAGGGTTGCATTCTGTTTACCGCCGGTAAACCAGATTACCTTATCAAACTGATTGATCTGATCCTGCGTCGGCAGACTTTGCGAAGCCAGTTCACGGTAGGCGAAACTCGGTTTGGCGGTCAGGCCGTTCACGGCGTCGAAATAATAGGATTCGACGTTTTCTCCGACATCCATTCCGTTGAAATCGTCGTCATCAACGATCAGCAGTTCTGCAACCTGTAAACGAATGATCAGGTCGGTATCGGCACTCACGGACAGATTTCCGATCGTACGGTAACCGTACGGCAGGGATGGTTTCAACACCATTGTGTAGGTACCGCTTGGGACCAGCACACTATCGAGCCCTGTTGTATCAATGGAAAAACTGACAAGCGGATCCGGCGAAACATTTTCAACGGCAAATAAATCTATATCGGCTGCGACGGGTAACTGACTGAGAGAATCGATTATCTGAATAACCAGATTATTGCGCTGTGTCGGAACCAGGTGCGGATTCCAGGTAATAACATCATTTACGGACTGCATATCCGTAAACGTGACAGCGGTATCTTTAGGCTGGTATCCGAAGGCATCAAATGTTATCGTAAAGACCGATTTTTGGGGAATCACACTGTAATCTGCGGTCACCGCATCAACCAGCACGGTATCCCGAATTACCCAGCCGCCGCGTTGCGTTCCGTGAACACTTTCCGGCGGACCGATTATTGCTCCTACGAGCGTGGAATCCAGGCTGAAGAACGCCTGTGGCACAGGCGCGCCGGTGGCGCTGTCTGTTACTGTACCTTTCAGTTTCCAGCGCGGATAGATGCCGGATACACCCATTTTATCATCAATGTGCAGCGAACGCGGCGTCGTGTCGCCCGGCGCAACCGCATAAAACATGGTTGCATCGGGAATAACATCTCCGGCGCCAGGCTGATTGGAACCGGTAGCTCTTCCGGTATGACCAAGACCCAGATGGTGCCCGAATTCATGTGCGATGGTAGACTGCATATCGATCAGGTTCGGTTCACCGTTCAACCCCGGGGGAAAATCACCGGCATTCCAGATCAGATCGGATTCGACGGCATGAAAACTTGACCCGGAACCACTGGTAAATGTTGAAGAGAACGCGATGACATTGGAACCCTGCGTGAAGTTCTCGTAATTACCGTCAAAATAAACCAGGTTTATGTTATCCAGTGCCACTGAACTGGCGGTTGTCGTTCCGCCGTTCTGAAATTCAAAATATGCCGAAGGTACATCTTCCCAAACCTGTGCCCCGGCGTCTATCGTCTGTTGCCACGCAGGCGAAGCGCTGTTGTGGATTTTATAAACAAATGGAATGTCGGACAAACGATATTTTCTGTAATACCCTTCCGAATTGGTAATTATACTGAAAGCGATCAGCATACCTACCGGCAGCAGCAACAGCGAAAAAATACGCATATATTTTTTAAACATAGGAATTCTCCAGCATCTTTTAATTGGTGAAAGAAACAAGGCGGGAAATGAGATCATCCAGTCGGAACCTCAGTTCACCGGCCTGAAGAACCTGCAATTTGCTCCGATCGGTTTTCAGCAGTTCCGCTCCGATCTGACGGTTCACCGCCACGGTTTCCCCTTCTTCGGTGAGAATTTCGAATTTTCCCATCCCGAGGGAATGGATCCAATACGCACCCCGATGAAACGTGAGAAAAAGTAACACCTTTTCGCCCACCTGAAACTGCGGTGCACTGTGAATTACCAGCGCCTCTTCTCCCACACGACCGCCGAGCTGGCGAATGGTGATCAATTGGGGAAGATTATCGCCCTTGATTTGTGTTTCAATTTTTACGGTAATGTACGTATAAATTTTACTATGCGATTCGTCCCAGGCGGCGTTTACCTGCTCAACCTTTGCGGTGACAATATTCGTTGCACCGGCTGCGAATTGCCGCAGTGTGGTGGGCGCATAGGTAGTTGCACTCAGAACACCTGCCGTTGCCAGCAGAACGAGCACCTTCTGAAACTTCCTTTTCATGCGACTCTCCTTCATGATTTGTTTAGGATTGACTTTATTAAAACTTATTTCTATATCCCTAATATTTCTTTTCCGTTGATAACCGACGAAAATATATAAAATTTCTCAGTTATATACTTTCGACGGACATCAATCCTGAAATTGCTGATTCGTAATATACCCTGATTTTAAAATTTATTTATTGACTGAGAACAAATCCACCTGCATCTTTTTTATTTTTAGATTGAATAGGATATCTGAAAACCTGAATGAATTGACATGAAATTCCGGCAGTTGCCGATCAAATAAAACAGGCCGGATTGAGAATCAACCCGGCCTGATATAGATTTCAGATCATCATTATTTGATGAGGATCATCTTCCTGTTAGCAACATGGTCGCCGGCTTCGATACGGTACATATAAACACCGCTGGAAACCCTGGCGCCGCTTGAATTGGTGCCGTCCCACGTTACTTTATAAGAACCTGCGCTCTGTTTCTGGCTGACCAGCGTAGTAATTTTCTGTCCTGTCAGACTGTAAACCGTCAGGTTTACATCGGCTGCCTGCGGCAGAGAATACTTAATACTGGTAACCGGGTTGAACGGGTTCGGATAATTCTGCTCCAGAGCAAAACTGGCCGGTACTTCACCGCCCAAACTTTCAACACTGGAAACAATTCCCAACCAATCAAAAGCATTGTTCAGGAAAGTCGTGTAAGTACTGCTGTAGACGCGCGGACTATCCAGAACAGTCGTATCATTCAGTGCTTCAACGGCGAACAGAACCGAAACAGTTTTGAAGGTACCGCTGTCGTATTTATAAGCACAGTCGAAACCGCTTTCACCGGTCCAGATGAAATCGCCAAGACCATCGTTGATATAATCAACCCAGTTCTGTACACCGAGGTCTTCCGGACGCATCGGAACGAAATCCGCCGAAGCGAAATCGGTCAACGGATCACCGGAAGCACCGATTACCAGAGTATCAACGTCACGGCCGGGATCATTTTCACCGGAAGACTGACCGAAGAAATCATAGGCGAAATCGCCGCTGGCAAAGGTCGGACTGGCTACTTCACCATTGGTGAAATAATAGTCCTGATCGGTATAGAACATGCTGCCGCCTGCATTCAGGAATGCAGCCCACGGATGATCAGCGGAATAGGCACGAGTCGGAACAGTTGAAGTTCCCCAGCCGAAAACAACGGCACCTGTCCAACCGGCAGTTGTAACCGATTTGTCGATTCCATTGTTCGCCGCAACATCCCAGTAGTCCCAGGATACGCCGCGGGCATCAAGAATGTCCGTGAACATTGCCATATCAATAACACCGCCGTCGTCAACAACAAGAACCGAAGCACCCGGGTTATTCGGGGCTACAACTTCAAAAGTATTGGCAATCAGAGATACGGAGCTCTGACCATCGTTATCTTCCGCCCATACCCAGTAGGATACGACGTCCCCTACGCCGGCTGCGGGATTAAAAGTACCCATCCAGTCGCCGCCGCCCATATCGGTCATGGCGACCGTATCGGTGGGGGTAGTACCGTTGACGGCATATAACAATTTTGCCATGGTTACGGTACCGTCATCGGTAATGGTCGACATAACGCTAAAATTCTGTCCACCGTCAAAGGTGTTCGGCAACTGCTGGACAGAAGCGATATTCGGTGCAGCACCATATGGGTAAGAAACCCAGACGCGCATTCCAACCTCAATGATCGGATTGTAATCGCCCCAGGCGCCGGAAGTCCAGGGACCTCCGAACCATGTATAAACAAAACCACGGGCGCCTTCATCGTCCGCCAATGGGTTCGGTACATCGCTGTTCTTAACGAAACCTACCAGAAAAGGAGCCGGTGTACCACTCATATCGCCATAAAAGGGAACTACGCCGAAATCAGCGAAATTGATCGGCTGCCAGTCAAAACCCGTTGCGGGTGCAAAAGGAATCGGACCGGCTGAAACGGCGCCGAGCGGAGTTGTTCCGCCCCAGTCGTCGCTGGCAAAACCCGGATCGCCCAGGTTCGGATCGTTTGAAGTTTCCCATGCATAAAACAGAACCGATGCGGCTCCGTCACCATTAAACCATACACTTTCAACGGTATAAACGGAACAGGCGCCGGCACCCTTGTACCATACGGCAAAGGTATCACCGGCGGCACCGGAACCCAGATAGTATTCCCATCCGCTGTCAGTGTGGTTCAATTCCTGCAAGGCTAATTTGGAATTGTCGCTAGTTGAATGAATGGGTTTTGGAAGTTTGTGTAGAGATTGAGCTACAGCAAACGTGCTGAAAACTGCTACCAGTACCAGCGTCAGGAAAATAGTAAAACCACTTTTGTTCATTCCTTTCCTCCTAAAAAAGTTTAGACTTGGTTACTAAAGATAAAATACCCATAATTTTCGGAAATATCACCTCCTTTGTTTTCTTTATTCTAATTGTCCTTTCAAACTCTCAAGTTTTCCGGATAATTCGGACAGATAAATTCCGTAATCAACAGCATAGCTATAACTGACCCTGTACTGATAGGTGTCCCTGGGTATCGGGGTGCTGAAAAAATCTATCCAGGCCTGTCCGTCACCGACGGCCAGCATTTCAATGATGGCACCGGTAATAGCGACATTTTCAATATTTTCTACGGAAACAAGTTTAACTTCGGCAGAGATGCCGCTCAGGTCGAGCCGGGCATTGCCTGTTACCGAAGTGGAATCATATACGGTAGGATTAACAATGTCCGTACGGGACAGGATGTTCGCATTGCCATCCAGGAAAGACGGATCAATCATTTTTACAAATTCCAGCGATTTGGAATAGTGTTCCATGCGGAAATGCGCCTGTGCCTTTACCAGGTACAGGTCCAGTTTATTAATATCCGGCTCCTGTTCCAGCTGAAAATCCGGTTTGTAGGTCAGAGCCATATCAACATTGCTGATGGATTCGGCAAGATTCCCCTCTGCGAGATCGACACCGGCCAGGCCGGAGTAACAGGCAGCCAGAACATCATTGTTGTCCGCTCCGAAAGTTATCGCTTTGGCAAAATTCGCTCGTGCCAGGGTAAACTTTTTAATCATCATATTCGCCCAGCCCAATCCAACATAACTGTCTAGGTTAAGCGCATCCCGTTCATTGGCCTCCTGAAACTTCTGCACCGCAACCTCAAAATTCTTTGCACGAAAGGCGGCCCATCCCTCTTCGATGAGAGATGTTACGGTCGGGGCGCTGGCAAATGTTGGAATATTGTCGCTTTTGTCGGAACAGGCATTAAACATAAACAAGAGAAAACTGCCAATCAAGAGCAGACTTAATATTTTTACTTTTTTCATTACATCTTCTCCTTATTTACAAAATTGACCGCCAATTAACGCAACAGTACCATTTTGCGGGTGCTGAACTGATCCCCGGCTTTCAATGTGTAAAAATACACACCTGAAGCAACCATGCGTTGCTGCTCGTTGCGGCCGTCCCAGGTAACCTCATAGGTTCCGGCAGTTTTGTTTTTATTTACCAAAGTTCTGATTCTCTGTCCCAGAATATTATATACCGACAATTCAACCCGGACTTCCGCCGGTATGCTGAAACGAATCTTTGTACTCGGGTTGAATGGATTCGGGTAATTCTGATAAAGCGCAAATTTCTGCGGAAGTATTTCAACCTCGGAAGTACCTTTGCGCAGCTGGTATTTACCTTCCTCTTTCACATCCGCATAAACCACATTTCTCTGTGGATCGATTTTGCTTTTCACCGCCGTCCAACTTGCGGTGGATGCGTTGAAACGGTAGAGTCCTATCTCGGTTTCACCGACCGTGATAGCTGATTCGTCATAAGGAATTACAATCCGGAAATTACCTCTCGGTTGTGAACCGGTGATGACGGAATAAACATCCGACTGCCCGTCGCCCGTGACAATTTCGGAAATATTGCGTTCCACCTGACGTATGGCAAAAATCGAACTTTCCCTGCGCAGCGATGATTTCTCGAATTGCAGAGTAAACCCGTCTTCCGCCGTTACGGTTGTGACGCCTGTTCCGGCGTGCTTGGCAACCGTTATGGAGGCGTTATCAACCGGAATCTCGTTCCCGGTGAGGTCGCGGGCATTGGCAATCACGGTAAATGATCCGCTGCTGCTGAAGCTGTAACCGGCATGATACATGTAAGCATTTACTGCAGGTCCTGTGCCGGAAAACACTTTCTCGACCTCCAGATCAATCGTGTCGCCGGAAGTAAGGATCAGCTGAATGGCCGGTCCCTCTTCGATATCATTGTACAGCGCCTCATTGGCCGTGAGATACATATCTAGGAAACGATCCACAAGCGAATTTTTGTGCAGACTGAGGCTGGCAAATTCCGGTTTTATATCGTCATTGGAAAATGCAACCTGTGCGTCACGACTACTCGTGTTGGTAACAATCAGAAGCAGTGTTTTATAGTTTGAACGAAAGTTCCAGCTGCCGCCGTCGGCTTCAAAATCAATGGCAAGTTCGCCCTCGTTCAGTGAATTCAACTGTGCGGAATTCAAATGAAAATCCGGGGTGACATTATCCAGCTGATTGGCGTCCTGTGTTGCGCCAAGAACGCTGACCATGGCTCCGTCGCCGGCATTGATGAAAATAGACCGGGTCGAATCCAGGCCGCCGTTGAATTCATTATCTCCGGAAACGTCGAATCCGGCAACCTGGTAATAAAAATAAGACCAGGACGTGCTCGGTTTTATGATATTGGTGATTTCGTCCGGAAAGAAGGATAATGCTCCCAACCCGACTATAATCGGACGGGCCAGATCGACATTTATGAATCCATAACGATGATCCTTCACCACTGTCGAATCACCCGGGTCGTATTCCACTTTGTCGAATAAACATGCAACGGCGTAATCATTGAAAATACTTTCAAAAGTCGTATTGGGATCGAGTCTTGATTTCAGTACCCAGGAAATTCTGTCCACCCCGGTTTTACGGTCGTAGGAAACCAGGTCGGTAATATATTTCAGCCCGTAGCGTTCATACATATAAAGATTGAACAGGAACGAATTTTTCTGATTACTGCGGCTGACAAACTCGGTCACGAAAAAGGTCAGGTTGTTTCCGAGGGTACTGGTAATGGCCTCACCTTCCATGAAGGGCGACCAGCTGCCCGTAGCCAGGAACTGGCACAAAGATGCAAGCCCTTCGGTCAGCCACCGTTCCTCCTGCGGAGAATTCTGCAGGGCAACCATTCGGTAATAGACATCGGCCAGTGCCTGTGTTCCGGTAGCGAATTCATCACCGGCGGATGTGGGTACGAAATGCTGCGGCTGAGTATCGATATACAGTATATCGCCGGCATTCGAAAGTGGGTTTTCGTCCACGGTTAAAAGATCACCGGATTCGATGTAACCGGGGTTATAGATTTTATCGTTGGTATCATTCCGTCCACCGGCATCGAAGTCGTCGCGGACATTATACATCAGTACCGTGATTTTCCCGTTTTGATCGTAATCCGAAGGCGGCCCGAACAGTTTTGTGATGAAACCGTAAATACCGTCCCCGGTCAGCGAATCGGGTAAAACCGAACTGCTCAGATTTCCTTCAAAGGCATTAATCAGGGAATCCACATCCGCCTGATTGATATTCACATTCCACTGGTCATCAGCGACGTAAACCTCGCACTGACTGCCCGCACCCCGGATACTGGCGAATATATTACTATTGCCGCGCGGGAATTTTTCTTTGCCGCGTGTCCAGAAGAAACGTCCGTAGCCTACCAGAAAATCTTCTCCATCCACCCCGCCGGTAATTTGTTCAATACCGACACCGGAAAAGTTTTTAACGGCTCCTGCGGCAAAATCGAAATTCGGGTTGGTCTGGACTGAAAGCGGAATCTGCGCAAGCGCCGCCTTGCTCGCCTCGGAAACCTGGTAGCGGATAATATTCGATTCGCTTGTATTGAGCACCGCTCCGCTCGTATCCAGGGTCACTCCGGCGAAAGTGATTCCCGCCGGGTTGAATGATGAAGAGCGGACAGCTTCATCGAATTGCAGCATCAGCATTCCGTCTTTCGTATCGTACTGAATCGATTGCAGAACCGGTGCTGTTGAATCGGCTATTAAATTGACCAGTACATTATCGCTTTCGGTAACGGAGATATTGCCGTTCGGGCTCGTTCCTTTGGAAAAAACCGCGAAAGGATCTAGCAGCAACTGCCATTGACCGAAGTTTTCCAGAATGGCTTCCTGTTCATTATCCAGAGCAAGGGTTACCGTTTTTTTAGCGGAATTAACATTCACATCACTGACGGATTCGAATGTAAACGTACTGGCGGTATCCGCCGGATCTATAATGTGAATGCGGGTAAAGTCCACATCTACTTTCACATCCAGCCGTTTGTTAAAAGTCATCACCAGTTCGTTAATATTCGAATCGTAGGTTATTGCCGCCGGATCGACGGTTAACGGATTGTCATCCGCAGTATAACTTACCGCCAGATCGGTATTGGCCACATTTCCGTTACCCTGCAGATCATAAACCGTAAAAAATTTCACGGTAAGTTTCAGAGCATCCGTATTCAGCTTGGTTTCGATTCCTTCCTGAATAAGAACCGGTACTTCCAGCCATAAACGTGTATTTGAATTATCGCGGCCGATCTTTCGATAACCGAAAAATACGATTTCATTGGCCTGATCATCGCTTAACACCAGCCCTGCCACGAAAAAGTTAGCCGCGTCGGACGGATTATCAATTTCCTCGTTGAATTGAACATACAGTTTATTGGTCTTTGCATCATATTCGGCAGCTGTCGCTTCCAGCGGATCAGCATCCGCCACCAGCGTGAGGGAAACTTCCGAATTGTCGCTCGGGTTGTATTTCAGGTCTCTGAAAGCACCTTTGACCGTCACCGGAGCACTTTCCAGGGACAGCGCTTCAAGGCTTTTCTGATTTTCCCGACTTACGGTCAGCGACACCGTTTGCTGTGCCCCGCTGCTGTTCAGCGTATTATCAACGAGGTTCAGCCGTACGCCGGCAACACTGATGTTTTGAAACAAAACATAATTTTCATCGGCTCTGACTTCCCTGTTAAAAGACAATTCCAGTTCATTCAACGCCGCATCGTATTTGGCGCCGATCAGTTGTAATTCCGAACTGCGCTCATTATAAGTTAAAAACAGAGAATCCGATTTTACGACAGCGCTGTTTCCATTAAAAGATTCATCGATAAAAGCATTTTCTTCTACTAGCAGATAGATCTGTTGTAACTGGGTTGATTTTTCCAGTTCATCCTTCAGCGACATATTCGCAACCGATCCGCTCGTGTCCAGCAGACTGATAACGATCGAATTGGAATTGGCGGTTGACAGTATCGTTGCACCGGCCAGATTTATGGTGCCCCTGTCGGTCAACAGACTGATACGCGACAGAACCACATTATCGTACTGAACCACTGCATCGAACTGTAAAGTGAGAGTGCTTTCATTTTCGTCATAAGTAGCTTGCTGAATTGAAACAGCCGAAAAAACCAGCCCCGGAATCAGGCAAAGCAATAGGAACAGGCCTTTCAATGGCTTAAACATTCTATTTCCTCCACATATTTATTTTGAATGACTGTTCAGGGGTTACCAGTCGATCGCCATGGTAAAAAACTGCGTCATATCCAGAACCCCGTAGTCAACATAAGCGTAATCCAGTTTAAGCGTAAAAGTTTCGAACGTAGCCAGCTGAAAACCAACGCCACCGCTCAATGTTCTTGTATCGTGATTCAAAACGTACCCGCCGCGAAGCGAGATCATATTATTCCACCAGTATTCCAACCCCAGATTGCCCCGTTCGAGATTGTCATTGGGATGCTCCAGAAGTGCGGCAAAAGTCATTTTATGTTGTGAATTTTCCCAGACTTCGAAACCGAATCCGAAATTAAAAACAAGCGGCATCTGGAATATGGAATATTCAACCGCTTCGGGGAGTACCTGACCATTGTCAAAATCCACATGTGTCCCGGCCAGCTGAATTTCCGGACCAAAATTACGGATGTTCATTACCAGGCGCAGGGATTTGAAAAACTCGAATCCCGGGTAGTAAACACTGCCGACATCAAACGCCCAGGCGCCGGTGCTGTTGTCGTCATCCAGTTTGCCGTTGGTCAGATCCTCGTTGATGTATTTGAAATTTCCGCCGATGCCGAATTTATTGGTCAGCATACGTGCATAGGAAATTCCGAATGAATAGGAACGGGACTGAAAAATGCGCCCGGTTCCACCCTGCTGCGCAACAGTTGTTTCTTCAATATCTCCGGAATTCCAGAGCGAACCGAACACGGCAACAACGCCAATCCCTTCAATCTGCTTGGCGAGAACAAAAGATTGCAGGTCCATTTCCGCAAAATAGGAAGAATGGGTAAATCCCACACTCCAGTCCTGGACTTTGTTCAGCATCGCCGGATTCCAGAAAACCGCCCGGGCATCATCAACAATCGGGCCGACTGCATCGCCCAATGCCTGTCCCCGGGCATCCATTCCTATTTTCAGAAACTGGTATCCTACGGTTCCGACTTTTGCCAATCCCTGACCAAAAGCCGGATTTCCGCAAACCAATACCAGAACGATTATCAGCATATATTTTTTCATAACAGGAAAACCTCCTTCACCAATTATCTCAGCACTACAAATTTGCCGATTTCTTTATCGTTTTCCGTCTCAACCACGTAAATATACAACCCTGCTTTTATCGCCTGGATGTTGCGTGATTGCAGATTCCACAATTCCTGACCGGTTCCATCGTTGTGATCGATTGTGATCACCAGATCTCCGGTCAGCGTGAATATTGATATCTTGCAGGCAGGCGGCAAATTCTGGAACATTATCTTTTCCTGATAGCGCTCTTCCAGTTCCGAGAATCCTTTGTACGGATTGGGAACTACCTGCACTTTTTTCAAATCATAGGATGACGCCACACTTGAATACAAAATGGAAGGAATTACCGGTACCGGAGCTCCGGTTACCAGATCCACTTTGTAATTGGAACGCGGCGATTCATTGGAAGGAAGTTCAAGTTCCGGTTTCTCCGGGTCGTATGCCGTAACGGCATAGTAGTAAGGCAAACCGTTGACCGGCCGGGAAAATGTTTTTCCGAGAAAGGTGCCGCCGGTATCTATGAAGGTATGTACCAGGTCCGGCAAATCTATAAAAGCCGCCGAATCACCGTTGGCATCCTTTACAACCACAGGACCGTTCACATTGTCGAATGCGGCTATTAACTGCCAGTTGGCGGGAGCATATTCGGCGCGATATACACGGTAGCCTTCAAAGTCGATCTGACCGATTTTGGGATCGGGGGTGGTTTCAGCCACGTCATCCCAGGCCAGTAATACACCGGCACCTTTTTCATAGGGACTGTAAACCAGGTTCGGAATGGTCGGTGGTACCGGCAGCGACCAGTGAATATCCGCCCTGAAATCCGAAGGCTTGTACGGGTTGCTCCAGGTACTGCCGGAATAGTAGGCAATAATGGAATTATCTACATTCTGACGCAGTCCTTTTAGCCCCTTTCCGACGGCGGCAATGTAAACAAATCGAACCGTATCACCGTCAAACATATTATTAAACGGGCCGGTTGTTGTCATCCAGCGATAATCGAACACCGGAGCTCCGTCTTCGAAGGGACGCGGCATGAATTTTCTGTTAGCGCTGGACAGGTGGGTTCCGGTCATATATTCGTATTTTTCACGATCGGTACCGGGATCACTTTCCCAGTTCCACCATTGGTGAGAAAAAACCCGACGCAAGGTATCTTCCGGCGCCTCGTAATAGGGCTGTATATCCGTGTAGATCAACGCGCCTCCGATAAATCCCAGCACGCCGTTACCACGGTTAATGGCAGCGTCGCCGCGCTCACCCGTGTCATCCGCACTGGTGGAGGGATCATCACCATCGTACATGTAAGACATGTTTCGGGGGAACAGATAGCCGCGCAAAGTATCCGAACCGACGACAGCCAGTTCACCGGCTTTCCGCGGAGGCGTGGCAGCATCAACATTTGATTGCCAGCGCAGATAGGGCGCCTTGTCATCGAGAATTACCGAGTATTCATCATAAAAACCGTCGGCGTGCACCCTGGAAGGATCATAGTTGGATTGCTGTTTGCTCGGTGAACCGAGATACTGCCAACCATAGGGAATACCGTATTCATCATACCCGTCCAGCTCTCCGTTGGGCACGCCATATTCATCGCCGTCAATATCGACGTTTTCAACCATATCCCATTCATCGGTATCACCGTCGGGACCGTCATATCCGTCAAAATCCACGACGTCGTCAATATGCGGATCGCTGACATCGGCAACGGTACCGACATCGCAATCGTAAACAAGGGCAATATAGACATCGTTTAATGTGGCACCGCTGTTGTTGATCACTTCATACTCATAGGCGATAAAATCATCAAATTGCGGTAATGCCCAGGTCATGTTTCTTTCAATCACTTTGATACCTATGGGAGAGGTATCGTGAAAGTCAGCATTGAAATCATCGTAGGTTACGAAGAAATCTTCCATTGACCGGGCATTCGCCCCGGTCAAAATATCGAAGGAAGTACCTACCGTAGGATACCATTCATAATTTCCAAACTCCGCATGCGAGACTCTGGCTTCTCCACCGATAACCGTACCGATGTAAAGACGGCCTTCCCACAGATAGTTTACCCTGCTGCCCCCCGGCCATTCCATGGAGGGGCGGTCCGTCTTATCTGCATTGGGATCGCCGTAGCGACCGAAATTACTGTTTGTGTTCCATAATGTTCCGATTTTATGAACCAGGTCTTTGGTCTCATTCGGATCACCGGCAGGTTTCGCAAGTCCTGCATTCCGATTTTTATCACTTGCAAATACCGCTGTGGCCATCAGAACCACCAGCAGAAAAGAAAGCGATGTCTTTAGCAATCTGTGCATCACGCTAATTCCTCCTAAAGTCATTATGCACCGTGCAATTTCTGAAAAGACAGGAAGCCTCCGCTTGCAGAGGCTGTCCCGTTGATTGTTTAAAATACGGATTAGAAGGCAAGCTGAATACCCAACCGCCACGTGGTTTGCTCACTGTAAACGGACGGGTCATTATAAGGACCTGTCGGGTCACGATCAGGCCTGCCGTCGCCATCCTGATCCTGATCATAATAACTGACGTCGGCAATACCGTTAATATTAACATGATTGAACAGGAAGTCTTCCAGATTGTTGGCCCATAAAAAGACTTTCATTCTGTAGCCGCTTCCCAGATCAAGCTGTTTGTCCAGGATCAAATCAATATTGTAGGTTGCAGGCCGGCGTTTGTCGTTGATCGGCGGAACCTTTGTACGCGCCTGCGATGAATAGGGCAAACCGGAACCGTATTGAATAACCGTATTTATACCCATGTCATTAAAGGCGGATATTCCGAATAAATTCTCATCCGCAGGGATACGCAAATTTATATTCGCATTAACCGTATGGCGCTGATCCCAGTTCAGGAAGTTCTCTTCCGTGGGAATAATGTCACCGGACCAGGTATAGCTGTAATTCTGCGCCGCGCTTGATGATTTACCCTTTGCAATCGAGTAGGTATAGTTAACCGTTCCGCTCCAGTAACGGGAATAGCGTTTCGTCAGCTGCACCTCAAAACCGCGGGTGTTTCCATAATCCAGGTTGGTGTAAAATCCGGCCCAGTTGGCTGCATTGTAGAAATAAGTCGTCAAGTCTGTAAGACCATGAATGTCTTTATAGAAACCTTTGATTTCTATCTTCATTTGATCGCTGAAAGCATGCTTCACACCCAATTCATAGGAGGTTGTGGTTTCCGGCTCCATATTCGGATTTCCAATTACCGGAAACGCCCCGATCAGCTGGAAGGAAATATTGGAATACAGCCGGCTGAACTGCGGCATCTGGAAATAACGGCCGTAGTTAAAATAAATAACATCCCTGTCCGTGATCGGATGGGAAATACCCAAACGCGGACTAACGTAGGTTCTCGGTTTTGAATCCGTCAGTTTCGAAAATCCCAATCGCCCCTGCTGTACCGTAAACGGATTCGAATCATCTCCGGGGCTTTTGGCATTGGAATTAAAATAATCAAAACGCAAACCAAAATTCAGAATCATGCCTTCATATTCCATCTTGTCTTCGGCAAAAGCGGCAAAAGAATAGGGATAGGCTCGAATATTCTGCCCGTAAACATTTCCGCCGGATGCCAGGTCTACATCGTGATCCATGATGTCGTAATAGGAACCTTCAAGACCCAGTTTAATCTCATTGTTGTTGTCAACCTGGCTGTAATAGGCCATTTTCATCGCCCAGGTATATTTTTCATCAAAATTCCAGCGGAAACGGCTGTAGGTCGTACCGTTCCCGTACTGGTAAAATCCGTCATTATCCTGCGTATTGCCGAACGGTACTTCCTGCCATCTGATCCATTGCGAACGCGGCAGCCCTTCGGAGGCATCAATATACCCGTTGTCATTTTCATCAACGAACAGATCCGTGTCGCCGTTATCCACTTTCCAGTCCCAGATGCGGTTACCGTTCAAATCCTCCATGGCATAATCGCCGTCGCCGTCGATATCGTCCACTTCACCGTCACCGTCCACATCATAGGCAATGTCCAGATGACCATCTCCATCGGCATCTTCGTTTATATTTTCCTTAACATTGTATTTCAGTGCAGTACGCGAACGGCTCAGCTTGGCTTCAAAATAAGATTTTGAGCTGGCCTGATAAGTCCAGTTTAAAATAAAATGATCGCTGCTTTCATCAAAGAAAGGTAAGTGATCCAGCATGTTGAACGAACTGAATTTACCGTCACGATTCAAATCCTCATCCAGATCGAGGATTCCGTTGCCGTTGGCATCGGTTTCCCTTGTGGTGCGGCTCCAGCGGTTTGACCAGTCCTGCCAGCTGCCGATATTGCCACCGAAGGACAAAGTTATTTTATTTACATGGTCCGGAGTCCAGGTCAGTTTCGATTCAAGGTTATAATTCAGGAAATCCTGCGTTCCCCACCGTCCGCGATCCAGCCTGTATTCACCGGCCAGGAAGAACTTCAATTTATTTTTGTAATTGAACAGATTGTTGCTCAGCAGTTCCGGCCCGCCGATTGAAAACTCAAAGTTTTGCACCATATGTTTGTCTTTGAGTTTCGCACTGATTTTACTGAAATCGCTTGTTTTGTAGCGCAGGTTTCCGGAAAGTTTCGGGCCGCCTTCTTTTATGACCATGTTGACCACACCCGACTGCGCATCACCGTATTCCGTGCTGAATCCACCGGTGATTACTGAAATTTCCTCAACGGCAAACTCGGGAATATCGGTATCAAAACCACGGGTCATCGGGTCCATAACGGTAACACCGTCGACCTGGTACAAAACTTCACCGCTTCGGCCGCCACGTGCATGACCATTCACAAACCCGGGAGTAATACCTACAACACTCTCAACGTTTTCAAAAGGTATTGCCTGAATTTCCTGCGAAGACATAATGGAACGGCTGGCCGTAAGATCGGTTTGAATGATCGGTCTTTCGGCTGTTACCACAATTTCTTCCTCCAGCTCCAGCACGGCTTGTGACAGCTGAAAATCCTGACGGGAAGTAAGATCAGCCAGAATTCTTACTCCCTGCAGAACCATCGGCTTATATCCAACATAAGAGACTTCTACATCGTAAGTCCCTACCGGTATATTTACAATAAAATACTCACCGTTTAAATCCGTAGAAGCACCCAGATACGTTCCGCGGATTATAACGTTTACGCCGGGCAACGGATCACCGGTATCTTTATCGGTAATTCTACCGGCCATTTTTCCACGCGTACCTGCAAAAACCAATATTGGTATCAGGATCATCAGTAAAGAAACCGAAAAAAACTTTATCCTGGTCATAATAATTACACCTCCTGTCGGTTGGCGATTTACATAAACTGTTTGAAATTTCACCTAAAACGATACTTGCCGCGGGCAGCAGTTCACAACCCGATTAAATTTTATCTACCTGAATTTAAAACGGCATATTGAACCACCATTCATTTTAACCAGGTAAAATGTACAAAAGTTGTACCAAAAAAAAACACAAGGTCTAAGTCGTTTATTTACAAACGCCATATCCTTCCCGTTTTTGTTTCATTAGGCAAGTATTTGCACCTGAGGCAGACTTCTTCCCAAAAAGGAGATTGAATATAGTAAAAATGACTATCAATAACAACAGATAATCATCTTATTACTATCAATTTACGTGCCCGGCTTTTACCGCCAAAATTCATTCTTAAAAAATACGTACCGCTGGCGACCGGCTCTCCATTATCATCTTTTCCATCCCATGTTTTAAAGCCGCCTGTCCCGGATTCAAAGCCGTTGAAAACCGTTTTAACCTTACGGCCGAGAATATCCATAATTTCAATTTTAAGTTTACCGGCACCGGAAAGCTCGTATTCGATTTTAACCGATGGATTACCGGGTGTCGGAAAGGGAGACGGGTACATTTTTATGATTTTAAAGTCCGTCGGAACCGGCGCCTGCGGCTTGTGACGGATCGGCGCGGCAAAACTCATATTGATCTGCCAAACACCTTCAAGGTTCCGGCCGTTGACCTTCAATTGGTTCAGGGGGATGAAAACATCGGAATTTTTCTGCTTCATAAATGATTGTTGCAGACCCGCCGGTGTAGTGCTGTAGCCCATCACACCATTGTTTCCCCTGTATTCAATACCGACTTCAAATTTCTCACCGGCGTTTTTTTCAATGCCGAGCGCGATGAAGTCCACTTCGACCCATCCGCCCTGCAATACGTTGTTCAGGTCCATGAATATGGAACGGGGGTTTACGGTACCATCCACCGGTTGCGTGTAAACATGAATCCTCACTTTTCCCGAAGAATTCTGATTGTAAAAGCTGACCGATCGCAGCCTGCAGCTGTCATAGGGCGCAATAAAACGGTTGACATTTACATTGCCGGTTGAAATGATATGAATATCGGGATTGCCGGTATCATACTCAATCCTGTTTATGAAATACTTTTGTTTCGCCCGGGCATTATAATAAAAATTGCCGCTGTTTTCCGTGAGATTCATTACCATCAGCAGCATTTTGTCCCATAAAGTACCGAACCGGTTCTCTGTAATCGTTCCGGGATTCTGGGGTATCAGATAAGCGGTCGAATCAGTCGAAATCAGGTTTTTGTATACCATCGCACCGCCGGAAGGTGAGATTTCCAGGTTCAGAGAATCGGCATTATCAACTTCGAGCAAATACAGAGCATAGGGCTGTAATCCGGTTGATGCGGATGAAGGGAAATCGTACAATTCGCCTGTTCTGACCGCTTTCATACCTTTCAGGCTGTTCAGAAAGAACTGATGTTCGGGAGACATGGCAGGATCATTGAAGGTAATCGCCGTATAGAAATCGTCAAGAACATCATTAAAGTTTTTTCCGGTCTGATTGAGTATCAGCGCGCTTTCAATTCCGATTACTCCGTTTTCCCCGCGCTGAACAATATCACCGATCAGAGATAACCCGTATTTTTCATATAAATAGTATGTCCACAGTGCGGTTTTGGAATAATGTTCAAGTACGACGGGCAATCCGCTCTTCCAGCCGGTAAAATCAATATTGGTATTGCGCAGATACAGCGAAGGGTCCCGCAGCCCGTAACCGCACAGGAAAGATGAAAGTTCGGACAGTCCTTCGTTAACAAAGTTGTCTTCATTTTTATCGTAATTAAAATGAATGAGATGCTGATATTCGTGGGCCACTGTTCCCAGCACCTGGTCGTACCGGTATCTCCCGTCCAGATAAATGCCGGGATAGGAATCGATGTACAGCATATCCCGCTCATTTGAGCCTTCAATCCGGCCGCCGTTAACGGTGGGACCGTTCCGGAACTGATCAGTGGGATTGAAATAGCCGGCAACAAAGCCTTCATTCCCGCTCCAGCCGTCTTTAATATCGGCAATGAGGAAATCCGTTTTGCCGTCACCGTCGATGTCCGGCGGCAGACCGAAGTAGGCATTAATGATTTCAACAATCCCCCTCGCCGGGTCGATACTGCCTGCAGGCGTGTTGTCCGTGAGCCCGCTTAGAATTTCGCTGACGGCCGTCGGATTAACATGACCGTTGTTCCATTCGCTGTCCTGTACCCATATATAGATATTATCACTGCTGTCGCGCAATGTTGCCGTAATTTTTTCGGATTTTTCCGTATCAAAATTATAAACGTAAAACTCTTTGCTTACCGCCGGTTTATACAGGGATAACGGTGTTTTGCCGTTATCAAATACCGGTGGAGCATTTTTTTGCAGATAATCTATTATAAATGGGCTTACCGGCGCTTCGGGCGAACCGCAATAGGGAATATTTTGGGCAACAGCCGAGGCCAGACCGAACAGAAAAAAAACAAAGGTGGGAATTGAATTGATCGGCGTCCTCCGCTTTCTAAGAAATATTCGGAAATTCTTTCCGTAACAAATCCAGTTCATTCTCACTGATTTCAACAAACTGGATGCCGATTAAATAGGTTGTCGGGTCGGCTTCTTTCACATTGCGAACGATCCCTTTTGTTTTAATAACATCATTTTTAAGGGCGATGGTCATTTCAACTTCAGCGTCAACATCAAAGGGTGTTCTGTTTTCTATCAGTACCCCACCCCGGCTTATATCCCGTGCCAGGGCCATACCTTCTTCACACACCCGTTTTTCCTCATCAAAAAGTTTATAGGAGATAAACTGCTCTGATTCTATCCTTACCGATTGACGTTGATCAATAGACACGATTTCTCCCTCCTTTAATTTTCCCTGCTGTTTTCCAGCAGGGCTTCAATCTCCGGTCTTAGTTTTTGAGCATCAATATCAAAATGCCCCAATTCCGTGAGAACAATATCTATTTGATTGTTGAGGTTTTCCGTCCGGTTTAAATATAGAATTCTGCGGTCATTGATCCTGCATCCGCCACCCTTAAAATAGCCTTTACCGATTTTAAGCTCGATATTATAGGACCGCAACAATTCTGATAACTGTTTGAAAAATGCCATGTCCTTTTTTTCCATGACGTGAATTTATAAAAGTATATTAAATTTTCAACTATTTTCTCATTAATTTTGAAAATTGTTCCCTAATGATCAATTTCCGCTTTTCATCGCCTCCGGTTACTTCCCTGCCTGCCGGGCCGTCCCGGAAAGCCCGTTTCACAGAAAAACTTACAGATAGTCCTCCATGTCTTTTCTTTCCAGATATTCAACCACCGATTTAACGTTTTGAGATTTATCCCGCCGGCAAATAAGAATGGCATCATCCATTTCAACCACCACCAGGTCTTCCACATCAACCGCTGCAATCAGTTTTTTACTGGAATACAGATAGTTATTTTTGGCATTGATGAGAATTCCACCGCGGGCATTGGTCACGTTTCCGTTTCGATCCTTCGGGGAAATATTGTACACGGCCTCCCAGGAACCGAGGTCGTTCCATTTGAAATCCGCTTTGATAACACAGACGTGTTTCGCTTTTTCCATGACGGCGTAATCGATGGAAATCGACCGCGTGCGCGAGTAAACATCGGCAACGACCGTATCAAACTTCTTTGTGCCGACAGCCTTTTCGATTTTGCGCAAATCCTCACCCAGCTCCGGCAGTTTGTCATCCAGCTCTTCCAGTATGGTATCGACCGACCAAATGAACATGCCCGAATTCCACAGGAAATCACCGCTTCTGAGGAACAGCTCTGCCGTTTCAAGATTGGGCTTTTCGGCGAAAGTTTTCACCCGGTAAATCTCGCGCCCGTTTTGTTCGTGTACGATATTATCCATCTGAATATAGCCGTAGCCTGTTTCCGCATAGGTTGGCGTGACCCCCAGGGTGATCAGACATCCGGATTCCAGAGCATAACCGGCGGCTGTTTTTATAACCGATTGAAAACTCTCAACATCTCCTATGAGGTGGTCGGCCGGTAATACAGCCATTACTTCATTGGTTTTTGAACGAACCCGTATGATTGATGCCGCCAAACCGATACACGGTGCCGTATTACGTCCCATCGGCTCGGCAATAACATTTTCGGGTGATAATTCCGGCAGTTGTTCTTCTATTTTCGGTTTCTGTTCGATATTTGTAATCACCAGAATCTTGTCCGGCGTCGTCAGTGCCTTCACCCGATCAAAAGTCAGTTGCAACATTGATTTGGCGCCGACGATATTCAGTAATTGTTTCGGGTTTGCTCTGCGGCTGCGCGGCCAGAATCTGCTGCCTACCCCTCCCGCCATTAATACGATATACATCAATACTCCTGTTTTTTCAACGGTTAACTACTTGCCGCCGCCGTCCAGTTTGGCCAACCCCTTCTTTGCAACTTCATTAGCCGGGTCAATTTCAAGCACTTTTTTAAAGACCCTGCGCGAATTGTCCGTTTCCCCCGCCAGCTGGTAAGCTTCTCCCAGATTTTCCAGCGCGACAATGTAATCATTTTTCAGATTCAGCGCCTTCAGAAACAATTTAATCGCATCCCGGTAGCGGCCTGCCAGCTTGTAAATATAGCCGAGGTTGTTCAATGCCTCGGGGTAATTACGCCGCAGAGTGATCGCCGTCGATAAATGGTTATAGGCGCTGTCGATTTCACCCATATAAAAATAGGCGACCGCAATGTTGTTATGCCCTTCCGCATAGGCCGGATTGAGCTGCAGGATTTCCTTGTATATTTCCACCTGCTTATCCACATCGTCAATCTTGTCGGCCATTCGCGACAGTTCAAAAACGCGGGAATCCAGTTCCCCGCTGAGAATCTGCTCCGTCATTTTCAGATTGAGTTGAGCCGGCTTGTAGTCTTTATTTATATTCAAAGCGTGTTCGAACGATTTTTTCGCAAAGTTGTATTCACCAAGCAGAAAATACATGAACCCCCTGTTATTCCATGCCTGATAGTAATCCGGATTCAATTGAATAGCCCGGCTGAATTCATCGCGCGCCAGTTCAATTTTATTCAACTGATGATAGGCTATGCCGAGAAAGTTATGAACTTCAGCATCGTCGGGAATAATCTCCAGGGCCTTTTTCCAGGAAACAACCGCCAGAGAGTCGTTACCACTTTCATGATAGGCTACACCGTCGCTTACATAATTTTCAGCGATCTCCAACATTTCCTTTTCCCTTGCAGATTCATCCACCTCCGGCGACGGCTCTTCTTTTTTGCTTTGAAATACAGCACAAGAGGACAACAGAAAAAGCAGAACAATAGGTACGATCAATCGTTTCATGGCTCAACCTCCTTCCGGTAAGTTCCTTCAAATACGAATTTTACAGGTCCCTCCAGAAATATCGAATCTTCCTCTTCTGAAAAATCGACACTCAAATTTCCACCATGAGTGAAAACAGAGATCTTTCTGTCTCGAATATTATATTTCCGTCGCATCGCTATGGCGGCTGCCGTTACCCCGCTGCCGCAGGATAATGTTTCGGCATCTACCCCACGCTCAAAGGTCCGCACGGCTATTCCGCTCTCTTTCCGTCTGAACACAAAATTAACATTGGTACCCTGCGGTCGGTAATATTCATGAAACCGCAGCCTGCCGCCCAGACCCTGTACATCCACCTTTTCCAGGCTATCCGTTTCCAGTATCAGGTGCGGCACGCCGGTGTTCATGAAACCTACGAATGATACTCCTTCGGGTAAAGAAAAATCTGCAGGAAAAGTTCTGTCCTCCCGAGTTCGGTGTAAAAACACCTGAACCCTGATGTGATCCGGCTTCAATATCTTTGCACGATGAATTCCATCGTTCGCCTCAAAACTGAAAAGCGCCTCGCATAGCTTCAGCCTGAAAGCAAAAGCACAGATACAGCGGCTGCCGTTGGCGCACATTTCCGATTCGAAACCGTCGGAATTAAAATAGCGCATTCGGAAATCCGCCGGTTGCGATTCCTCCAGCAGTAACAAACCGTCGGCGCCGATTCCCAGTCGCCGGTCACAAATCAGTTTTACCAATTCCGGTTTCCAGCGAATATTTTTTTCGCCGCGATTATCAACGACGATAAAATCATTTCCGGTACCGTGCATTTTTGTAAAATCAAAGGCGATCATTTATTGTCCGATCTCCGGAAAGGTAAAGGGCACATCCGCCACTTCCCAGCGTTTGCGCACACGAATCGTATCCGCGCTGAAGTGGAAAATTTCGGAATAACCGAACGGGATTAAACTGCCCGGCGTATATTTGCCGTTTCCGTCGCTGTCCAGGAATCCGCTTAGCAGGTATCGTCCTGCGGGAACAAATGGAAAATAAAAGGCCTGATCGCTGCCGGCCCTGACCGATTCGGAGAAACCGCCCCTTTTGACGGGATGAATCGTAATATAAACATCACTGTCGACTGCAGGAAAAACATTCCCGGAAACCGAACCGAATTCATCCGCTTTTACCGTAAAAAAGGTTCCGGTAATCAGGCTGTCCGCAAGCGTATCACCCCAAATCGAAAAAATGCCGCCGGTACTGACCCGATAACGGTACGTTTCCCCGGGCTTGAGTTTTTCCAGCGGCTGGAAGGCCACTCTTTGCAGATTTTCCCAATTCCAGATTCCTGCGACTTTCTGAGAATCCGCATCAATAAACTGCGTATTCCGTATCACGCTTCCCGAATCTACCGGCAGACTGAAATCCAGTAACAGTTGCGCCTCAAGAATAATGTTAACCAGACTGTCTGCCGGACTCAGGGCAAGCAGTTCAAATTTTGTTGTATCCCGATAGGTTGAGGCGGAAAAGTTCAAATAACTGGTATCCGTTTGCAGATTTCCGCTGGTATCCTGCAATCCGAAAACACTGACCCGGTAAACTGCGGCCGAGTCCATGGGCGGAACATAAATATAGTATTGTTTTTCTTCGCCGGGATTTATCCCGATGGCCAGCGGAGCTATTTGTTGCTGTGTGGCGCTGTCCGTCACTATAACATTATTCACACCGAAATCAACAACGTTTTCCGAGATGCGCAGCAATACCTTTCGATTTTCGACGGCACGGGCGCCGGTGGCAAACGGCACCGTAGTATCTGTACGGGTTACCTGAAAATTCAGGTTCGGATATTCCATGTGCGCCGAATCCAGTCTAATATCCTGTTGCGGAATGCCCAGCCGTTCGAAATCGGCATCCAGCCGCAGGTTGAGATTTTGATCTTCGACGGCAAAAACCCGAAAATCGCCGAGAGCCAGATATCCCAGTGAAAAAACGCCGTTCTCACCGGCCTGCGTCAGGTAATCGGGTTCCATTTTATTCGGAAAGGCGGTATCAATCGCCGTGTTCTCCAGACGGTAGGCAAAAATATAGAACGGGTCTTCACGACGGATATTGAATATCCTGCCGCTGATTTTACCGCGATCGACCACCGGTCCTGTTGCAAAAGCAAACTGAAAAGATTCCGCCATTTGATTGCCGTGCGCGTCTTTGGCCTGCGCACCGATGGTAAAAACATAGGTACGGTTGATTTTGAGGGAATCGGTCAGTTCCAGGGTCAGTTCATCACCACCGGACCATTCAATTTCGAATTTTAACGGCGGGGAAACGTTTAGTGCCTGGCGAACCGTGTTTTCGTCCATCCTTTCCGAAAAAATGAAATGAACCGACGACAGTTTACCGACATTCGTTGAATCAGCAGGCGGGTAGGTGGCGACGATTTCCGGCGGGATTCTGTCCTGCGGTCCGCCACCGGGAACACCGCGCGATGCACAGCCGGCCGCGAACAATAATATCAGGAACGAAAGAATGCTCCGTGTATGCGTTAGTATGGTGTTCACGAAAGAAAATTAGAAAAGTTAAACGAATTTACCAAGTCAAATTGCATGATTATCTTCAAAAAAAGATTCGATATATTCTTTCAATTCCGATGTCGATTTGAAATTGTCGAGCAGGCAAACCGGCGGCAACACTTCTATTAAGATTTTTCCACGATGCACTTTCTTCGACCAGCGGGGCAATACATCGTATGCTCCGCAAATGCGAACAAACACTAACGGCACCTGTACACTGCCGATCAGACGCACGCTGTTCAGTTTGAACGGCAGGCGTTTTCCGTCCCAGGTTCGCTCCCCTTCGGGGAAAATACCCACCGGTTGACCTTCCGACAGAAAACGCAGCACATGGCGAATGACCTGTGCATCGGGATAATAGCGACGATTGGGAATGCTGCGATAGGCCCTGAAGACGGGCTGCAGCATAGGGTCACAAAATGCCGTACTTTTGGTAAGAAACGCGATTCGCCGTTTCAGAACAACGGAAAGCAGGATCGGGTCCAAATATCCTTCGTGATTTCCGATGAGCAGAAAAGGGCCGCTCCCGGGAATAAAGTGCCGGTTTATAATTTCAACCCCGCCGTTCAGTTTCAGAAACCACCACACCGGCAGTCCGATCACGAAATATAATAAAAGCTCCAGAAATCCGAAACGTTCCCGTTTTCTGTTTTTTATCCGGTTGTGCCGAAGTAAAAGTTTAGGCAACGGCGGCACTGTATTCCGGATCGACGGCTGATACTCTATAATCTGCCGGTCCGAATAGCAGCCCGAAATCCATTTCCGAAAAAGGTCTTCATATTTGAGCGGGCTTTCCGTTTCAAAATATATCTGGTAAAAGGGCTGGTTTCTAATCTTGAATTCGAAATATTTTGAATTGGTAGTAACCGCCATGAACCGGTCGGCTTTAAATTTCCATGTTTTCCGTTCACCACGAAATTCACAATGGTCATCAAACATTATCAGATGCCCGTGATCAGCCACAACGGGACATTCGATTACGGATCTGCTGTTTCGGAATCCGCGGAATACGAATGATTTTTCACCCTGTCTCAAAACGGCCCGACCGGATATTCGCAGATATTCGTCTCCGCTGTTTTTTTTCAGCGGAATCCGGCTTCTCATCAACGCATAAAACTCTGAAAGACTTAATTGCGTGCCTTCGTAAGTAATTTTATTTTTTTCGAAGGGGAATTGACTCGTGCAGATTGCACAGGTAATTACCGAATCCTGCAATTGCAGGCTGTCTTCGGATGAGCAGGCAGGACAAAAGTAAAGCAGTTTTCTGATCATATTTCCGTTTAAATTTCAGGAATAAAAAAACCGCCCCGGAAGGCGGTATACTGATTCTGTGATTATTATTTTTCCTGAATGCGGGCTGCTTTTCCGCGCAGATTTCTGAGATAGTACAGTTTTGCGCGGCGCACGCGGCCAACACGTAATCGTTCAATTTTGGCCAGACGCGGTGAATGCAGCGGAAATACACGCTCAACCCCTATTCCGTTCGAAACTTTATGAACGGTGAAGGTTTCATGCACCCCGCTGCCTTTGCGCTTAATGCACACGCCTTCAAAAATCTGGATACGTTCTTTTTCGCCTTCAATAACGCGAACGTGAACCCGCAACGTATCACCGGCTTTGAATTCCGGTATATCGGTACGCAGCTGATTGGCTGTTACTGTGTTGATCAAGTCCATTTTTCTTTACCTCGATTATAAATTTATTTTTTCAAATACTTTTTGAACAGCTCGGGACGTCTTTCTTGTGTGATTTCTTCGCGACGCTGCTGCCGCCAGTTTTCAATCTTTTCATGATTGCCGGACAATAAAACATCCGGAACCCGTAATCCCTTATATTCTTCGGGTCGCGTATAGTACTCACAATCCAGCAGATCATCACTGAAAGAATCACTCATAGCCGAATTGATATCACCGATAGCGCCCGGAAGCATTCTTGTAATCGCGTCCGTGATGACAAGCGCCGCCAGTTCTCCGCCTGAAAGGATATAATCTCCGATGGACATTTCTTCGATGGGGTGCAATTCCAGTATCCGTTGATCCACTCCTTTATAATGTCCGCAGATCAGAATAACTCTTTCAATCAGAGCTAGTTTTACGGCCTGTTCCTGCGTAAAAACCGGCCCACGAGGTGAGGTAAGCAGAATTCTGGTTTTCAAGTTTTCCTCTTCAGCCAGCAAATCACTCAGGCAGGCATCAAGCGGTTCAACTTTGTAAACCATTCCCGCACCGCCGCCATAGGGTGTATCATCAATCGTTTTATGGCGGTCTGTTGTCCAGTCGCGCAGATCGTGAACCCTTATGGTAACCGCACCGGCCTGCCGCGCGAGGCGGATGATGCTTTCCTCAAGCGGAGCCTTAACCAGGTCCGGAAAAGCTGTAATGATATCAATCAGCATTTCAATGAACTACTCAATCAATCCGTCGGGCGGATCGATCCTGATAATTTTGTTTTCAATATCCACAAATTTCACAATTTCTTTCACCGCAGGAATCAGAAATTCCTTCCCGTCGTCACTGACGACCTGGTAGATATCACCGACGGAAACATCGAGCACATCCCTGACCCTGCCGATCCGGCCGCCGGAAATGTTAAAAACCTCACAACCGATGATATCGTGTACGAAAAAGGAATTTGCCGGTAAATCGATCAAATCCTTTTGTTCGATGAACAGTTCGTGACCGCGCAGTTTATCCGCCGTATCGCGATTGTCGATGCCCGCAAGTTTCAGATAAACAAACCTACCCGAAAGGCGAACCCGCTCGATCGAATAGGCTTGAAAGTCGTTTTCTTCTATAAAGACTTTTTCCAGTTTTTTAAAACGTACCGGGTCCGGTGATACGGGATCGATCTTCAATTCACCGCGAACCCCGTGTGGTTTTAAAACGTAACCGACAAGATACATGCAAACCGGTGAACGGCTACTCGAGGATTTCGAGTACCGCCCGTTTGCCTGCCTTTGCAGAAGCAGCGCCTAACAGCGTTCTGATCGACTTTGCAGTTTGTCCGTGTTTTCCGATGACTTTACCCAGATCGCCACTTCCAACACGCAATTCGTAAACCGTTACCCGTTCTCCGTCAACTTCAGTAACTTGGACCTCGTCAGGCTTATCAACCAGGTGCTTGGCAATGTACTCAACGAATTCTTTCATCCTTACCTCCTAACGAATGGTACGATCACTCCGGTACAAGTCGGACAAAAATCTTAATCCGGTTTATTTGTCTTTTTCGCTGTCTTCCTGTTCGGCTTTTTCGTCTGTCTGCTCAGAAGCCTCCGCCGGGGTTGCCTCTTCCTTTTGTTCTTCCGCTGCCGGTTTTTCCTCGACGGGCGCTTCCGTTTCGGCTTTTTCTTCGGCCGCTTCCACTTCCGGCTGCGCTTCGGCTTCGGCCGGCTGTTCGGCTTTTTCAGCCGGGGCAACCGCTTCTTCCGTTTTCACCTCTGCCTCGGCAGCGGCTTCTTCTTCAGGCTGATCTTCTTCTTTCTTCTTCTTTTTTTCAGCTTTGGCCTGAGCTTCTTTTGCCTCCCGGCGTTTCTGACGCTCGAGCTGCAGCAATTCCCACTTTTTCAGTTCTTCTTCAATTTTTGCCTGATCCAGGCCCTGTTTCTGCAGTTCCCGTTTCAGAAGAATGCCCTGACGCCGCAACAGGCTGTTAACCGTGGTACTGGGCTGCGCTCCCTGCGAAAGCCAGTACATCACCCGTTCTTCATCTATTTCCACCGTATGCGGTTTATCCAGTGGATTATAGTATCCAAGTGTTTCAATGAACCGTCCGTCCCGCGGGGAACGTTGATCGGCTGCAACGATTCGGTAAAAGGGCCTTTTCTTTCGCCCCATCCGTCGCAATCTCAGTCTAACTGCCAAACTTTTTTACCTCCGTAAATTTAATACTATTTTAGCCTAATCCAAAGGGAATATTTCCCATGCCTCTTTTCGGCATACGTTTCATCTTTTTCATCATTTTTTTCATCTGCCCGAACTGGTTGAGCAACTTATTGACATCCTGTACTTTCGTGCCGCTGCCCATGGCAATTCTTTTGCGCCGGCTGCCGTTCAATATTTTCGGATTGCGCCGTTCCTGTACGGTCATGGAATAGATGATCGCTTCTATATACTTGAAAGCGTTGTCGTCCACCTGTACACCGCGCATCTGGGCGCCCATGCCCGGGATCATGCCCAGCAACTGATCCAGCGGTCCCATTTTTTTAATCTGCTGGATCTGGTCCAGGAAATCTTCCAGTGTAAACTCATTCCTGCGCAGCTTTTGTTCCATTTTCTGCGCATTTTCTACATCAATCGTCTCCTGTGCTTTTTCCACAAACGAAACGATATCGCCCATGCCCAGAATCCGGGAAGCCATGCGGTCCGGGTAAAACTGTTCGACCGCATCTGGCTTTTCGCCGGTTCCGATAAACTTGATCGGTTTGCCGGTAACCGAACGAATGGATATCGCCGCACCACCGCGGGTATCGCCGTCCATTTTCGTCAGCACGATACCGTCGAAATCGAGGCGTTCCAGAAAGGCGCCGGCCGTGTTGACCGCATCCTGCCCGGTCATACCGTCAGCGACAAACAGGATTTCCTGCGGCTGAACTTTTTTCTTGATCTGTTCCAGTTCGGACATCATCCGATCGTCGACATGCAGACGACCGGCCGTATCCAGAATAACGACATCGCGCGATTTTTTGCGGGCTTCACCGATGGCGTTGGCACAAATGGCCACCGCATCCCCGGATGTTTCCGAATAAACGGGAAGGTTGAGACCTTTACCGACTATTTCCAACTGCTCAATCGCAGCAGGCCGGTAAATATCGGCAGCAACCAGCAGCGGGTGTTTACCCTTTTTACGAAGAAAATTCGCCAGTTTCCCGGCAAAGGTCGTTTTACCCGACCCCTGCAATCCACACAACATAATCACGGTTGGCGGAATTCCGGCGGATTTTAATTGCGAAGTGTTTTCACCCAGCAATTTCACCAATTCATCATGAACAATCTTTACGACCATTTGCCCCGGAGTAACACTGCGCAGGACTTCCTGTCCCACAGCACGGGCTTCCACAGCTGTGATGAATTGTTTTACAACTTTGTAGTTGACATCCGCTTCAAGAAGCGCACGGCGTATTTCTTTCATGGAATCGGCGATATTCTTTTCGCTCAGCTTGCCGTGGCCGCGCAATTTCCTGAATACCGATTCCAGCTTCTGCGATAAATCGTCCAGCATGGTTTCGTCTGATTTCAGTTTTCATAAAGACTGCGGAATTTAAGGAATAAAAATCAGGCAAGCAATAAATTTAACCTATTTTGCAGGATTCACCCGTCTTTTTTCCCTGAACATCAAACATACGACAAAACCGGACCGATTTATTCCGGCCTTCCGGATGCAAAGTTGACGCACCTGTTCCATCCCGGATACAGAACCGACACACTTTTGTTTTAACATAAAAATGTCCAAATTGACCTGCATCTTAAAAGCCATTAAATTAGCACTTAACC
>JAJRVZ010000300.1 GCA_024277055.1 Calditrichota bacterium
TCATCGTAACCGCCGAATTCGTTAGGTAATCCGGCATTCGGGTAAATGCTGGTATAAACAGGCGCGAGAGCAGAAAGCTCTTCTAAGAACGGCCGCATCTGTTCGGCGCCCAATGCGCAGTTCAACCCGATGCTCAGCAGATCGAAATGGGCTACCGTAGTCCAAAAAGCCTCGACAGTCTGCCCCAACAGAGTGCGTCCGCTGGCATCAACGATAGTGAACGAAACCATTACCGGCAGAGAATTTCCACACTCCTGAAAATAGCGGTCAATTGCAAACAGTGCCGCTTTACCGTTCAGGGAATCGAAAATCGTTTCCACCAGCAGCAGATCAACACCCCCTTCAACCAGGCCCCTGACCTGCGGCAGATAACCTTCCACCACTTCGTCAAAAGTAATCGAGCGAAAGGACGGGTCCTCCACTTTGGGTGAAATGGAAGGCGTTTGGTTGGTCGGCCCCAGTGCTCCGGCCACAAAGCGCGGTTTGTGCGGTTCCTTTTTTGTGAATTCATCCGCCGCTTTACGGGCGATCTTTGCCGACGCCAAATTCATTTCATATACCAGGTCGGTCATATCGTAATCGCGCTGCGATACCCCGTTGGCATTGAAAGTATTCGTTTCCACGATATCGCTGCCGGCGGCAAAATAGGCACTGTGAATTTCAGCTATCTTTTCCGGTTGCGTCAGCGACAGCAGGTCATTATTTCCCTTCAGGTCTTTATGGAAATCCGAAAAATGCTTGCCGCGGTAATCAGCTTCTTCGAACCTGTAAGTCTGGATCATGGTACCCATGGCGCCGTCCAGCAGCATAATGCGTTTTTTCAGGATGTCGTGTATTTTGTGTCCGGGATAAAATCTCTGTTTCATTAAGTTCTTTCGCAAATCATATTCAAGATACGTAATTTAAAGAAATATTGACGAAGAAAGAAACTAAACTGATTATTCATGTTCCGGGTTTTTCAGACAGGTACATCCTGTATGAAAAGCCGCGTTTCCGACCCACCCTGGCCCTCCCCTTGCTGAGGGGAGGGATGGAAACGGTGATTTATCGCAGCAACACCATCTTTTTCGTCTCTGTAAATTTGCCGGCCTGAAGTTTATACAGATACACATCACTTGCCAGCTTGCCCGCATCCCAGCGATACCTGTAACTCCCCGCCTTCAGTTTCTCAGAAACCAGTGTAGTTACTTCCTGTCCCAGCAGGTTGTATATTTTCAATGTGACAAATTCATTATCCGGTATTCGAAATTCTATATTCGTTACGGGATTGAACGGATTGGGATAGTTTTGTTTCAATTGAAACCGATCCGGTTGGTTTGTTTCAGCAATCGTATTGTCCAAACCGGTCGGCACCCTGTCGGCAATACGCAGATCGTCAAAACTGAAACTGCCGGTTATGGCTGCTCCCGGTTCATGTGTCAGTTGAATGCTGTCAAAGCGCAGCGTACCGTTCAGAACCCCGTCCCCAAGCCAGGTACCGGTACCGTCACCGGCCATATCCCAGGTCACCAGTTTCCAGCCGATCCAGTCAATGGTGTACCAGGGGCTTACTTCGTGATTGGCCGCGCCGCTTTGCGGGTATTTGTCATCCACGGCGAAACGAAATTTATTTCCGCTTCCGTCACCGAATATATAGACCTGCAACAGTTTATCAGCTTGAAAAGTAATTGATCTGGGCGTCCCTCCCCCCAGGTATTCCCGGATCAGCCAGGAAGAAGTATTTTCATCCCAGCCGTAACTGATTTTCATCGACTGGTTGCTTCCGGTCAGAAAATTTACCGGATCGTTTTCAAATATTCGTCCGGTGGCGTTCGTCAGTATTCCCGTCGTACTGCCGCTCTGCTGTGGCTGCCACCAGTTGCCGGCAACTGCAGCGTTATCAAAATCATCAATAACGGTTATGGAATATTCGTATGATCCCGTTGTGAACTGAAACACGGAGTGGCCCTGGATTTCATTTCCCAGCAGATCACGCAATCCGGGCAGGATGGTTACCCGGAAATTTTGATTGGGTTGCAGGGGATTTTCCGGAAAAAAATTCAGAACACTTTTGCCTGCCATGGAATAGTGTTGCAGTATTCCGGCTATTGTTCTTACCGAATCGGAAATTTCCTGTAACAGGAACAAACTGTCGGAAACGGAATCCGGATCGAGCAGTTCATCAAATGTTATGCTCAACAGGGGAAGCAATTCAACTTCCGCCTGTTCATCCTGCGGATAGACGGATAGGATTCGCGGAGGAAAAATATCCGACGGACCGGTAGTAAAACCGAGCGTGAAGCTGTCACCGCCGACGCCATCCCCGTCACCGTCAAAGGGATGGTCGTAATTATCCTGTGCGCTGGAATCTATTTTCAGAATATAATCGGTCAGGAATTGCAGGCTGTCCGGCTGAAAACTCAGTGTTCGATTGCCGTCCCGCCAGGAAAAAACACCGGTTACGGACGGTATCAACTCAAAGGCCTGTTCAACCGACAGTGTATTCATCGGCCGGTTGAATTCAAGGATTATCGGATCATAGGCTGTAAAAGCGGAATCGCCGTCAACGGGACTTGAGGCGATTACCCGTGGTGGAATGTTTGAAATCAATTCCACATCGAGAAATGTAAAAAACGTATCGGTCATGGTTATTTGCAGCGTATCCGAATAGTAATTTTGCGCACTGACAATTACATCATGCACTCCCTGGGGCAGGTCTTCTAGAAAATAGAAACCGTTGTGCAGCAGCTCCGGATCTGTCGAATATTGATTGAACAGCGACGTATAGCTGTCTGTGGTATACGATCTTCCGGCAATTTCCACCGTCGCCCCGTTCACAGGTATGCCCGATTCGATATCACGGACGATTCCCGTGGCGATGCTTGCCGCAGGTCGGTTGATCTGATGAAATTTTAAAAAGGACCAGTAAAAGGTATAGGCCTCCAGCCGCTTCCACTCGGCGTTCATATTTAACACGTTTTGTACGGGATTTGTGTGGTAGCCCGCCTCGCTGAGTTCGGAAGGCATGGTCGTATTGCGGTTTACGCTCAAATAGGGACCGGGCCAGCTCGCCGTGCAGGCACCGGTGTAGGAATAAAAGCTGCAATCGCCCCACGAGCCGCGCGAATCCGTGCGATACCCGCGGGTAAGAATCGGAACGATAACGTCACTCATAGCCTGCCCTCCGGGAGGGCTTTTTTCCTGCCCGTTGTAAAGCTGTCCCCACAGCAACAACGTGCTGTTGGACGACGGTGCGCCGGCGTCACTGTGAATCGAATGAAACCATGCAGCTCCCAGGTCATTTGCCATCGTTGATCGCTGCAGCAATCCGACTTCAACATCATCATTGTAACGGCTCAGCCAGACGGTATCAATATCCGTTGTGTTTAAAAGCAGATCCCGCAGGTTCAAGGCAACGCGCAGGGTTTTTTGCGCTTCGGAATAGTTATAGATGCCCATATTTTGCTGACGGCTGTGACCGGGATCGATGAATATGTTCCAGCCGTTCAGACCGGTCACCTGTCCAAATACCAGCTGCTGCAAAATAAACAGTACGCTTCCAATTCGTGCCGGAGATTTCATTTCTACCTCACCTGCATTTGGTATATGACACCTTCATACAGCGTGTCGAAAACGATTACATCCGCCGTCGGCGACCAGTCCGGATTCATTTCCAAACGGTCATTCGTGTTCGTTAAGTTTGTTCGACCGGTACCATCCGTTCCGATGATATAAATATCGGATGAAAGGTAACGATGCCCATCGTCTTCGGCGACCATGAACACCAGTTGTTTGCCGTCGGGAGAAAACCGGGGCCGGTAGCCGATCCCAAGTTCCTGCAACCCGCTGCCGTCATTGTTCATCACATAAAGAGAGCCACCCACCGTTTCAAAGGCAATCCGGCCGCCATCCCGGGATACCGCGGGATTCAGGTATTGCGAACCGGGAAGGGGATCGAGATAGAGATAATCATCCGATCCTGTTCTGCTGATAACAAGTTTATCTTTATAGGTAAAACAAACCACCGGGTTGCCGTTCAGGGGATTTGCTGATTTACCGGAGGCGGTTTTCTGCAGTTTCTTTTTTCCGGGATAAATAACCTGCTCGTTTTCAGGAGTCCAATGCGGAATGCCCGGCATGAGTGTCACAAATTCCGTCAGTAATTTCGAATCGCCGCTCACAACATCAAAA
>JAJRVZ010000301.1 GCA_024277055.1 Calditrichota bacterium
CTAGTGTTTTTGTTGATGATCAGCAAAAAGCTCTTGAATTTTACACAGGGATTCTGGGTTTTGAGAAGAAAACCGATATGCCCGCCGGCGACTACCGCTGGCTGACCGTCGCTTCCCCGGAGGGCGAAGATGGCATCGAATTAGTGCTGGAGCCAAACGGGCTGGAAGCAGCCAAAACCTACCAGCAGGCGCTTCACGCGCAAAACATCCCGGCCACCGCTTTTTTCAGTTCTGATGTTTATAAAGAATGTGAACGGTTGCAGGGACTCGGCGTGAAATTCACCACACCGCCGACAGCCATCGAGCATGGCCCGACCATCGCCGTTTTTGACGACACCTGCGGTAATTTGATCCAGATCGTTCAGGTTTAAACGTCTTGATGTAAAATAAAAACGTACTCGTAATCCGGAAAGTATTCGTTCCCTTCTTTACCTGATATTGCTCTCAGGAATATCATTTATCACATTTAAGTTATTTGCATACCGGGTGATTTAGAATGATTCCCCGTTGTAAAAATTCAACGGATTTTAATTAGCGGATTAATGTTCTAAATACCCGTGGAGGCAAATGGCCTTATGTTAAGATTATTTTTTCTCGGTGAATTTCAGATAACCTGTGATGGCCTAACAATCGATGGTATAAACACAGCACGATTGCAGGCGCTTCTTGCATTTTTAGTGCTGTATGGTAACAAAGAAATATCACGGCAGCGCATCGCCTTTCTTTTCTGGCCGGAGTCTGCTGAGGGTCAGGCACGTACTAACCTGCGTCAGCTGCTTCATCATCTGCGTCAGGCTTTTCCGGACATAGGACACTATTTGCATATCGGTACAAAGACACTCAAATGGCAAGAAGGTGCCCAATTGCAGATCGATGTGGTTGAATTTGCCGAATGTCTTTCCGGGGCGCAAGCAGCCGCTGCTGCAGGAAACATTAGCGCCGAGCAGTCAGCCCTGCAAAGGGCATACAATCTGTATCAGGCAGACCTATTACCCACCTGTTACGATGAATGGATCGAAGCCGACCGCAGTAGATTGCGACAGCAATTTACGACAGCATTAACCCGTTTAATTGAACTTCTCGAACAACAAGGACAATATGCCGAAGCGATCACCAAGGCGGAACGGTTATTATCGCTCGATGAATTCAGTGAATCCACATACTGCACGCTGATACGGCTGCATGCCCTGAACAACGACCGAATCTCCGCGTTGCATACCTATGACCGTTGTGTCGATATGCTGCGCGATGAACTAGCTATTCAACCTTCGGCAGAAACCCGCCAGCTATTTGAACGGTTGACACAAGCCGAAACCGAGAGACCAGCCATGCACATTACCAAATCCGAAATCCCTCTGATTGGACGAGAAAAGGAACGCAGTGAGCTGGTTCAGGTCTGGCAAAAGGTGGCTTCCGGAAATACCCATTTCATGCTGGTGTGCGGCGAGGCCGGGATCGGCAAAACGCGATTGGCAGAAGAATTGATCGCTTATGTTCAGAGTCAGGGCATGCTGTGCGCTTCAGCCATCTGCTATTCCGCTGAAGGGCGCCTGGCCTATGGTCCGGTTACTGAGTGGCTTAAAAATGATACCATTTACCCATCGCTTTCAGAACTGGAAAACATCTGGCAGTTGGAAATTTCCCGGCTGGTACCCGAGATTTTATCCGGCTCCGTGGAAATTCCGGAGCTTCCGCCTTTGACCGAAAGCTGGCAGCGACAGCGACTGTTTGAATCGCTGACCCGTGCTATTCATACCGTACCGAATCCGTTGCTGCTGTTCATCGATGATATTCAGTGGTGTGATCCGGAAACGCTTGAATGGCTTCATTACCTATTGCGGTCAAATTATGCAAAAAAAATTCTGATTATGGCTACTCTGCGCTCCGGTTCAATGAGCGACAATGGTCCGTTGTTGTCATTGATCCTGGAATTGCGGCGTAGCAGTTATTTTACTGAAATCGAACTGGCTGCGATCGACGCCGCACAGACCGCACAACTGGCCCGTCACGTTTCCAACAAAGAGATCGATGAGAAACAGGCCGCTGAACTGTTCGCCAGAACCGAAGGCAATCCTATGTACGTCGTTGAAATGACCCGTGCCGGCATGGAGGAATGGAAAACCGGTGACACACCACTCAGCCCACATCACGAACCTGTTCCCGTACCTCAAAGTGTGAAGGCAGTTATTCAAACCCGTCTTGCGAATATTTCCTCTGCAGCGCAAAAAATACTGGAACTGGCCGCTGTCATCGGCCGGGTTTTTACCTTTGACGTGTTAAATGAAGCCTGTGAAGAAAATGAGGATGTACTGATCCACAGCCTGGATGAATTATGGGAACGCCGCCTGATCCGCGAGCAGGGTCGCATGGCCTACGATTTCAGCCATGACATAATCCGCAAAGTTGTTGCAGCAGGTATTAGCCGGGCCCGTTTTTGCCTGCTTAATCGTCGCGTGTCAGAAGCACTTGAAAAAAGATTTGCCGGGCAGTTTGAACGGATCAGCGGTCAGTTAGCCATACACTGGGAACGTGCCGGATATCCACTTCGTGCCATCTTCTATTATGAACAGGCATGTAAGACCGCACAACGTATCTTTGCTAATGAAGAAGCTGCTGAATATCTCGAACGAGGATTACGGCTTGTGCTTGAAAACCTGGATGGACGGGAAAGAGATGAACAGGAACTGAATCTGTTGAACATTCTTTCACCCTGCCTCGTGCAGAGCAGGGGCTACGGAGCCTCCGAAGTTCAAAAAAACAGCACACGGCTCTGGGATCTTTCCAGACAATTAAATCAACCACCCACTTCTCCGCTACTCAGAATGCTGGCAATCAGCAAACTGGTGGTCGGAGAAATTTCAGAGGCTGAAAATTTTGGCCTCCGGCTGCTCGAACAATCTCAGCGCATGAATGATGCCGTAGCCGAAGTAGAGGCGCATTACGTTTTGGGTGTCACTTATCACTGGCAGGGTCGCTTTATTCCGGCGCATAAACATCTGGAAAAGGCTATTGCCGGTTATGAGGCGAAAAACCACACTGTGCATATCACCGATTATGCTCAGGACCCTTCCGTAATCTGCCGTATCCGCCTGGCAGTAGTGCTCTGGCATCTTGGATATCTGGAACAATCACAAACGTTTGGGACAGAAGCCCTGGAACTTGCCGAAAAATTGCAACATCCTTTCAGCCGCTCCTATGCGTTACACTGGTTTGCATGGCTGCAGAATTTACGTAATGATGCCGGAGCCACCCTGAAACATGCCGAATTATCCATCTCTTTTTCGGAAGAATATCCCTTTCCTTATTTTGCCAGCCAAAGCCGGATATTGAAAGGCTGGGCATTATTCATGAAAGGGGAAACGGAAGACGGTATTCAGGAAATGCGTTATGGTCTCAGCTGTTTTCGCGCCATTGGCTCCGAAGTCGGGTGCTCCTATTTTCGCGCCCTTATCGCAAGCGCCCTGGCGACTAACGGTTCTTATGTTCAAAGCATACCTTTGATTGATGAGGCTATTAAGGCCATCAAAAACACAGACGAACATTGGTCCGATGCCGCCATTTTTGAAATGAAAGGGACAGTTCTGTTACATGGAAATTCTGATGTCCTGACCGGGGCCGAACACTGGTTCCGGAATGCGCTCGCTGTTGCCCGCCAACAGCAGTCGAAAACAGACGCGTTGCGTATCGCTTTGCAATTAAAGAAGTTTTTGCTCAAAGCCGGCCGACAAAAAGAAGCCATCGACATGTTTCAGGATGTACAATGCTGGGCTATAAACGATCTGAATTCAAACCAGGGAAATGCCCTGAATACACTGGTAGATAGCTGGGCAGAACGTTTTTAAGCATAAAATTCCTCCAAATATGTTTCCATAGAACGCTTCGCAGAACGCTTTAAGAACGTTTCCATTTTTATATTCACCGTAAATGATTCCAAAAACGAAGGTAATCTTGAACCAGAAAGGAAAATCTATGCAAAATCATTTAAGCGCAGTGGCCATTGAAAAGTTGAACTCCGTTTTACACGGAAAATTATTAGTGCCGCAGGACAGCGAATACGATGAGACGCGCACGATTTGGAACGCGATGATCAACCGCAAACCAGCACTGATCATTCAGTGCCTTGAAACTTCCGATGTAGTGCAGGGAGTCAATTTCGCTCGTGAACACGACCTTTTACTGGCTGTAAAAGGCGGCGGACATAATGTATCCGGCAATGCGGTTTGCGACGGCGGATTGATGCTGGATCTGGCGCCGATGAATTCAGTACAGGTCGATCCGCAAAAAAAGACAGCACGTGTGGACGCCGGCTGCCTGTTAAGTGAAGTAGACCAGGAAACGCAAAAATTCGGCCTGGCCGTATCTGCGGGTATTGTTTCACACACCGGAGTCGCCGGCCTGACGCTAGGCGGCGGTTTCGGCTGGATCAGCCGCAAACACGGACTATCGGTCGACAATCTGTTATCCGCTGAAGTTGTGACCGCTGAGGGAGAGATATTGAAAGCAAGCGCCACCGAAAATCAGGGTCTGTTCTGGGGACTGCGTGGTGGCGGCGGTAATTTCGGCGTAGTCACATCATTTGAATTTCAGTGTGCCGACATCGGCACAAAGGTGTATTCCGGACTGATCATCCAGCGCTTCGAAGATGCCAAATCTTATATGCAATTTCACGCCGAGTATGTCCGTACACTCCCCGATGAAATGACGGTTTGGATGGTGGTCCGTCATGCTCCACCTCTTCCCTTCCTGGATTCCAGTGTGCATGGACGCCTGGTTATTGTTGTCGCTTTTGTCTATCTCGGCGATCAGGTAAAAGGTGAAAAACTGATCCAGCCGATCCGTGATTTTGGCAAGCCGCATGGCGAAGCCATCGGCATGAATCCGTGGACCGGGTGGCAATCCGGGTTTGACGCGCTCAATTCACACGGCGCGCGTAATTACTGGAAGTCACATCATTTAAAAGAACTTTCAGGATCCTGCATTGATAAGGTCATTGAGTTTGCTGCTAAATTTCCAGGTGACCAATGCGAAGTGTTTATTCCGCACATGGAAGGTGCGCCAAGCCGTGTTCCTGAAAATGAAATGGCTTATGCCTATCGTAAAACGCCTTTCATACTCAATATTCACACCCGCTGGGAAGACGCCGCTGAAGATGAAAAATGCATCGGCTGGGCACGTGACTTTTTCGAACAGACACAATCTTTTGCAAAAGGAGTCTACGTCAATTTCTTAAGTGACGAAGGTGAGGAGCGGGTGAGGCAGGCCTATCCCGAAAAAGTATGGCAACGCCTGGTCAGCTTAAAAACC
>JAJRVZ010000302.1 GCA_024277055.1 Calditrichota bacterium
CGGATACGGAACTTATTCATTTTATCGGAAAAGACAATATCGTATTTCACTGCCTCATTTTTCCGGCGGTGCTGATGAAGCATGGGGATTTTGTATTACCGGTTGATGTACCGGCCAATGAATTTCTGAATCTTGAAGGCAACAAACTTTCAACCAGCCGCAATTACGCCGTGTGGCTGGATGAATATCTGGAAAAATTCGATCCGGATTCTTTGCGCTATTGCCTGGCACAGAACTTCCCGGAAACAAAGGACTCCGATTTTTCGTGGCTGGATTTTCAGGCGCGGCACAATAATGAACTGGCGGATATTATCGGTAATTTTGTGAACCGTACCCTGACATTCGCCCAAAAGAACTTTGACGGCAAAATTCCTGCCGCCGGCGATTACGACGCGCTGGACGAACAGCTTATTGAGAATTTAAAAACAGCCCCGGCGAGGATCGGTAATTTCATCGACCGCTATCAGATGCGTCAGGCGCTTAAGGAGTTTATGGATCTGGCCAGGTTTGCCAACAAATATTTCAATGATCAGCAACCCTGGGCAACCTTGAAAACCGATCGGGAAAAATGCGCCACAACAATTAATCTCTGCCTGCAAACAGTGCGCAGTCTGTCGGTGCTGATGCGTCCGGTGCTGCCGTTCACCGCAGAAAAAATTCAACAGCAATTGAAAATCAGCGACCAGGCACTGATCTATGAGTGGGATAATTCCGGTGAATGTCTGTTGCCTGAGGGCCATTCGTTCGGAAAGCCGCAAATCTTGTTTAAAAAGCTGGAAGATGCGCCGATTCAGGCGGAGATCAAGGCTCTGAAAAAAGCGTTGAACGGCGGTAATGAAGAGGAGACGGAGACACAACCCACCGTTAGTTTTGAGGATTTTAAAAAGCTGGATTTGCGCGTTGCGGAAATTCTGCATGCCGAGCGCGTTCCAAAGACGGATAAACTGCTTAAACTGCAAATAAAGATCGGGAAGGAGCAACGAACCATTGTTGCCGGAATTGCCGAACACCATGAACCCGAATCATTACCCGGAAAGCGCGTAGTAGTAGTGGCCAATCTGGAGCCGGCAAAAATACGGGGAATTGAATCGAATGGCATGCTACTGGCTGCCCGTGACGAAGAGAATCTCTGGCTGCTGTCTCCCGGCGACGATTGCGCCAGCGGCGCTAAAATCAGTTAGATAAACCTGGATTAAGAAAATGTTCATTGACACCCATTGCCATCTGGATTTTGACCAATATGATGAAGATCGCGAACAGGTGATTCAGAGGGCGATCAAAAACAATATTGACGCTATTATCAGTATCGGAACGGATATCCATTCTTCCCGGGAATCGGTTCTGCTTTCAGAAAAATTCGCTACCATTTATGCGGCGGTAGGGATTCATCCGAGTGACAGTCAGGATGCGGATGAAACAATGTTTCGGCAGATTGAAGAAATGGCCGATGAGAAAAAGGTAGTGGCTATCGGTGAAATCGGCCTCGATTATTACCGGATGTATGCGCCGAAGGATGTGCAGGAAAAAGCTTTCCGTGCACAACTTAGACTGTCTAAAAAACTGGAATTACCGGTAATTATCCACAACCGGGATGCTCATGAAGATGTGCTCAGGATTGCATTGGAAGAGGGGATCGATGATATCGGGGGCGTATTTCATTCTTTCAACGGCAGCACAGAGTTTCTGGATGAAGTTATCCGCAATAAATTTCATGTCTCTTTCACCGGTGCCGTGACATTTAAAAACGCACGTTATGAAAATCTGCTGGAAAGGGTGCCGGTGGATAATTTACTTCTGGAGACGGACAGTCCTTTTCTGGCGCCGATGCCGTTTCGCGGGAAAAGAAATGAACCGGGTTATATCAAATATACTGCTGAAAAGATTGCCGGGGTTAAGAAGATGCCGGTTGAGGAACTGGCGCAAATTACCAGTGCGAATGCACGTATGCTTTTCAAATTGACGGATTGATGACAGCCCAACTGCGTCCGTTAAAGCGTTTCGGACAAAATTTTTTGAAAAACGCCGTATTAGCCGGAAAAATTGTCGAGGCGGTCGGTATCGAAAAATCGGATGTGGTGGTGGAGATCGGAGCGGGTCCGGGAGTGTTAACCCGCTTTATTGCAGAGACACAATGTCGTAAAAAAATTGCACTCGAAATTGATCGGCGCCGGGTTGAATCACTGCGACAGGAATTTCACGGGAGAGTGGAAATTGTTGAAACGGATGTTTTGCAGTTTTCATTTGCATCGGCAGCGGATAAATATTCGGGGCGGGTTAAAGTAGTCGGTAATATACCATACAATATTACCGGCCCGATTCTTTTCAAAATTCTGGATGAATATAAAAGCATCAGCACGGCCGTATTGATGGTTCAGAAAGAGGTGGGTCACAGAATTACAGCCGGACCAGGTAGCAAAACCTATGGAATAATCAGTGTCCTGGCGGCGGCGAATGCGCAGCCTGAAAGAATTATGGATGTAGGAAGAAAAAATTTCTGGCCGGTTCCCGGGGTGGATTCTACGGTTATAAGGTTGACGGATATTGACCGTGATAAAAGAATAGAGAATTATGAACTGTTCCGGGATATCGTTCGCAAAACCTTCAATATGCGCCGCAAAATGCTGCAAAACAGTTTGAAGTTCGTATGTTCAGCGGAAATACTGGCACGGCTAAAAACCGTTTCTCTGAAAGCCCGGCCGGAGGAACTGAGTTATGACGATTTCAGATCACTGGCTAATGAAATAAATTCAATGCAAAAAGAACAGGCGAAACCATTATGAAATTAATATCCGATACAGATTTAAATGACATTCTGGTTGATATTCGGGAGCTGGTCGATCTTCAGAATGACGGTGCCCTTCGCAATATCCTCATTGAAATGCATCCGGCCGATATTGCTTTTATTATAACTCAGTTACGTAAAGACAGACGTAAATACCTTTTTAATTTGTTGTCCACGGAACTGGCGGGGGATGTGCTGCCGGAACTGGACCCACCTGTACAAACCCAGGTGCTGGAGGATGTGGAAGCCGATGAAATATCCTCCTATCTCGATGAGATGGAATCTGACGACGCAGCGGATCTGGTTTCCGAACTTCCCGAGGAAATGCAGTCTCAGGTACTTGACAGCGCCTCGGATGAAGTTGAAAAAGAAGTTAAAGAGCTGCTGGCCTACGAGGAAGACACCGCCGGTGGTATTATGGCCCTGGAATATGTGGCCGTTAAAGCGGAAGATACGGTTAACGATACTATTGAAGAGATAAGAAAACTGCGCGAAGAAGTTGAAGATATTCATGAAATATGGGTAGTGGATGAAAACAACGTACTGGTGGGTAATGTCGGTTTAACGGACCTTGTGCTGGCGGACGGCGAAAACAAAATTGAATCCATCATGGAAAAGGATTTTCAGTACGTCCATGCCGATCTCGACCAGGAAGAGGTCGCCATGATATTCCGCAAATATGATCTCGTTGCTTTACCGGTGGTGAACGATCGGCATCAACTGCTGGGACAGATCACCATTGATGATATCATTGACGTTTTGGATGAAGAGGTTTCAGAAGATATTTCTAAACTGGCCGGTGCGAATGATGAAGAATTACAGGAAGATTCATTCCTGAAAATATCATCACTGCGTATGCCCTGGCTTTTCGTTGCATTTGTGGGAGAACTGATTTCAGCCGTAATCATCAGCAAATACGGAGCCACCCTGGAGCAACTGATCGCGGTCTCATTTTTTATTCCTATTATTATGGCTATGGGGGGGAGCACGGGCCAGCAATCGTCTGCAATTGTGATCCGGGGGCTGGCGACGGGGGAAATTTCCTACAGAAACCTGAAGCGCAGATTTTTTCGCGAACTGCGCGTTTCCCTTTTTATCGGCCTCGTTTTCGGTACCACATTGATGCTGGCCAGCGGATGGTGGCTGCAGAATTTTACCTTCGGATTAATGATTGGCCTGACGTTAAATTTCATCATTCTGCAGGCGGCGCTGTTTGGTGGTTCCATTCCCTTTATTCTGAAAAGACTGAATGTTGATCCCGCCCTGGCTTCCGGTCCTTTTATTTCTACCTTCAATGATATTATGGGGTTGCTGATTTACCTTACTTTACTCACTTCTACGATTCCATTAATTCTTAAATAATGCCTCAGCTGAAAACCAAAGCGCTTGTCATGCGAACCGTCGACTGGAGTGACACCAGTAAAATCGTGTCGCTGTTTACCCGTGAAAAGGGACGGGTTGATGTAATTGCCAAAGGGGCGCGTCGAAAAAACAACCCCTATCAGGGTGTGACGGAAACACTGAACGAAATCGATGCCGTTATTTATTTAAGTGAAAAACGGGATCTGCAAACACTGGGATCCGTATCGCTGGAAAGCTCGTGGAGGGAAATAAGAACCGACCTGAAAAAAACTTCAATTGCCATGGCCATACTGGAGATAATGCAGCATTTTTTTCATGAAGGACAGGGAGATCAAATCTTTTACGATTTTCTGGTGACCATGATGGAGCAGTTGGGTGAAATAAATTGCGAGTACATCATACTCTGGTACTTCATGCTGAAAACGGCTTCCCGTCTCGGCTTTAAACCGGAAATGGACAAATGCAATGGCTGCGGAAAAGCGGAATTATCCGGCAACATCGAATTTGATCTTGCCAGCGGAGTTGTGTATGAAAGCGGTTGTTCGCCGGGAAAAATAAGTTCAGAACATTTGACCCGGGAACAACTTCAATTTCTGTCACGGTTGCAAAAAGTACCGCACCGGAAACTGAAATTGTTGTCAGACATTTCTATCCCCGATTATCCGTACACAAAACTTTTACAGAACTACCTGAATTACCATACCGATTCCACCTTGAAATTAAAATCCCTACGGTTTCTGGCAGGGTAAAAAAAATGTCACAGGCGCTATTGTTTTTTGGATAATTTCTTATATATTACGGGTTTAGTGCCGATAATCAGCATGGATAAATATCTCCGAACAAATAGTTCGCAAGATTATCGGGTAAATTTAGACAAAAAAAAGAAAAAAAGTTCAATTCAGGTTCGGTTTTTTCGGAGAGTAAACGAACCGCTTGATTAAACAGAAATCAAATTATTCAGCACAGGAGAATGGTAGATTGGCCGGAAAAGAAACGAACAATATAATGGATAAATTGGTATCTCTTTCCAAACGCAGAGGTTTTATTTTTCAGAGCAGTGAAATATACGGTGGAATTAACAGTTGTTACGATTACGGTCCGCTCGGTATCGAAATGAAAAAAAACATCAAGGAACTGTGGTGGAAGGCCATGGTCTACGAACGCGACGATATCGAAGGTGTGGATGCCAGCATACTGATGCATCCGCGGGTATGGGAAGCCTCCGGCCACGTGGAAGGGTTTACGGATCCCCTTGTAGATTGTAAAAAATGCAAAAATCGTTTCCGGTCCGACCTACTGGAAGACACAAGCAAATGTCCCCGCTGCGGCGGAGAATTAACGGAACCGCGTAATTTCAATCTTATGTTCAAAACTTTTATGGGGCCGGTTGAAGAAGATGCCGCCGTCGTATATCTGCGACCTGAAACCGCTCAGGGTATTTACGTCAATTTCCACAATGTACGCGAGGCAGCCCGTAAGAAACTGCCGTTCGGGATAGCACAAATCGGTAAAGCATTCCGCAATGAGATTACACCGGGTAATTTTACCTTTCGTACCCGTGAATTCGAACAGATGGAAATGCAATTTTTTGTTCATCCCAGTGAAGATGAAAAATGGTTTGACTATTGGATGGAAGAAAGATTGAAATGGTACCAAAGACTCGGAATTCGTAAGGAAAAATTGTCATTTCACGAACACGGGCCGGACGAGCTGGCGCACTATGCCAAGAAGGCCTTTGATATTCAGTATGAATTTCCCTTTGGCTGGCAGGAAATTGAGGGAATTCACAACCGCACGGATTTTGATCTGAACCGTCATCAGGAATATTCTAAAAAGGATTTGCGATACTTTGATGATGTAAAGAAAGAGCGTTTTATCCCATACATAATCGAAACATCGATAGGCTGCGACCGTACATTACTGACCACGCTTGTGGATGCTTATGAGGAAGAGGCGGAAAGGGTGGTGCTGCATTTGGTACCGGCCGTCGCACCGATAAAAGCTGCTGTATTTCCGCTGGTAAAGCGGGATGGGATGCCGGAAATGGGACATAAAATCGCAGATGATCTGCGCGGAACGTACCGGATTTTTTATGATGAAGCAGGCTCGGTGGGCAGGCGTTACCGCAGGCAGGATGAGGCCGGAACGCCGTTTTGCATTACCATTGATTCCGACAGCCTGCAGCATAACGATGTTACCGTCCGAGACAGAGACACGATGAATCAGGTAAGGATAGGTACCGATCAATTAAAATCCTATCTTGCTGAGAAGTTATCTGTATAATTGGATTCGGAAAAGGCCGTCAGTTTGAAACATGAATAAACCTATCATTAAAATTATTCTACAGCTGATTCTGGTAGAACTGATATTTCTGGTCATTCTACGGCTGGGATATATTTATTTCCCATCGCGGGATACGAATCAGGTTTATTTACTGAATATAAACCTTTCGTATTTAATCGCCGTTTTCGGATTTTTGAATCTGAAAAAAAGTCGGTTGAACAGATTGATTATCGGTATTTTTTCAATTTCCTATTCCGTGATTGCCGTAAGTGCGTTTTTCGCATGGTGGTTTTTAGTACCGGATAACAGTATTTTTTCAAATACATTTATATTCAGTTATTTTACCTGGGTAAATATTATTGCGGGTGCAATGCATTTTTTCATCGCATTGTATTTGTTTCTTTTTGTGCTGAAGCCGTACAGAAGTGTCTGGTATCATTTAAGCTGGGCCGCCATTCTGGCCCTTGCAGGCAGTTTTATCAATTATTACTCACTGTTTGCCTCATATCCCGTAATGGAAAGATTTGAACATATTTACACCTACAATTATTATCTGTATATTCTGATCTTTTCGTTTATGGTTGTATTCTGGCAGCAGTATTCCAATCTGAAAGTATTGTTTTCGGAATACATATCCAGCATAATTGCGGTTTTCACAATAATAACAGGTGTGGAAATTTACCATGCTTTCAGCCTTCAAAACCAGCTGGTATTTCATTTTATCAGTCAATACTTTACCCTTGTACCGAATGTACTTCTTGTATTAATCTGGGTTGTGCGATTGAACTATTTATACAGTCCTGAATCTAAAGAAAACGAGCATTACATCGAATATTATGACATGCTACGCGGATTTATGGATAAGCCGCGAGTCGGTTCGCTGACTAAATGGTTTTTTTCAACAAACCGGATTTTACTGGCGACCTTGTTCAGCATCATGATCGTTCTGGGGCTTTCATTGTTCCTGTTTAATCATTTTGAAGTGTTCATAAAACTGAACATTTTACTTCTGATAATCGGATTGGTGATTGCTGCCATTTGGGCTTTTGTATACTGGCATCGCCGCTGGTACAACGCTATTGGATTTTTATTTAAGAAGCGAAAATAAGTATGATTGCAGCCGGTCGGAAAACTTCTAATCCCCGTATATTCGCCATCGTTGAAGAGTTGAAAGACGGTTTCTGTATTATGCAGCTCGATGGTGAGTTTATTTATATGAACCGCAGTGCCAGCGCCATGTTCGGTTTTGAGGTCAACCAATATGGCCAGAATTTTTTTAACGATGTTATTCGCGACCGCAAACACGTCAATTTTATCAAAACAACGCTGAATAAACAGGATTACATTCAGGACTATGAGCTAAATGTCTACACGGCATCTGACAATAAATTTCCGGTCCTGATTTCTATTAATGAAATAAAAGACCCCGGCGAAAAACGGCACGGATATTCCATCCTCATAAAAGATATGACCTATATCAAAAAGGTCCAGCAGCAGCTCCTTCAGGCGCAGAAAATGGAGAGTATCGGCATGCTGGCCAGTGGTATCGCCCATGAGTTCAATAATATCCTTACAGGCATTATTCCCAATGCAGAACTGATTAAAATGACCACTAAAAAGGGTGAGGCCAATTTTAACCGCGCTCAGTCCATAAAAAACTCAGCCTTACGCGCGGCGGATATCGTCCGAAAACTGCTGAGTTTTGCCCGCAATGACAAAAAAGAACCGACGCAGGCAACGGATTTTAAAGAAACGGCATTGGAAACGATCGACATCATCAGTAAACTTTTCGAAAGGCAGATTGATATTGAAATCAATTTTCCACCGGATCTTTACTATGTTGAAGTGGATTCCACACGTCTGCAACAGATCATCATGAATTTATCAATCAATGCCAAAGATGCTCTGGACGAAGGCGGAAAAATAATTTTTTCGGCTGAGAATGTCGACATTCCCTTCGGTGAGGAAAGAGACGATGATCTGATGGCCGGGAAATATATTCGATTCAGTATAGCCGATAACGGACACGGAATCGATCCGAAACAAATGCCACATATATTCGATCCGTTTTTTACAACGAAAGAACCGGGCAAAGGTACCGGGCTGGGGTTGTCAATTATCTATGGAATTATTAACAGCCTGAACGGAAAAATCGAAGTTCAGAGCGAACTTAACAAAGGCACTACTTTTTACGTGACCTTGCCGGCGACAGATGTAATTGAAAATGACAGTAACAGCGATATCCAGCTGGAACCTGCAAAAACGGATGCGACGATTTTAGTGGTTGACGACGAACAAATGATTCTCGAAATGGCCCGTGATATGCTGACATCGCTCGGGTACGGGGTAATGCAGGCCAGTAACGGGCAGGAAGGAATTGAGTGTTACAAAAAAAACAGCGATAAAATTGATATTGTTTTGCTCGATCTGATCATGCCCAAAATGAATGGTGTGGTCTGTGTTGAGAAGATGAAGGAGATCAACCCCGATGTAAATATAATTATTACTTCAGGAATAGGAGACCTCAGCAAAAAGAAAGAAATCGAGAAACTTTCAATCCGGGCATTTCTTGAAAAACCATTCAGTCTGAAAGCGATGTCCGATACAATAAATCAGATTCTTCAGGACTGATCCGGCTTTTTCTGAACCACACACCGATAAATATCCCCCTGTTTTTCAATACTTAAAAGCTGATGTTTGTTTGAGGCACACCATGCCGGCAGATCCGCTTCAATACCCGGGTCGTCTGAAAGCAGTACCAGCCTGTCTCCCGGATGCAGTTCTTTTATCATTTTACTGATTTTAATAATGGGAATGGGACAAAGGTCTCCGACAGTGTTCAGTTTTACCATATGGTTATACACGCATCGTTTCTATGTCTTCCGGAACAGCGGGAAGTACATCCAACTCGTTCACCGTACCGTCTTTTTCAATTTGAACGATAGCTTCCTTTCCGGGCGGGCAATCGCTGTAACGCGCCGTAATAGAGGCAGCCAGCATTGTTTCATATTCACTGAGGTTCGCGTCGGCCAGGGCAACGGGTGACCCGTAGTCTCGAACCTCGAGGCTGATTTTACCTTTTTTATACCGTTCCAGGAAATTGTTTTCACCTTCATTTCGCCCGACTATCAGTTTCGCCTTTTCACCTATTCGGAAATGCCTGCCGACCTTCAGTAATATCACTTCATCGCGGGGGATCGAATCAAGGTCCATGTTGTGGCGAAACATGTCGCGCATTCGTTTCGCATAGCTTTCATCCGTCAGAAAGCAGCACCCGCCGGCAGGTTGCGGATACTCAATCACATTCAGTTCCTGAGCCAGGTTTATTTGCGGTTTACGGGTACGTCCGTAAAACGCCTTCAGTTTGTCCCGGTCCACCCATCCTTTCAATTCAGGGATTGTGGGGGGCAAATTCCGTGCAGACAACGGCCGCAGCAGCAATCCTTCAAGACCGCTTTTTTTTGCTATCAGCTCTTGTGTTTGCTTGTGCTGGGTCATGGGCCGCTGTCCAACCACCTCCCCGGTAAATATAAATTGCGCATCGTTCTCTATCATAAATTCCTTCGCCCGGCTGAACATTTTAATGCGACAATCAATGCACGGGTTGATATTTTTGCCGTATCCGTATTTGGGTTTGGTAAGAACCTGCCAGTACTCCTCGGAAATGTCGATGATTTCGACCGGAAATTCCAGTTTGGCGCCTGCTTGCAGCGCTTCATTCTGCAGGCGGGTTTTATCAGCCGAATTTTTCCGTATTTGTCGCTTGTGGTCAGTCAGGCAGAATCCCGTATTGAAATTGACACCGATAATATCTATTCCCTGGTCGAGCATCAGCCGGGCTGCCAGCATGCTGTCGAGCCCGCCGGAAATAAGACCGATGGCTTTTATTTTTGCGGACATGAGCTTACATCCTGTTTGTTGTATTGTTGTTTTTATTCAAAACTGAGAATGCAGGTGGTTTGTTTCCTGCGGGCGCAAATATAATAAAACCGGCAATTAATTTCTAATCCGAAGCAACTCAACGATTTTTTCGGAAGCGTGCCCGTCGCCGTATAATTTTTCCTGAGCGGAAGGAACGGACAGATTTTTATAGGCGGTAATTATTCTTTTCGTATCTGCTCCGGTTATCCGGTTCCAGCCGGATTCGACCGTTTCAACCCATTCGGTTTCTCCGCGCAGGGTAATGCATGGAGTGGCGAAAAAGTAGGCCTCCTTTTGCACACCGCCGGAATCGGTCATGATCACATGAGCGTATTTTTCGAGCAATTGCATTTCAAGATATGAAACCGGTTCAATTAACCGAACCGGATCGGTAATTTCGATAGCGGAATTTTCCATGATTTTACGGGTACGTGGATGCAGGGGAAGGATAACCGGCATATCGAGCCGGGCAAGAGCCGATAATATGCTTTTCAGGTTTTCTTCGTTATCTGTATTTTCAGCGCGGTGAATCGTAACGAGAACAAACTCGTTCTCTTTGATCTTCAACCGTTTCAGCGGATCGTATATCTCAGCCGCCTTTTCAGCGTAGTACAGGGAGCAGTCATACATAACATCGCCGACCAGATGAACATTTTCCCGAATACCTTCGGCAGCAAGATTTGTTACAGCCGTTTGCGTCGGACAAAACAACCAGGATGAAACATGATCGGACAGCAGCCGGTTTATTTCTTCCGGCATCATGCGGTTAAAGGAGCGAAGTCCCGCTTCAACATGGGCAAGGGGTATGTGCAGTTTTGCCGCCACCAGCGCACCGGCAAGCGTGGAGTTGGTATCGCCATACACCATAATAATCCGCGGCTTCTCACGAACAACGACCTGTTCGATTTTTTCCAGCATCTGTCCCGTCTGCCGGCCGTGCAGCCCCGAACCAACTTCAAGATTGTAATCCGGGAGGGGGATTTCCAGTTCACGGAAAAAAACAGCGGACATATTATCGTCGTAATGTTGCCCGGTGTGTACCAGCACTTCCTTAAAGCCGTTGGTTTTTCTCAGTACCCGCGAAACCGCTGCCGCTTTGATGAATTGCGGCCGGGCCCCGACGATGGTAAGAATTTTATTCAAGCGTAGAATTCCCTGATTTTACCGACCACAAATTCCTGTTGCTGCCTGGTCAGTTCCGGATAAACAGGAATGGCAATGGTTTCGGATGCAGCTTTTTCCGTTTCTGGAAAATCGCCCGGTTTATGGCCAAGATAGGCGAAACATTCCTGCAAACTGAGAGAAACAGGGTAATAAATCTCGCACCCAACTCCGTTGTCTTTTAAATATTTCAGCAGGGCATCCCGCTTCGGCGCGCGCAAAATATACTGATTGAAAATATGGCGGTAACCGCGCTTGATCTTCGGCAGTTTTAAAATTTTATCGAGACTGTTTTTGCGGAACAGCTTATTATAGTATTTTGCATTTTCCTGCCGGCCTGCAGTCCATCCGTCAAGATATTTGAGCTTTATATTCAGAATCGCCGCCTGTAACGCATCGAGCCGGAAATTACCGCCGACGATCTGATGATAGTACTTGGGCTGCGAACCATGCACACGAAGCTTCACCAGTTTTTCGGCCAGCTTTTTATTGCCGGTTACCACCATCCCGCCGTCGCCGAATCCGCCGAGATTTTTACTCGGAAAAAAAGAAAAACATCCCATATCGCCGACGGAACCGGCCCGTTTTCCATCTTTATATTCGGAGCCGATCGCCTGTGCCGCATCCTCAATTACAGGTAGTTTGTGCTTTTTGGCGATCTTCATGATCGGGTCCATATCCGCCATCTGCCCGTACAAATGAACCGGGATGATCGCTTTTGTTTTACCGGTAATTGCTGCTTCGATTTTTGCAGGGTTGATGTTGTACGTATCCGGAAGGATGTCGACAAACACAGGCCTGGCCTGCAGCCGGGCAATTA
>JAJRVZ010000303.1 GCA_024277055.1 Calditrichota bacterium
CAACGAGGTGCCTGTGCGATCTGATCTGGTAAAGAAGGGGTTCGAGCGCGCCCCGCATCGCAGTCTGCTGAAAGCAACCGGCATGATCCGCGATGACAGTGACTTTGACAAGCCGTTCATCGGTGTTTGCAATTCCTATATCGACCTGATTCCGGGTCATGTGCATCTGCAGGAATTCGGTCGGGTGGTGAAGGAAGCGGTACGTGCCGCCGGAGGCGTGCCCTTTGAATTCAATACCATCGGTGTCGATGACGGTATTGCCATGGGACACATGGGGATGCGCTATTCGCTGGCCAGTCGCGAGCTGATTGCCGACTGCGTGGAAACCGTGGCAGAGGCCCATCGCCTGGATGGTCTGGTGTGCATTCCCAATTGCGATAAAATCGTGCCCGGTATGCTGATGGCTGCCGTGCGGCTGAACATCCCGGTGATTTTTGTTTCCGGGGGACCGATGAAAGCCGGACGCAAAGAAGACGGCACCAGGGTCGACCTGATTTCCGTTTTTGAAGGCGTCGGAAAATATCAGACGGGCGAAATCGATGAAAATGAGTTGCTGCAGCTGGAAAATCTCGGTTGTCCTACCTGCGGTTCCTGCTCCGGTATGTTCACCGCCAATTCCATGAACTGTCTGATGGAGGCCCTGGGAATAGCGTTGCCCGGCAACGGAACCATACTGGCTGTGGACCAGGAGCGCCATTACCTCGCCCAGCGTGCGGCAAAACAAATCATATATCTTGTTAAAAAAGACATAAAGCCTTCTGAAATCATCACTGAAAAATCGCTGCGCAACGCCTTCGCCCTGGATATGGCCATGGGGGGCAGCACCAACACCATCCTGCATACGCTGGCAATCGCCAATGAGGCCGGAATCGCTTTCGATTTGAATGCACTGAATGACTTGTCGCAAAGGGTGCCGTATCTGTGTAAAGTAAGTCCGGCCACGCATGATGTTCACATGGAAGATGTGGATGCTGCCGGCGGGATCTCGGCCATACTCCATGAACTTTCAAAAAAAGAGGGTGTGCTGGATACTTCTGCTCTGACTGTGACCGGAAAAACCCTGGGGGAGAATATAGCCGTTGCGGAGAATAAAAATAAAAAAGTGATTCGTCCCGTAAACGATCCCTATTCGGAAACCGGCGGGCTGGCCGTTTTGTTCGGTAACCTGGCACCGGCCGGCGGGGTGGTAAAAACCGGTGCGGTGGATGAGAAAATGCTGGTGCATCGCGGTCCGGCGCGGATTTTTGAATCGCAGGAAGCCGCCGATGCCGGAATAATGAACAAGGAAGTGCAGCCGGGTGATGTGGTTGTCATCCGCTACGAAGGACCGAAGGGGGGGCCGGGGATGCCGGAAATGCTTTCCCCCACCAGCGCCATTATGGGGCAGGGACTGGGAAGTAAAGTGGCCCTGATAACCGACGGTCGTTTTTCCGGCGGCACCCGCGGCGCATGTATCGGTCATGTTTCGCCGGAAGCGGCGGAACGGGGACCCATCGCTGCGCTGCAGCAGGGTGATATTATTTCCATTGATATTCCCAACCGCAGGTTGGAGGTGGAACTGAGTGATGAGGAAATAAAAGAGCGGATGGCAAAACTGCCGCCGTTTGAGCCTAAAATTAAACGGGGCTATCTGGCACGTTACGCGCAGATGGTCACTTCGGCCAGTACCGGAGCAATTCTGAAAATAAACAACGGACAATAAAGGAGGCTGGGAAAATGAAAACCAGAACCGAAAAATTAACAGGGGCGGACATCTTTTTTGAATGTCTGAAGCGTGAAGGGGTAGAGTACGTTTTCGGATACCCCGGCGGGGCAACCCTTAAAATCTACGAGAAACTGTACGATGTAGATTCCCTTAAACACATTCTGGTGCGCCATGAACAGGGGGCGGCGCACATGGCCGAGGGTTACGCCAAAGCAACCGGGAAAGTCGGCGTGGTGCTGGTAACTTCCGGACCGGGGGCAACCAACACGGTAACCGGTATTGCCGATGCCTATATGGATTCGGTACCGATTGTTGTTTTTACCGGTCAGGTTCCCACACACCTGATCGGCAACGACGCTTTTCAGGAAGCGGATATTGTCGGCATTACCCGCCCGATAACCAAACACAGTTTTCTGGTGCGTGATGTGCGTGAACTGGCCTCCAGTATCCGCAAAGCATTTTTTATCGCTTCCACCGGTCGTCCGGGTCCGGTTGTAGTCGATCTGCCAAAGGATATCATAAACGCCGAATGTGATTTCGAGTACCCGGAAAATATTGATATCCGCGGCTATAAACCGACCTATAACGGTCATCTGAATCAGATCAAAAAGGCGGCTAAAATCATCAGCAGCGCCAAACGACCGCTGTTGTACGTCGGCGGCGGCGTGATCATGTCCGGTGCGGCAAAGGAACTGACCGAATTTGCAAAAGAGAATAAATTGCCGGTCACCATGACGCTGCAGGGGCTTGGAGCCTTTCCCGGAACCGACGAGCAGAGTCTCGGCATGTTGGGCATGCACGGCACGTACTGGTCGAACCAGGCGGTAAATCACTGTGATGTGCTGGTAGCGCTCGGGGCGCGTTTTGATGACCGGGTTACGGGAAAAATAGAAACTTTCGCCACCAACGCATTTAAAATCCATGCAGATATCGATCCCACGGCCATCGACAAAAACGTCATTGTCGATTTGCCCATTGTCGGTGATGTGAAGAAAGTGATCCGCGAACTGCACGAAGCCATGCCGGAAGTACCGCAACTGGACGACTGGTGGGAGCAGATTGAAGGCTGGAAGGTGGAATGTCCGTTGGATTATGAGAGCGATGATGGAAAACTGCGCACACAATTCGTATTACAGAAACTTTCCGATTTCACCGCAGGGAATGCTGTGGTGGTTACGGATGTCGGCCAGCACCAGATGTGGACGGCCCAGTATTACAAGTACAATCATCCGCGTTCCAACCTGACCAGCGGCGGGCTGGGCACGATGGGGTTTTCAGTGCCGGCAGCCATCGGCGCGGCATTCGGGGTAAAAGACCGTCCGATTATTTCCATTAACGGCGACGGCGGTTTCCAGATGAATATGCAGGAACTGATCACCGCCGTGTATTACAAATTACCGATTAAATTCATCATCATTAACAACAGCTTCCTGGGCATGGTTCGCCAGTGGCAGGAACTGTTCTTTGATGAAAAATACAGTTTTACCGATCTCGGGCCAAGCAATCCCGATTTTGTAAAACTGGGTGAAGCACTGGGGATTCCCTCCTTCCGTACGGATAAACCGGACGAAGTGGATAATATCATTCAGGATATGTTCAAGATCAATAACGGCCCGGTACTGGCCGAGTTTCGCGTGGAAAAGGAAGATATGGTTTTTCCGATGGTGCCGGCGGGCGCTTCCATATCCGATATGATGATTGCCAGACTCAACCCTAAACGAATGGTATAAAGTATGAAACACACAATAAGTATACTGGTTGAAAACCGATTCGGAGCTTTTGACCGCGTAGCAACCATGTTCAGCGGCAAAGGATTCAATATTGACAGTATTTCCATCGGTCTGACCGAGATTGAGGGCGTTTCCCGCATGACTATCGTTACCCGAGGCGATGATAAAATCATCGAGCAGGTGGTCAAACAATTAAACCGTCTGGTGGACACGATAAAGGTAGTCGACCTGAGTGAACATGACCGGGTGGAGCGCGAACTGGCGCTGGTTACGGTGAACTATGTGAAAGGTACCCTGGACCAGATCAAAAATGTCTGCGATATTTTCCGCGCACTGGTGGTTGACATTAACAACAAAACGGTAATGTTGCAAATCACCGGTCCGCCGGCGAAAATCGATGCGGTGATCAATGTGCTGATGCCGTTCGGCATAAAAGAAATTGCCCGCTCGGGGACGGTGGCGCTGCGCCGCGGGGAGCAGATTCAGCAACGCAAGAAAGAAGTGGTGCTGGCTTGAGGACCGGAGCAGGGATTCCGGAGAAAGGAAACGGGACCAGGATCAGTTCCCGGTTTTCGTTTTCAATTGTCAGTTCAGCCTGAATTCGTTTATACGGACGATGGACTTTGTAAAAATAAATGAAATATTTTTGAAAAACAGGAGACAAAGGTAAATGAAAGTTTATTACGATAGCGATGCGGATTTAAGCGTTCTGCAAAATAAAAAGATCGCTGTTCTGGGCTACGGCAGTCAGGGCCATGCGCATGCGCTTAATCTGAAGGAAAGCGGAATGAATGTTTGTGTCGGCTTGAGACGGGACAGTAAATCGTGGTCGCAGGCGGAATCGGATGGTGTGGCCGTAAAGGAAACCGCGGAAGCAGCAGAATGGGCCGATGTGGTCATGGTATTGCTGCCGGATCAAATCCAGAAACAGGTCTACGATGAATCCATTGCCGCCAATCTGAAAGCGGGTGATACCCTGGCTTTCGCGCACGGATTCAATATCCATTACAAACAGATCGAACCGCCGCAGGATGTGAATGTGATGATGATCGCACCTAAAAGTCCGGGACACCTGGTGCGCAGAACCTATCAACAGGGTAACGGCGTACCCTGTCTGATCGCGATCGGGCAGGATTTCAGCGGAAATACGCTCCGGCTGGCTCTGGCCTGGGCTAAGGGGATCGGGGGAACAAAGGCCGGTGTAATTGAAACAACCTTCAAGGATGAAACCGAAACCGATCTGTTCGGTGAGCAGGCGGTTCTGTGCGGCGGTTCCGCGGAACTGATCAAAGCCGGTTTCGAAGTGTTGACCGAAGCCGGTTATCCGCCGGAACTGGCGTATTTCGAATGCCTGCACGAAATGAAACTGATCGTCGATCTTTATTACGAGGGCGGGTTGTCGCGCATGAATTATTCGGTGAGTGATACCGCAGAATTCGGCGGCATGACCCGTGGTCCGCGGCTTATCAACGAGCAGACCAAACAGGAAATGCGCAAAATTCTGCAGGAAGTGCAGGACGGCAGTTTTGCAAAGGAGTGGCTTGCCGAGTATGCGGCGGGACAACCGAACATGGAGAAACTGCGCCGGGAAAACCGTGAACATCCCATCGAAAAGGTGGGCAAAGAGTTGCGCAAAATGATGGCGTGGATTGCAGGGAAAAGTAAAAAGGGAAGGGTGGAAGCATGAATATCAAATTGACACTTTTGCCCGGAGATGGAATCGGCCCTGAAGTGACTGCCGCTGCGGTGAAGGTGCTGCAACTTGCTGCCGATCGTTTTAATTTTTCGGTTAAAACGGAAACCTGCAGCTTCGGCGGGCAGTCGATTGATGAATACGGCGTGCCGCTTACAGAAGAAACTTTACAAAAATGCCTGGATTCGGACTCCGTTTTTCTCGGGGCGGTCGGTGGCCCGAAATGGGAGGACCTGGAACAACAGCGCAAACCCGAAGCGGGTCTTTTAAAGATCAGAAAAGAACTGGGATTATTTGCCAATATCCGCCCGGCCAAAATCTACCAGGCGCTGATCGATTCCTCCACCCTGAAAAAAGAAGTGCTGCAGGATACCGATTTTATTGTGCTGCGTGAACTGACCGGTGGTATTTATTTCGGGAATCCTCGTGGATATACTTTGAATAAGACCGATTCCGCCGAGCGCCACCGGCAGGAAAAAGGCTGGAATACAATGGTTTATACCCGGAAGGAAGTTGAGCGGATTGCCCGTCGCGGATTCGAAATGGCCAGAGGCAGGCGCGGCAAACTAACCTCTGTAGACAAAGCTAATGTGCTGGATGTTTCGCAATTCTGGCGCGAGATCGTAATCGAACTGCATAAAGATTATCCGCAGGTTGAACTGACCCACCTGTATGTGGACAATGCGGCCATGCAGATCGTGCGGGAACCGTCGCAGTTTGATGTGATACTGACCGGTAACCTGTTTGGAGATATCCTGAGTGATATTGCCGGAATGATCACCGGAAGTCTGGGGATGCTGCCCTCAGCCAGTATCGGGAAACAGCACGCACTGTATGAACCGGTGCATGGCAGTGCGCCGGATATCGCCGGCGAGAACAAAGCCAACCCGATTGCGGCTATCGCATCGATGGCCATGCTGCTGGAGCATTCCTTCGAAATGAAAAAGGCGGCTGATGTGATTAATGATGCCATTGAACGCACGCTGGCACAGGGTTACCGCACGGCGGATATTTTCAGTGAAGGTATGCGTCTGGCGGGCACTACTGAAATTACGGAACGTATTATGGAAAATTTTGAGGAGATTTTTAATGAGCAGGCACTGGGGGTTTTTACTCTGTGAGCAGACCGCCGGGCTGAAACTGTACACTATTAAATCAGAATTATAAGGAAATATTTTGCAGAATCGAATAATTATTTTTGATACGACCCTGCGTGACGGGGAACAGTCACCGGGCGCATCGCTCAGCGTGAACGAAAAAGTGGAAATTGCCAGGCAACTGGCCAGGCTGGGAGTGGATGTAATTGAAGCCGGTTTTCCGGTTTCTTCACCGGCACAGTTCGATGCGGTGGAAAGGATAGCGGGAGAGGTGGATGTCACCGTGGCGGCGCTGGCACGGGCAAAGGAAGTTGACATAAAAGCCGCGTGGGATGCAATTAAAAATGCTTCGAAAAAACGTATTCATACTTTTTCCAGTACATCGGATTACCATATTCTGGGAAAATTCGGCGATGACAGATACGGCAGATCGCTGGCAGAAAAACGTAAAACCGTTATCCGGATGTCGATTGATGCGGTACGGTATGCCGGGAGTTTGTGCGCAGACGTTGAATTCTCAGCAGAGGACGCCGGGCGGACTGATATCGGCTACCTGGCGGATGTGGTGGAGGCTGCCATTGAGGCAGGTGCCGGGACGATCAATATTCCCGATACGACCGGATACTGCGTTCCCGATGAATTTGCCGGCAAAATCGAAGAATTGTACAAACGGGTGAAAAATATCGGAGAAGCCGTTATTTCCGTTCATTGTCACAACGATCTAGGGTTGGCGGTGGCCAACTCCCTGGCGGCGGTCAGGGCGGGGGCGCGGCAGGTGGAATGCACGATTAACGGTATCGGTGAACGGGCAGGAAACGCTTCGCTGGAAGAATTCGTGATGGCGCTGCATGTGCGGCAGGATGTGATGAATTACGAAACCGGTGTCGATACCCGTCAGATTTATAACACCAGCCGGCTCGTATCCGGGTTCACGGGAATCGTTATTCAACCGAACAAGGCTGTCGTCGGTGAAAACGCTTTTGCCCATGAATCGGGCATCCATCAGGACGGTATGCTGAAAAACCGGGAAACCTATGAAATAATGACCCCGGAGCTGGTCGGTGTGCCGAAGACCAAAATCGTACTGGGCAGGCATTCAGGCCGTCACGGTCTGGCGGCACGCCTGAAAGCACTGGGCTATTCCGTTAATGATTCGGATATGACGGACATTTATCAGCGCTTTACGGAACTGGCGGACAAGAAAAAGGAAGTTTACGACGAAGACCTGCGTCTGTTAATGGGCGATGCCGTGGAAAAATCCGGTGAATATTATCATCTGGACTATTTACAGGTAAACTCCGGCAGCCAGGCCATTCCTACGGCTACGGTGCGCATCGGATTTAACGGCGACACGATGGAAGAATCCGCCACAGGTGACGGTCCGGTAGACGCTATTTTCAATGCCATCGACCGGGCGTTGCAGCATTCGTCGAAGATAGAATCCTACCAGGTGCGTTCGGTAACCGCGGGGCGTCAGGCACAGGGCGAAGTGATTGTCCGTATCCGGGAAAACGGCCTTTCGTTTATCGGCCGGGGCGTTTCTACTGATGTGATCGAGGCAAGTGCAAAAGCTTATATTCGCGCCATCAACCATCGCATGCAGTCCGGGCAAAACGAAACGACAATCGATGAAACCGAAGAGCAATTCTCCACGGTTGTTTGAAACGTCCGCGGAATCGGTAATTGAATAAACGAAAAAACGGAAAACATAAAATGGGTATGACAATAACGGAAAAGATCCTGGCAAAATCCGCCGGAAAATCCTCGGTAGCACCGGGAGAAAGCATCTGGCTGAATGTTGATACACTGATGACGCACGATGTGTGCGGCCCGCCGACCATTGCCATCTGGAAAAAGGAATTCGGCACAAAGGCTGAAATTTGGGATAAAAACAAACTCGTCATTTTTCCCGATCATTATATTTTTACGGAAAACGAACATGCCAACCGTAATGTACAGGTACTGCGCGAATTTGCCGGCGAGCAGCAATTACCCAATTATTATGATGTCGGAACGGAACGGTACAAAGGCGTTTGTCACGTTGCACTTGCGGAGGAAGGCTACAATTTACCCGGAACGGTTTTGATCGGCACCGATTCGCACAGTTGCACCTCCGGGGCTTTCGGGCTGTTCTCCACCGGTGTTGGTAATACCGATGCCGCGTTTATTCTGGGTACGGGAAAAATATGGGAAAAAGTACCGGAATCGATGAAATTTATTTTTGAAGGGGAACTGCCGGAATACCTGACCGCAAAGGACCTGATTCTGCAGATTCTCGGCGATATTACCACGGACGGGGCAACTTACCGGGCAATGGAATTTGACGGCGAAGCGGTTTACAGTCTCAATATGGATGAGCGCATGACGCTGACCAATATGGCCATTGAAGCGGGCGGCATGAATGGCATTATTGCGGCGGATGAAAAAACAGAGACCTATGTAAAGGCACGTACCAACCGGGAATACGAAATTTTCAACAGTGATGGGGATGCAAGATATCACAGTAGCTATCACTATGATTGCCGCGAACTGGAACCGGTGGTTGCCAAACCGCACAGCCCCGATAACCGCGGCACGGTGCGGGAAGTGCAGGGGACGGAATTGACGAAGTGTTACATCGGTTCCTGCACCGGAGGAAAACTGAGCGATTTTACAGCCTCTGCAAAAATTCTTATTAATCAGAAAGTCAGGGTACCAACCTTTGTTGTTCCGGCCACTACGGAAGTTGCCGCGCAATTGGAACAGGAAACCCTGAAGGGAATTTCGATTAAAGAAATACTGGAGAAAGCCGGGTGCATTATCGCGCAATCATCCTGCGCAGCCTGTCTCGGAGGGCCGATGGATACCACCGGCCGGGCCGTCGATAAAGACGTGGTTATTTCCACAACCAATCGCAATTTTCCGGGGCGCATGGGCAGCAAACAATCGGAAGTATACCTGGCGTCGCCGTTAACTGTAGCTGCATCCGCCGTGCGCGGGGTGATTACCGATCCGCGGGAGTTTCTGATTTGAACCCGGTGTAAATAAGGATGATAACGGTTAAACAGTATTCAATTTGAGAAAGAAAACAATGGAAAAAATCATCAAAGGAATAGCCTACGTTCTCGGTGATAAAATCGATACCGACCAGATAATTCCCGCCGAGCACCTTGTGTACAGCATGAGTGATGAATCTGAGGCACGCAAGTACGGACAATTCGCGCTTTCCGGCGTTCCCGCTGAAGAAGCGGGATTGCCTGCGGGCAACCAGCCTTTTATCGATGGAGATGAATTTGAAAGCAGGTACGGTATTATCATCGGCGGCGGTAATTTCGGTTGCGGTTCGTCGAGGGAGCACGCACCCTATGCGCTGAATAAAGCCGGGGTGAAAGCGATAATTGCGGAATCCTATGCCCGAATCTTTTACCGGAATTCAGTGGACGGAGGTTTCCTGGTACCGTACGAATCAATGGAAAAATTAAATGACAGCATCCGTACCGGCGACGAACTGGAGATCGATATGCAAAAAAACGAACTGCGCAACCTGTCACGGAACACAATGCACAGGTTGCGTCCGCTGGGAGATGTTTTGCCGATTATCGAGGCCGGAGGATTGTTCGAGTATGCCCGCAAAAGCGGGATGATTTAAAGGGGTGGGGGTAAAAAAAATGAAATCAAAATCCGATCTGATTGAGGTTTTCGATACGACGTTGCGCGATGGTACTCAGGGTTCCGGTGTTAATCTTTCCATTCAGGACAAACTGTTGATCACCGAGCGGCTGGATGATTTTGGAATTGATGTGATCGAAGGCGGCTGGCCGGGCAGCAATCCGCGGGATGAAGAGTATTTTCAAAAAGTAAGGAAGTTGAAACTGAAAAAGGCATCGGTTTGTGCTTTCGGTTCAACAGCACGATACCCTGACAAGATTGCCTCGGATAACAATATTCAAATGCTGTTGAAAGCGGAAACACCGGTTATTTCAATTTTCGGTAAAACCTGGCGCTTTCATTCCAAGGTCAGCCTGGGCCTTTCGGACGAAGAAAATGCCGATTTGATCTACCAGTCGGTGCAGTTTCTGAATAAACATAACCGTCGGGTTATTTTCGATGCCGAGCATTTTTTCGATGGATACAAAGACGATCCGCAATTTGCCCTTCGGATGCTGCAGGCGGCGGAGCAGGGCGGTGCTGATGTGCTGGTGCTGTGTGATACAAACGGCGGAACGTTAACATCGGATATCATTCGCATTGTGGCTTATGTGAAAAAGGCATTTCCGGCGGTGTCGATAGGTATTCATGCTCATAACGACAGCGAACTGGCCGTTGCCAATTCACTGGCAGCCATCGAGCAGGGGGCAACACACGTACAGGGAACAATAAACGGAGTAGGCGAGCGATGCGGCAACGCCAACCTGTGCAGCATTCTGCCCAATCTGGTTCTAAAAAAGGGTTTGAAAACCAAAAGTCGTATACTTGTCGACGGACTGACATCGCTTTCGCATTACATGGATGAAGTCATGAATCTGACGCCGAATATCCGGGCGGCATTCGTCGGAAAATCGGCTTTTGCGCACAAAGGCGGTATTCATGTCAGTTCGGTCTTAAAAGACAGTCGCATGTATGAGCATATCGCACCACAGGAAGTCGGCAACCGCCAGCATGTTCTGGTTTCAGATCTCTCCGGACAAAGTAATATTCGCTATAAGGCTAAAGAGCTCGGGGTGGAATTACCTCAGGAGAAAGAATTCAGTCGCAATTTTGTGAATCGCATTAAACACCTGGAATATGAAGGGATGCAATTCGACGGCGCTGAAGCCTCCTTCGAATTACTGCTGCGCGAGGAACTGAATGAATTCCAGCGTTTTTTCAACGTTACCTATGCCAAAGTCATTGTCATGCTGGATGAAAAGGGACAGGAATATTCGGAAGCGGTATTGAAAGTAGAAGTGGGTGGCGAAGAAGAACATACGGCTGCAGACGGAAACGGTCCGGTAAATGCCCTGGATATGGCGCTGCGTAAAGCGCTGTTACGGTTCTATCCTGAAATAGATTCGGTTCACCTGATCGATTACAAGGTCCGGGTGCTCAGTGAAAATGACGGCACTGCCGCAAAGGTACGCGTACTGGTGGAATCGGGCGACGGTGAAAACACCTGGTCGACGGTAGGGGTCTCGGAGAATATCATTAAAGCCAGTCTGATCGCCCTTACCGATAGTTTGAATTATAAAATGTTTCAGATGAAAAAAGACCAGCCGCTGACAACGGAGGTCGGGTAGAGGGGAGATCAGGCGCGGGCGATTAGCAGGGCAAGAACGATCATGGGGTTTAAAACAAAATCACTGAAATTATTCGGCTCGGTTATCTGATGAACCGGTGTTGAAACGGATGCTGTTTCCGGCTTGTAAAAAAAATGCTTGCTTTTGATCTTGATCTTTGCTTTGTATTTCATTTCTTTCTCCTTTTGAAGTTTTTTTCTTTCGTCACGGTCAATATAGTTTGCATATGCAATTTTGAACGTTGATCCTCATCACTTTTAAACTCACCTGTGATGAACGTCAATTTTGCCGAATTGTTTCGATTTTCAGCTGTTTTTAGTAAGCTGGCGTACACCATATTCGGATTACAGGTCTGAAAACTTCTGTCTTATTTCTAAAATTTTATCAATCTTTTTTTGTCCGTTACATGGGTAAAAATGAATGTGCGCCGTTTTCTTTCAAATTCAGAGAGATTGTATTCCGGTCATAATACGTTAAGCAAATAAGAATCCGGGTATCCCATATGAACAATATAATTATGATTTTAATGTTACTTTCGATTTTTCCGGTACACAGGTGATTACTGTAACCGGGGTATCGCCATTGTCACATTCCTTTTCCGGATCCACGATGCCGCTGATAGAAATCGAAATTGATACGGCAACAGACCCGGCATCAGTGGCCGGCGGCATTTATTTTTATAAAGCAAAAAAACTCCGGTTTATCAATTTATCCGTAAGCCGCCACATTTGCGTTAATTAAATAATAATTACCCTAAAGCATGTCCATGCATGATTCGAAAATGGGTTCTTATCATCAACAGGAAAACTACGCTATGATCGGTATTCTGCACGGTTATTTACTTGAGGGCTCCGGCAGCAATTTATGGACGCGGGCAATTATACAGGCGCTCGTAAAACAGGGTGAAACGGTTCACCTTTTTTGCCAGGAAAATCACCCGGATATTTACGATTTTATATCAAAAGCCTGTTTTTACAAAACCGGCGGAACAGTCGAAATTTTATTAAGTCGAACGTCCTCTTTTCCCGGAAAATGTGTAATGCATAAACCGGAACTGGGAGATACGCTCCCTGTCTATGTCCGTGATAAATATGAAGAATTTGAAACCGTCGTGCCGATGGTCGAACTGCCGGACGCAACAATAAATGATTATTTACGAAGGAACGAAACCGTAGTCGAACGGGTGGTCAGGGAACAGGGAATTACTGTTTTGCATGCCAACCATGCTGTGCTCATGTCCGTTGTCGCGAAACGTGTTTCTGAAACCTGTAATATTCCGTTTGCCGTTATGCCGCACGGCAGCGCCATTGAATATGCGGTAAAAAAAGACCGTCGTTTTTTCAACTATGCGAGTGATGCTTTTGAAAAAGCGGGAAAAATATTTGTCATCGGTCCTGAGATTCGGCAGAGAGTTACGAAACTGTTCAACGACCTGCCCGATCTGGAGCAGAAAATGGAAACGCTCAACCTGGGCGCTGACACCGGATTGTTCACACCGGTGACGAAAGAGCAGCGTCCGCAGCTGATTGAAAACCTGAAACAATCAGTAAACGGAATTACCGGCGGCAAAAGCCGGCGGCAATCTGAAGAACTTATCCGGGCGACAGGCGATAAAGAAGACTTTGATAACTGGTTGAGTAATATACATGCCTGCAGTTCATACACAGCCAAATTACCCGACGAAGACATTGTTGAAAAACTGGATATGGTAAACTGGAAAAAGGATCCGGTGATGCTTTTTGTCGGACGATTGATCGCCAGCAAAGGAATTCAACTTATCCTTGCGGCCCTGCCCTATATTGTTCAAAAATTTCCATCAGCTCGTTTAGTGATTGTCGGGCATGGCCCCCAGCGGGAAGGAATGGAACTGCTGTTACACGCTTTGCGTAAAGGCGACCTTCAGCTGTTGAATCGTATTGTCAACCGGGGCAAAGGTATTGAAGACGGTAATCCCGCTGCTTTTTCAGGTTTGAAGCGGTTTTACATTGAGCTGGACAGCAAAGGAAAACTGGATGACTATCTCGGTAGTTCGCAAAAGCTGTTACAGGAAAATAGTGTGATATTTATGGGGTATTTAAAACATGCCGAACTGCGCTGGCTGTTTCCATGCAGCGATATTTCCATTTTTCCCTCAGTAGTGGCAGAAGCCGGTCCGCTGGTATTTCTGGAAGCGCTGGCATCCGGTAGTTTCCCGATGGGCACTTATTTCGCCGGCATGAAAGCCAGTATAGACACGGTAGCCGGTGCACTGGCGGAAGATCATGCGGAATTAATGAAACTGTCAAAAGAACCGCAACAGGCCATTGCCGATATTGCAGAAAAAGTACCGAAAGTGCTTTCCATTGGCGACAGATACAAACAGACCCTGCGTTCCATTGCCGTTGAAAAATTTGATTGGAAGAATATTGCCGTCCGATTCAGCCGCTTATTGAATGAAATGAAATAAAAAAGAAAGCCAGGCAAGTAAACTCGCCTGGCTCTCGGGTCATTAATTATTTAGGGGGAGAATTATTTTTCTATTATGGCATCACTGGGACAGGCGTCGACGCAGTCCCCGCACTGGTCGCATTTGTCCTGATTTATATTAGCAATGTCATCTACCATTTCCATGGCGCCGGTCGGACATTCGGATTCACAAGCCTGGCAGGAAATGCATTCATCTTCAATTACAAGATACATCGCAACAGCTCCTTGTTGTAGTTTCGCCTTTTAGTATCAATCATTGTGCCAAAAACCGATAAATCACGTAACCTGCTGTAAAACAGGAAGTAAACTCTGATGTGGTTTGCAAAAGTTTAGCTTATATTTCTCATATTTGAAAAATGTTCAACATTCTTTGCCTAAAAATAATAAGTGTGAGTAATCATTCATTGACGGCCATGCGAATTAAAGCCGGATTACCGAGGTTATTTCAGAAATTTAAAAGGAAGAAATAAATCCCAGCTGAATGCGCCGTCCCTGATCCCGGGCGCTGATATCCTGCAGGCGTCCGCCGGGTATACCGAAATTATCCACCCACAGGATATTGGTTGTATTAAATACATTGAAGGCTTCGGCAAACAGATGCAGCTGCCATCCATCCCAGCGATAACAACGCTCCAGGTGCAGGTCCAGGTAATAGGTTGGATTCATGCGGTCATTATTGGGGCGTGTGGCATATCCTTCAAACAACGTAAAGGGCAGACCGCTGTTCCAGCGAAAGAGCAGGTTAAGATGCCAGTCCTCCCACCAGCGCAGGTCTGCGTTGAGCACAATAGTGTGTCGCTGGTCCCAGCTGAGCGGGTACTGGTCGTTGGGTACTTCGTAGTCTTTATCCAGCCAGCTGATCTGCTCGAATTCGCTGCTGCCGGTTCCGGCGGCCTGCATGTAAGTATAACTGATTTTTCCGCCCAGCCAGCCCTGCAGACGTTTTTTCAGAAACAGTTCGAAACCGCGAACGCTGACCGCCGATGAATTTACAAAACGCGTCAGCCCGTAGGCGAACTGGCCGCCGGAATTCGGGTCCGTATTCAGAAAGGTATTGGAATCGATAAGATTGGTGACCTGTTTGTTGAAAAAGGTAATATCCAGCAGCCACATTTCGTCGAAGGAAGCCCGATAGCCGAATTCCCAGGCGGTGGTGCGTGCCGGTTTCAGGTCCGGATCACCCAGGGGTGAAAAACCGTAGGCAACATTCAGGTTGGCGTTGGTGTACAGGTAATCGAATTGCGGCATCTGGAAAAAATAGCCGTAGTTGAAACGCATTTCACTGGTTTCTGAAACCGGGAATGATACACCCAACCGCGGACTGATTTGATGTTTGAGTTTCGCCGCTACCGATCCGTTTTCGCTGTAAATCCATGCGGTATCGATTTCCGTGATGCGGTTTTCGATTTCCGGTCGCCGGGCACGCGGATTGAAAAAATCATAACGCAGGCCGAAGTTGGCTACGAAGCCGTCGTACTCCATTTTGTCCTGCACATAGGCGGAACCCTGGTAGGGACGGTATTCGTATTCGGTGTCGTAGCTGATGTATCGCGGAAATTTCGGGTCGTAACTGTACAACTCACGGCGCAGCACATTTTTTTTGTACAGGTCGTAAAAGATTGCTTCACCGCCGGCCTTGATCTGGTGCCTGAAACTGATCTGGTTGACATAGTCCAGTTTCAGAAGATTGTGTACTTCCTGGTGATCAAGCCACCAGGGATAGTCCCCGGCAATTATATACCCGAACGGGTCCTCGCGGCCGTTGGTATCATCTTCGTGGACGATCGCTGTCTGTTCGCGCGAAGATTTTCCCTGAACCGATTTGAGTACATTATACCGACTCAGATGAATTATGAAATAGCTGTTTTCCGAAAAGGTCTGGGTCGCCGACAGGTTGATTCGGTAGCTTTTTTTCGATTGGGACGTCAGGCCGCCCAGGTTTTTTTTCCACTGATGATCGTATTCGGTCCAGTCCCATAGCGACAGCAAACCCTGTAAATTGATCTTGGTTGCAGCGAAAGGTCGCAGGGTGATTTTGCCGACAAGGTTAATATTTCGGCTTTCGGCGTCGGTGTAGATCAGACGGCGAACGCCGAATTCC
>JAJRVZ010000304.1 GCA_024277055.1 Calditrichota bacterium
CAGGTCATCCCTGCGGGATTTTTTTTTATTTCCGGTGAATTCAAACAATAGATTATGGGAATTTTCTGGTTTGTTTATCCAAGCCCGCGGGGGGTGTCTGTTTCCGGATTTACCCAAACATCCATTTGTTTACGGCCCTGCAGAGCGTACCGTGACGATACAATCCGCCGGGAACCGTTCTAATGACTGCGGGCCCGTTTAAAGATAATATTATACCACGCCAGGAAGAAATATTTGAAATCCGTCATAACCGGATGCTGCTCTTTCGCCATAAGGTACCTGCGCTCCGATTCGAGTATATCTTCGAACGACTCGGGCATGTCGGCGTAATAGGGCGGTACCAGCCCCGGTTTGAATCTGGTTCGCAATTCCTGCAACTCCTTCGGATACAGACCGAAATAATGTTCGCTGAGGGCGCGCACTCCCACCAGCCCGATATCACCGCGCCAGAAATTTACCAGTTGCGGTAATTCATCAATCCAGAGTTTGCGGAATACCCGTCCCCATTCCGTAAGGCGGAAATCATCCCTGAATTTTCCGTTCTCGTCCAGCCGGTTCTGCCAGTACACATATTCCTGCAGGAATTCCGAATAGGGGTGCATGGTACGGAATTTGTAAATATACATCGGTTTGCCGTCCAGCCCGATGCGTTTCAGTTTGATGGTCGGACCGTATGAAGGGCTTTTTTCCACCGACGGGTTCTTCACCCGCCGGGCAATGAAATACAGGCAATCATCAATCACCTTTTCGCCGACTATTTTAAAACCGCAGAAATAGAGACGGCCGAATGTTTCAGACTTGGAAATGACACGGTTTTTACCGCGGGTAATAAAGAAATAGATTTTTCCGAAAAACGGCAGTTTCGGAATAACGCGGTGGATCATAAAATCGAACGGGTACAGGATATTCGCAATCAGGTTGGAATATTTTTGAAAAAACCGGTTGCGGTGTGTATTGATCGTATTCACACAACCGACCAAATATCCGCCGTTGTAAATCTTTTTATGCACTTCCAGAAAATACCGGTTCAGGTGGCGAAAGTCGTTTACCGGGTGCAGGTTGACGAACAGGCTTTTGCTGTGGTTTTCCAGTACATCGATGTTGTACATGGTATGGGTGTTGAGCACGACCGCGTCCGATTCGTCGATCTGCTCCAGGTCCAGGGATGCCTGCAGGTGTTCGAACAGCAGCGGATGGTTGCGCAGATACCAGTTTTTCATTTTTTCCGTGACCGGAACAATACGTCGTTGCCGCGCCTCCCTTATTTTTTCCAGTTCGAAGGGCAGTTCCTCATGCTGGAAAGCGTCTTTAACCTCCGCCGCCGTCTCAATATCTTTTATGATACGTTTTTCAAATCCTGAGTAGTAGTATACGGCGTAGAACAGCAGTTCCAGTACAAGGAACAGGATAAAACCGCCGAATATCTGCAGGCGCGATACGTAGAACATTTGAAAGGCATAAACGATCACCGACATGATCGCAGCCATTAAAATAGCCGCTTTTATGTAGGGCGTCACGGCGTAATAGAAGTTCCGGTAATTGTAACGAATGAATTTGCGGGTAAAAATCGCCGTTCCGAGCCACAGCGCATAGATCAGGAAAATCAGATCTTCGTAGTTTGCATCCAGCACAAAAGTATTGCGCTTGAAATAATTCATCAGGTAAAAGGCGGCGGTGATCAACGCCATGTCGGCGATAAACAGCAGTACCGAAAAATCCCTGAACTGGATACTCTGTACCGGCGTCACCATTCCACTTTTGCGTCCTCTGATACCCGCGTAGATGAAAATTCCCGAAAAAACCAGCATTTCCAACCCGAAAAAGGCGGCGACGCTGCCGAACAGCTGCAAACGGGAATACCCGTATATTCCGAGTAATATCAGGAATATGGACAGCAGGTAGACTATAAAGACGGCCGCTTTTCCGAAATGAACGAAGGCCGATTTGAGGCTGTCGTATTTATACAGATGATGCTTTCGCGTAACCAGGGAAATCAGCAGCCAGGTGGCGGCCAACAGCCAGTACAGCACCAGGTAGCGGTCGTCCAGATGAAAGGTATGACGTTTCAGGTAATTGACCAGTAAAAACGAAACGGTCAACACGATAAAATCCAGACCGAGAAAAAGGACGGTCGTCTGTCTGCTACCGGACTCCGGTTTTGCTTCTTTTGAATTAAACAATGGTATCGATGTTAATAATAATGCACGCATCATATTCTTGTTCTCGTTTTCCGGACAGGAATACCCTGTCTATTATCGGTATTCACGCGAACAGCTGAAGCGTGCAGGTGAATTTTAATTTATTCTTTTGATTACGGATTTTGAGGAATTTAGAGAATTTTTAAATATAAAGACAATTTAAACGGCGGCCGGTGGTGCCGCCGGGACGGTTGAACCTGACCCTGCCGGCGGGTTTTCCGGATATCGTGAAGTAGTATTCACTGGTATTGAGGAGGTTTATCTTACATAGAATATCTTTTTCACCTGGTTTTTTACATTTTGCGCAAGCAATTCCCTCATCCACAGCAGCGGATTGTTTGTCCAGCGCTGCGGGTGAAACGTCAGCATGGCTTTTTGCGGGAAGACGCCCCGCCCGACCGCCTCGATTATATCCCCCGTCGAGTGGTATTCAGGCCATTGTGCAGTGATGCGTGAGCCGTGACGCATGATGCGGTCGCGGACACTTACGGCGTATCCGTCCCAGCGGCGGCCGGTATCGGTGTAATAGGCCATTTCATTGAAATCGATGTCAAAATAGGGTTCGCCGATGAGTCCCAGTTCTTTGTAGTCGTACTTTTCCCAGATCAGGCGGTTATCGTAGCGGCCCCTCGGACTGCCATGCATACAAATAGTTTTAATATCGAAGTGTCTTCTGAACATTTCCAGGTTTTTACGGAAACTTTCACAGGCTTTATCGATCAATTCATCTTTACGCATGACGCGTGACGAGACCAGGTCTACATCCTCATAATGATACCCGATCTCGTGGCCGAGGTCCGAAATGTGTTTCATAATGTCTTTGTCAAAACTGCCGGGTACGGTGCGAAAGTAATAGGTACCCCGGATTCCGAGGGAATTCTGAATTTTTGCAAAGGCCAGCGAATTTTCAACTCTGGCATCAACATCATGCCGCAGTATGATCCCTTTTTCCCGAGGATTTTCAAGAAATGTCGAAAAGGTTTGGAAGGCATATCCTTTTTCAATAAAAGACCGTAACAGTGTTCTATACAAATCAACCGTAAAATCAGGCATGAATCAAATGGTTCCCGAATCGACGGCAATAATCTGCCCGGTGATTGATGAGGATTTTTCCGACAGCAGAAACGCTACCGTTTCTACCACGGAAGCTATTTCCGTTGCCTTTTTAAGGCTGGTACGTTTGTAAATTTTCCGGCGCTGTTCTTCCGTCAGTTCCGAACTCATATCCGTTTCCATAAATCCGGGTACCACACAGTTCGAACGGATGCCCTTCGCACCCCACTCGCGCGCCGTGTTTTTCGAGAAGGCCTCCAGCGCGCCTTTCGTTGAGGCGTACATGGCCAGCCCTTTGTAGCCCGTATGGGCGCTGACCGATGAGATGTGCACGATACTACCTTGAATATTATGCAACAGCATATTGCGAATGGCGTATTTGGTAAGCAGCATGGGCGTGAACACGTTTACGCGGTACATTTCTTCCAGCGGACCGATCTGCAGGTTGGTAACAATATCATCATAGGCCGTGGCGGCGTTGTTGACAAAGCCGTACAGCGGCGTATCGAGGGAAAGAAATTCATCGAAAACGGCATGACGCGCCTCTTCGGGACCGGCCAGGTCGGTATGTAAAATAAATAAACGACCGGAATATTTTTGCTGCAAATCCTCAAGTTTATCGGAAGATTTGCGGCTGACGCCGAAGACGGAATAGTTTTCCGCGAGCAGTTTTTGTGCGATGGCAAAACCGAGGCCGCGGGAAATTCCGGTGAGGAGAATGTTTTTGTTTTTCATTTTGTCGGGCCTGTTTTTAGGTGACCAGGTGGTCAGGTGACTGGTGACTGGGTGACTGGGTGACTAAGTGACTAAGTGACTAAGTGACTGGGTGACTAAGTGACTGGGTGACAAGGTGGTTATCTTTTCAATGATTTAATCAATCCCAAAATTTGACTGCTTATAAGACGTAGTTTTTCATCGATGACATCCAGTTTTTCTTTATTAAGATAGTTTAATTTTTCTGCAATGATCAATTGTGTCTCAATTTCAGACGAACTTCCAAGGGCAATATAAAGAAATTGTATGAATTCTTTATTGTGATTTCTTGCGGCACCTTCAGCAATATTTGAAGGGATGGAAACCGCCGCTCTTCTTACCTGACCGGTTAACCCAAACTGCTCATGGTGAGGAAAATTTTCAGTAATTTTATAAAGAATTGTAACCAGATCAATGCTGTTTTTCCAGACCTCCAGGTCTTTATGTGACCGCATATTGAACACTCCTAATTCTTTTTTAACCAAAAATATTCAAATCGTACGCTCAATAAAGTACCTTGTTACTCAGTTACCCTGTCACCTTTTAACCTTCCCGCTTCTCGTCAGTTCTATTTCGTCCACAACAGTAATCATGCGCGGGATCTTGAAGGGTTGCAGTTTGTCTTTCAGCCAGGACAGTATTTCGGATTCCGTAATTCTCTCCCCGGACGGCACCACGTCACATAACAGGACAGTACCGATGACGGGATTGTTTTTACCGTACACACGGCAGTTTTTCACGCCCCCGTGCCGCAGGATAACGCTTTCCACTTCCTGCGGATCGACTTTGTATCCGCCGATCTTGAGCAGTTCATCGGAGCGGTGTTTGAAGCGAAAACGCAGCGGCTCCCGCCGAACGATCTCCACCATATCCCCGGTGGCGTACCATTCCTCTACGCCGTCCATCCCGGTGAGTGACCGGTGCACCAGCAATTCTCCGTTTTCTATTTTCAAAACATCCGCAAATTCCTTTTTAATACGGAACAGGTCGCCGTCGCTGACCAGCAGCGTTCCGGCTTCGGTGGAGGCGTAAATATTGGTGATCTTCGCGTTGGGAAAGGTTTTTTTTATGCGCTCCATAGTCCTATTGTCGAATCGCTCGCCGCCGCTGGTAATGCGCCGTACCTGCGGAAACTCAGTTTCCAGCGGCAGCAGCATACGGTAAAAGGTGGGCGTGGCCGACAGGTGCGTGATGTTATAGTTCCGAACGGCTTCTATTATTTGCCGTTTGCCGTAGCGAAACAGATTGATTATCGTATTGCCGTTGAGCAGGGCCTGAAAAAAAACCTGTAGTCCGGCGATGTGGGTGGGGTTGTAACAGAATCCCCAAACATCGTTGCGCTTGTCTTCCGCTATCTTTACGGCGCGGGTAAGCGAGGAAAAACCGTGGGTAATTTTTTTCGGCAGACCGGTGGTTCCTGAGGTGTACAGGGTTATGCGCCAGTTATCTTTTGAATAGTTTAAGAGTTTAAGAGTTGAAGCGTTTACAAGTTTATGAGCTGAAGCGTTTGCCGGTTCTTTCGTTGAAAAGTTTACAAGTTTATGAGTTGAGGCGTTTGCCGGTTCTTTCGTTGAAAAGTTGAATAGTTTAAGAGTTGAAGGGTTTAAGAGTTTAAGCGTCGAGGGGTCGAGTTTCAGGGGTTCGGGCTTCAGCAGTTCCGGTGTTATTCCCAGGGCCTCGAGTTCGTCTTTACTGAAATCCGCGTCGAGCAGGGTTATTTCCGCGCCGGCCAGAAGGGACAGTACCAGTTGGGTAAAGACCTCACCGGTGGAAGACGTAAGAACAAAGGGACGGTATTCGCTCCTGTTTTTTATGTCTTCAAGAAATTCCGTCCAGGTTATGTGCCGTCCGTTTTGGGGATCGGCGTAAAACAGGTTGTTCATGGTTTTTTAAAGTGACTAAGTGACCGGGTGACTGTTAGGACGTAACGCGTGAAGTGTGCTGCGTGACGCGTCACATGTTACGCATCACGAGTCACGCGTCACGATTTATGCTTCTCCCTGAGGTACCGCATTAATCCAAGTAGCATTTGCCTGATGTCCTGAAATTCATTTTCCAGTATTTCCAGTGTATCGCTTTGAATATATCCGATATTCTTGCAAATCACAAATTGTGTTTCAAGTTCAGCCA
>JAJRVZ010000305.1 GCA_024277055.1 Calditrichota bacterium
ATGCATACCCTCAGTTATTACACGGTATATGCCATTCACGATGCCGTCAGCAGGTTTATCAAACCAGACGGACCGATTGAATTGCTGTCCGTGGGCGGCGGTGGGGCACACAATAAATTTCTGATGAAATTGCTGACAGAGGTGTTTTCTCCGGCCGAGGTGCAAACCGCAGGGAAGACGGGAATAGACGAGGATTACAAGGAAGCGGTTTGCTTTGCCGTACTGGCGCATGAAACGCTGAACGGCATGCCCTCCAATGTGCCGCAGGTAACCGGGGCGACTCAGCCGGCAATTCTCGGGAAGATTTGTCAGGGAAAGTAAAACACCCTTTAAATTTAAATCAAAACCTGTTGTAAAAATTCAATTTCACCTAGTAAAATAAAACGATTTTAAACCGTGTATCTCTTGACTTTATCGGCAATGTGAATTATGTTATCAAATCTCGGAGGCTCGAAATTTATTCAAATTCCAATTAAAACCATCAAGCAAACTTTTACAAGGAGGAGTTATGCACAAAAGACTTATGGTTGCCCTCATTGTGCTGGTACTAGGTACATCGCTGGCGCTGGGATCCGGGTATTCGATTTACGAACAGGGTGCCAAAGCCATGGCCATGTCCGGTGCGTTTACAGCACAGGCAAATGACGTAACGGCGATTTTTTACAACCCTGCCGGATTGACGCAATTGAAAGGCTTTAACTTAAGTGTTGGAACCACGTTAATTTTCCCAAAATCCGCATTCACAGGTCCGACGGATATCGATCCCAACCTGTACAATGAACTGGAAGATCAGACTTTCTTTCCTTCTACTTTCTACGCTTCCTATCAGGTAAATGACCAGCTGGCATTAGGGCTCGGGTTTTTCACACCGTTCGGTCTGGGAACAAACTGGGGCAATAACTGGGTCGGTAAGCATCTGGCGACCGAATCCGATTTGAAAACTTTTTTTCTGAATCCGACCGTTGCTTATGAAGTTACCCCGGGGTTGTCCATCGGTGTCGGCCTTGAATATGTGATTGCAGAGATTACGTTGAATCGTGCCGCCTATTTTACGCCGCGTGATTTGTGGGGTAAAGTTGAACTGGGCGGTGATGATACTGCCATCGGATGGAATGCCGGCCTGCGTTTTCAGGCAACCGACCAGCTGGCGCTGGGGGTAAGTTACCGCAGCGAAGTTGCTCTGGAACTGGACGGAACGGCAACCTTTGATTTTCCTTCTGTAAATCCCGTGGTTAATGCGGAAGTAGCCGCGCTGTTTCCGGAAAGTAAAGGGATCGCACCATTGACTCTGCCGTCGTTTCTGGCTGTCGGTGTTTCCTTTCAGCCCACCGACGAGTTGACTTTTGAAGTTGACTGGCTGCAGATCGGCTGGTCCGCCTATGACAAGCTCAGTGTCGATTTTAAAAACGAAACGGCTGCGGTCACCGATACGGATTCACCTAAAAACTGGGAAGATTCCTACAGCATCCGTTTCGGCGTCCAATATCAACTGAACGACGACCTGGCCATTCGCGGTGGTGTAATGCGCGATAACGACCCGGCACCGGACGAAACCCTCGATCCGATTCTGCCCGGCGCAGACCGCACGCTGTTCAGCCTGGGACTGGGCTACACAATGGATAATCTGCAGATCGACGGCGGTTACATGCTGCTGCTGCAGGATGACCGTGAAATCTCCACATCCGAGATCGACTGGAACGGCAAATATGAAAGTATCGCCACTCTGTTTGCCATAAGTTTTGGTTATTCATTCTAACAAAGCGAGGGATTATTTATGAAACTGATAAAATATATTGCAGTAATTGTTCTGCCGCTTATGCTGGTCATGACGGGCTGTAAACTAAGCGCGCCGTCAGAGACCAAAAGTACAGCCAGCCTCGGCAATGCTGATTTTTCGGTATATGTTTCCATTGGAAACAGCCTGACCGCCGGTTACCAGTCCGGTTCGCTGGTTGAAGAACACCAGATGTTCAGCTATCCCTATATGATAGCCAAACAGGCGGGAGTTAAAAGTTTTGAGCAACCTTTGATCTCTTATCCCGGTTTGACACCGATTCTCGAGCTGAAACTGCTCGATCCTCCTACCATTGAACCGGCTACAGGACAGGGTGCCCCCACGAACACTGCACTGGCTCGCCCGTATAACAACCTGGGTGTTCCGGGAGCATTGTTGCCGGATATTTTGTTGACCACCAGCTCGGCTAACAGCCTGAGCCCCGGCAATGTTTATTTTGATGTCATTTTGCGCAATCCGAGTTTTGCTCCGGATACCACCATTCTGCAGCAGGCCCTGAGCCTGTCCCCGACATTTATTACCTGCTGGATCGGTAATAACGATGTTCTGGGATATGCCACTTCCGGCGGTACTTTGCCGACTACGCCGACTGCGACTTTTGATGCCCTGTACCAACAATTGCTGGGCGGATTGTCTCTCAGTGGTGCCGGTATTGTTGTCGCCAATCTGCCGGATATTACGGCCATTCCGTTTTTTACGACGATACCGTATTTGGTTGAAGTGCCCGATGTCGGACTGGTTCCTCTGCAGATCAGTACCGCCAGCGGCACGAAAACAGCGACCGCCAACGATTTGATTCTGTTAACGGCCAAATCTTTGATTGGAGATACCACCGGTACTTATGGACCTCCCGGAGTACCTGTCGGTTTGCATCCGCTGGCTCCTTTGCCGACTACTGTTGTTCTGGATTCTGCTGAAGTAGCGGTGGCAAAAGCCACGGTTGCAGATTTCAATACATCGATTCAAAATGCCGCCGATGCGCTGGGCATTGCTGTCCTCGATGTTAATGCTGCTTTTAATGATATAGCCAAAAACGGCGTCAGTGTAGGCGGCCAGGAATTTTCAGCTGATTTTATCACAGGTGGTTTGTTCAGCCTTGATGGCGTCCATCCAAGCGATGTGGGCTATGCTGTGGTGGCGAATCTTTTCATAGACAAAATCAATGAAAAATTTAACGCCGGTATTCCGCACGTGAATGTTCTGGAAATCGCCGGTCGCACCTCTATTCCGACCGAAATCGATGCCGCCATGACACAGGAAGCTGCACAACGCGCAGTTGAAATTTTCACCCAAAGGTAAAAAGACCTTTTTAAAATGACCGGCGCTCTTCCGGGCGCCGGTTTTTTTTTTTGAAAATTCCGTACCGTTGCCGAGTATTAAAAAAACTACCATTTGCGAAAGGGGAACATGAAGGTGTTCAGGCTCATACCGATTTCGTTAATTCTGTTCGGTTTCATAATGGCTTCCGGGAAGCAGACAGCACCGTTGAGTGCAGGAGACATCGCCCCTACCTTTGCGTTGATGACCCTTGACGGCAATTATGTAGCCCTGCGTGATTTCTGCGGCGAAAAGCTGCGCAAACCCTGGAAAAACAAAACCAAATATGCCGTGGTGATCAGTTTTTTCGCCACCTGGTGCAAGCCGTGTATGAAAGAGATACCGCATCTGGAAAAATTGAAACGGAAATACGGCGGGAAAAATATTAAGTTTTTCCTGATCGATGTTGGTGAGAAGGCCGACAAGGTTAACGAATTTGTGAGGAGAAAAAATATATCCATACCGGTATTGCTGGATCCCTATCAGAAAACGGCCGAAAAGTATGATGCACTTTCCTTACCGCGCCTTTATGTCCTGGATAAAAATGGTATTATTCGCAAAGAACAAAAGGGCTTTTCCGACGGTAAAAATTTTGAAGAAGAAATGAAAAATTTGCTGGACAAGTTATCCGGCGAAACTTCATAAGCGGATTGTCAGACAATCAAATCCGGAAGTTGTGGTAAGTATTTTATGAAAAATAGCTTGCATTAAAACGGATAAATTGTATATTATGAAACACCATCCATTATAGGGTTCGTTGAATGCGTAAAGTTCTGTTTATAATATTTGTTTTGCTGATGACTACCGCTGTATTTGCCAGCTTCGTTTTTCAGGAATACAGCGCTACGCCGTCAACGAACAAAGTAATAATAAAATGGAAAACGAAATCGGAAACAGGCGTCAGTAAGTTTGTGCTTTCGCGCAGCACGGATGATGAAACATATTCCGATATCGGTGAAGTCACTATCAATGGTCCGGGCTATGATTACGAATACATTGATGATAATGTGTTTTTCAAAGGCAGTGATACATTTTTCTATAAGATAAAAGCTGTTCGCGCCAACGGCACAACAGTCGAAGAGACCCAGTCCCTGATCGTTAATCCGAATATCTCAGGTATTTTCCGTACCTGGGGAGCGATCAAAGCGATGTTCCGCTGATTCTGTATTGAACATTATTGATATATTAACCCTTTTCAGCATGGAAAGGGTTTTTTTGTGTGGAGGAATGCATGCGCCTGCCTTTTATTTTTTCCATGGTTCTTTATCTGAATTCTGCTGCCGTTGCCCAGCCGTTTGCCGATTTTGTTTACGAAAACGGCCGGTTTTATACCGTTGATGAAACACATCCTTTTGCTTCCGTAATCGCTGTCAGAAATGGTAAAATTGTTTACAGCGGCGATCAGTTTCCGGTTGAATTGAACGGACCTCAGACGATACACTATAATCTGCACGGTCGGTTTGCCCTACCCGGAATGAATGACAGTCATCTGCATTTTATGGGAGGCGGATTTTCATTGCTGCGCATCGATCTGCGTTATGCTTCCGGGAAACAGGATTTTATCAATCAGATCGCCGCATATGCCGGGTCAATTCCAAAGGGGGAGTGGATTCTCGGGGGTAACTGGGATCATACCCTGTGGGAAGGACGTCCATTGCCTGACCGGGAATGGATCGACGCCGTAACGCCGGACAACCCGGTTTTTATCAACCGGCTGGACGGACACATGGCGCTGGCCAATTCGCTGGCCATTGAACTGGCGGGGATTGACAATGCAATTACGACACCGTTAGGTGGGGCTATTGTACGCAGACCGGACGGTGAATTAAGCGGTGTTTTCAAGGAATCGGCCCAAAACCTGATCTCAAGGGTCATCCCAGAAGCCGGAATGGAAATGAAACTGATTGCAGCCCGTGCCGCGATAAAACATCTGCTGGAGCGGGGCATCACTTCGGTGCAGGACATGGGGTCGTGGTCTGATCTTACGGTTTATAAAAAGTTGCTGGAGCAGGGAGAACTGAAGGTACGCATTGCCCTTTACCCGCCATTGCCGCAATGGAAGAAAATAAAAGAATTAAAAGAACAAATTCCTCATTCGCCGTTTTTAAAAGTAATCGGCTTCAAGGGATTTATGGATGGCTCGCTCGGTTCGGAGACCGCGCGTTTTTTCAAACCCTATTTAACTAATCCTGAAAACCGTGGTTTGTGGAACGAACAAACACAACCGCCTGAAAAAATGCTGAACCGTATTCATGCCGCAGTGAAGGCAGGTTATCAGGTGGTGATTCATGCCATCGGTACGGAGGCCAATGCACAATTACTGGAAACGTATGTTCAGATCAGCGGAAAAAATACGGCCGGTCACCGATTTCGTATCGAACATGCCCAGCACCTGCGGGCACAGGATATTCCGTTGTTCGGCAAGTACGGAATAATCGCTTCCATGCAGCCCTATCACATAATCGATGATGGCCGCTGGGCGGCAAAGAAAATCGATCCCGAGCGGATAAAAACAACCTATGCTTTCCGTGATTTGCTTGATACCGGCGCACGGCTGGTCTTCGGCTCGGACTGGGACGTGGCCCCGGTCAGCCCCTTATGGGGATTGTATGCTGCGGTTACACGCCGTACGTTGGATGGAAAGCACCCGGACGGTTGGGTTCCCGAACAGAAAATAAAACTTGCAGAAGCTATTCGCGCTTATACGATGGATGGGGCCTATGCCGAATTTGCGGAGAACGAAAAAGGCAGCCTGTCAAAGGGCAAATGGGCGGATTTTACAGTACTTTCAAAGAATCCGTTCGAAACGGACCCGGTCGAATTAAAAAACCTGAAGGTATTGAAAACGGTTGTCGCCGGTGAAATAGTGTACGAAAGTGATGAATCCGAATTGACGGAAGGAAATTAAAAATGCGTATTCATGTTCTCAGAGTATTGATTTTAACAATCTTGCTTATTTCCGGTCTTTTTGCCCAGTCGGAATATTTCCATAAAAGAGCCCACGAACTGGATGGTTCGGTGCTGCGGCCCGAACAGGTGTTGGGTTTCATGCCGGGCGAAAAGCACGCAACCCATGCCGCTCTGTTGAAGTATTACCGGCAGCTGGCGGATCAATCTCCCCGGGTTCAATTGCGGGAGATCGGTGAAACATACGAAAACCGGGCATTAATCCTGTTGGTTATTTCTTCGGACAACAATATTTCAACCCTTGGGACGATTCTTGAAAACAATCGCCGGCTAATCGAAAAAGGTTATGCCGGAAGGCAGGCTGCCGGAATAATTGAAAGCAATCCGGACATTGTCTGGCTGGCGGCGGCGGTTCACGGCGATGAAACTTCCAGTCCGGATGCCGTGCTGGAATTGTCCTACCAGCTGGCGGCGGGTAAAAGTGCGGCGATAGATGAGATATTGAACAACACCGTTGTGGTGATTGATCCGTTTCAGAATCCCGACGGTCGCATGCGCACGGTGGAATATTACCGGCATTTCACCAGCAGGCGCAATGATACCTATCCTTCGGCGATGGAACACCGCATGTCCTGGCCGGGCGGACGCGGAAATCATTATTTATTTGATATGAACCGGGATTGGTTTGTCCTCACACAGAAAGAATCCGTGGCACGGGTAGCAGCCTACCGGGATTTCTACCCGCACGTATTTGTCGACCTGCATGAAATGGGTTACAATATGGGATATTATTTCAGCCCGCCTGCACAACCTGTGAATGAATACATCCCACAGCTAACCCGCGACTGGTGGCCGGTTTTCGGCAAGGCCAATGCGGCTGCATTCGATGTCAACGGCTGGCAATACTGGAGTCGCGAAATATTCGATCAGTATTATCCGGGTTACGGAGAAGCCTGGCCCACTTTTGCCGGAGCGGTGGGAATGACCTATGAACAGGCAGGATCCGACGGCATGCAGATCAGGCGCAAAGACGGGCAGGTGCTGACCTTTCGCCAGTCGGTGTGGCAGCATTTTACGGCATCAATGAGCACAGTGATCACAGCCTCAAAAAACCGCAAAGCCATGCTGAAGTACTTTTACGAATTTTATTCCGAAAGCAGAAAGAAATATGAGAAATCGAGTACCAAAGCATATATTATCGAAACAAGCCGCTTTCCGGTAGAAGCGTGGCAACTGGCGGACCGTCTGAGCAGACTTGGAATACGGGTGTTGCAGGCGGAAGCGCCGTTTCGACAATCTGTGAAAAACAGGGACGGCAAAAAGGAAAAACATAAATTTAATAAAGGTACCCTGATTGTGCCGCTGGACCAACCTTTCTACTTTATGATCCGCGCATTGCTCGATCCCGTGCAGGATATGGGTGCCGCCTTCTTGTCGGAAGAACGACAGCGATTCGAACAAAAACGTCGCAGTCGTATTTACGATGTGACCAACTGGACTCCGCTGCTGGCCTATGATCTGCACTTTTATAGTTCAGAAGAAATTCCCGAAGTACGGTCGAAGGTATTTAAGCCTGATGAATCGCCGGTGGCGGAAGAACCGGCCGAGGCGGGTTTTGCCTATTTGCTGCCCTATGAGGGCAAAAATACCCTGCAGGCGCTGGTAGATTTGTTGAACCGGGAGTGTTATGTCACGGTTGCGAGAGAATCGTTTACGATCGATAAAACAACCTATCCCCGTGGCAGCATTGTAGTACCGGTGCATCGAAACAAACCGTCGATTCACCAGCAGATCAAAAGAATTGCGGAAACCTTTTCCTGTAAAATAGAATCCGCCGGCAGCGGATGGACGGATTCCGGTTTAAGCCTTGGTTCGTCAAAAATGCAGTATATAAAAAAGCCACGCATCGCGGTTCTGGCGGATATGCCCACCTCATCCTATTCCTACGGCGCCGTCTGGTATCTGGCAGAACAAGTTTATAACCTTGAAATCACCTCAATCAAAACTATGGCCTTAAAAAATGTTAAGCTGAGTGACTTTGATGTCATTGTCATTCCCGACAGTAGGGGCAAATACAATGAAATCGCCGGGAAGAAGACGTTGCAGAAATTGAAAAGCTGGGTGAAGGACGGAGGCGTTGTGGTAGGATTAAAACGCGGTAGTCGCTGGGTGGCACAGGATAGCGTGGGCCTTGTATCTGTTCCGGTCGGTTTTCCCAAAGAAAAGAAGAATAAGGATGAGAAAAAGAAGAAGAAACGACTCATTCCGATTCAGGGGGCCTATCTGAATGCAGATCTGGATCGTTTTCATTACCTTACGCTCGGGCTGGATACGGAAATGCCTGTCTTTATCGGTGGTGACGTGTTTTTTCAGCCCGAAAACAAAGGTGTTAATGTCGTAAAATTCAAGGATCCGTCTTCACTGGTCGCGGGCGGTCATCTCTGGCCGGAGGCACGCAAACAGTGGGGTGGCAAAGTATACCTGTACAACGAGAATCTCGGAAACGGGCAGGTCATCCTGTTCGCAGACGATCCGAATTTTCGTGGTTACCAGGAAGGCACCCAGAAACTGTTTATTAATGCGCTTTTGTTTGCTCCCAACATGAAGGAAAGAAGAATTCAGAGATAACTTCGGAGATATAGGAGAATGGTTCCGAATATTGCAACGAGAGGATGTAAATAATATGGGTATCTGGTTTCAGAAGGTAACGCTTGAGCAGGTCAATCGCATGTCCGAAAATACGATGCTGGAACAATTGGGTATTGAATTTACAGAGATCGGTGAAGATTATCTTAAAGCGGTCATGCCGGTGGATCATCGCACCAGGCAACCCATGGGGTTGTTGCACGGTGGGGCATCGGTTGCGCTGGCGGAAACCCTCGGCAGTGTCGGCTCCTATCTGACACTGAACCCGGCGGAATATTATTGCGTTACGCTGGAAATAAACGCCAACCATTTACGGGCGGTCCGGGAGGGAACGGTTACCGGTACGGGACGCCCGATCCACCTGGGACGCTCAACACAGATCTGGGAAATCCGGATTACGGATCACAATAACAAATTAGTCAGTCTGGGCAGGATGACACAGGCAATTGTTGATGCGTCAAAAATGCTTAAAGAATAAATAGCTTCTCATCAACTTCGAACCGGCTGACTTTTTATTGACCGGGAGAAGATAGAACATTCGCTTGTTTACTGCATTTAAAGCTTTGTTTTCTGTTTCAGCGCTGCAGGTTACTGAAAATTGATTTAACAGTTTATGTTTACGGTCGATGAATAATAAGTACCAAAGTCTAAAAAACCGGAAGTTTGCAAAAAATTTGTTAATTATAATGATACTTACTTATATTATTTATGTAATGTAGTAGATTTTTTAAAGCGAAATTCAGAGATGAATAAATAGTAGGTTTCGAACCGGGATCAGGACAAATTAGCAGAAAGCTGGCGATAATTATTGGACTACCCTGCATTTAAACAATTTGATTATTCGCAATCAATTGCCTTTGCGCGCGGACTGGTGGATGATTTGAACTTTTCCTATGTCAGTCGCTGGAAAAAGGCAAATCCCTCCGCCAGGGTTATCGGTTTTTTACCCATTTACATACCCCGTGAAATTATTCATGCAGCCGGCATGTTGCCCGTCGGTTTATTCGGCGCCGGAGACCGCATTCCGGTCGTTCGCGGCGATGCCTTTTTTCAATCCTATATTTGCCATCTCCCGCGCACGGTTGTCGAACTGCTGCTGAACGGCAATTTAGATGAATTCGATGGTTTCATCTTTCCCTCCATTTGCGATGTAATCAGAAACATGTCCGGAATTTTCATGCTGCAGAGTAAAAACCGATACATTCGCTATCTTGATTTTCCGCAGAACTTCGATGAGCAGATCGGAGGTGTTTTTTACCGCAGCGAACTGGAACGGCTGATGGAAGATTTGCAGAAGCTGAATAATTCCGGTATTGACACACAGCGGTTAAACATTTCCATAGATCTTTACAACAAGAACAGAAAACTCCTGAAGCACCTGCAGGATTTTCGTGCCGCCCATCCGCACAAAATGTCGGCTGTGGATTATTATCTGATTCGCCGGGCCGGAAACATCATGAGCGTTGAGGATTTTAACGATTTGCTTGAATCTTTGCTTGAATCGGTTAAAAATGTGGAAGCGGATGAAGAAGATAAAATTCGTGTCGTGGTAACAGGCTCCTTTTGCGAACAGCCGCCGCTCGGCTTGATAAAAACCATTGAAAATGCGGGATGTTACATTGTGGATGACGATTTTCAACTGGGTCTGGGCTGGATGAAAAAGGACACCCCTTCCGATACCTCTGATCCGGTGAACGCGCTGGTACAGGCCTATCTGCAAGACAGTATCCGTTCATCCGCCGTCTATGACAGCGAAAACGAAAAAGGCGATCAGCTGGCTGAAAAGGTAAAGCATCTGAACGCGGACGGGGTTATTTTCTGCGCACCCAGTTTCTGCGATCCGGCCCTGCTGGACCGCCCGCACCTCGAACGAGCGATGGACAGGCATCACATCCGTCATTTCAGTTTTCAGTACCACGAAAATCTCGGCCAATTTCATGTAATCAAAGAACAGGCCGGCACCTTCGCCGACATGATAAAATTGTGGGAGTGATCATGGACGTTCAAAAAGAAAACAGTATGGTCAAGCAAAAACAAATGCTGGCCGAGCATTTCATGGAACTCTCGCAGGTGCGGGAAACCGGAAAAAAAGTGGCCTACACTTTCGTTCCGGGTAACCTGACGGAATTGATTTACGCTTTTGATATGCTGCCGGTTTACCCGGAAATAAATTCACTGCAATCGGGTATGCGCCAGAAATCCAGAGATTATATTCGCGAGGCGGAAGAAGCCGGCTATTCCGAGGATGTCTGCTCCTATGTAAAATGCGACATCGGCATGATGTTGCAGGGAAATATCGGTCCCACCGGACAACAGCTACCGCCGCCGGATATTCTGCTGCTCAGTTATACCGGCTGTTTTGTGTTCATGAAATGGTTCGAAAACCTGAAACAGTTTTATCCCGATGCTGAAATCGCCATGCTGCACATTCCCTACCAGGAATCGGGAAAAATTGAAGCCGGCGCCATAGAATATGTCAAACAGCAATTACGCAATGAAGTTATTCCGAAGTTTGAAAAGGTCAGCGGCAAAAAATTTGATGCCGATAAACTTGCTGAAAAAATGGACCTTTCGGCCAGCGCCGAAGACCTGCTGGTGGAGGTATTTGATTCGGCCCGGCACAAGCCGTCGCCCATCGATGCCTATTTTGGAGGTGTGTACTATATAGGTCCCATTTTCACAGCCTTCCGGGGAAGCGAATCCTGTGTTGAATACTACCGTGAATTGCTTAATGAGGTTAATTACCGGGTTGAGAAAAAACTCGGCCCCATTACCCCGGACGGAATTCTGGAGAACGAGCGGTTCCGTCTTGTGGTGGAGGGTCCGCCCAACTGGACGCATTTCAGAAATTTCTGGCAAATATTTTATGAAATGGGCGCGGTTTTCGTCGGCTCAACTTACACACGGGTCGGCGGTATTTACGATGAGGGATTCCGGCATTCCTCACAGGATCCGTTACGCAGTATGGCCGAATACTGCATGGGCTGTTACACCAATCGCAATCTGCCGCAACGAATCGATTTGCTGGAAACCTTCATTACACGTTACCATGCGGACGGATTTCTGGTAAATTCGATAAAAAGTTGTAATTCGTTTTCTGCGGGTCAGCTGGTTATGATGCGCGAACTGGAAGAACGCCTGGAAATCCCGGTCGGCTTTATTGAAACCGATCTGGTGGATCCGCGCTATTATTCCTATTCCAATATCAAAAACCGCCTGGACTCCTTTTTTCAAATGCTGGATCAGCGTCGTCCTGTAAAATCGGCAGGATAAAATAACAAGGAAAAGTAAGACAATACGGAGATGAATATTTCGAAATAAAATCAGCCTTTTGAAGAGGAATTTATGAAAGTTTATCTGGGAATTGATCTGGGCTCCACCACGTCGAAGGCGGTAATACTCGACGCCGGGGAAAATATTATCGGGCGCGGCATAACCAACACCAGAGCCAACTATGAAGTAGCCGCCGAAATCGCCCGCATGGAAGCAGAGTTTAATTCCCGTTTCTCTCTTCTGAAATCCAGGCTTATGCAGGAGCAAAACGGTTCTGCAGACTGGGAACGGATATTCGAAGCCCTCGAAAGCCGTTTTCATTTTCTTCAATTTAAGATTCGTTTCGAACAATTACTCGAAATGATGCTGCATAATTCCAGACAACTTGATCCGTCCGCAGATCCTGCGGGTATAAAATCGCTGTTAAACGGGATTCAACCCGAAATACTGAAAAGGATTCGCGATCGCTTTTTTACCGGGAAAGTGGCAACCTCCTCTGAATTTTTCCGCGATTTGTTCAGCAGTGTCTACCTGCATATCATACAGGATGAAGACCGTTCCCGTTTCGATCAATTACTGGCCCTGTACGACCGGTCCATCACTCCCGTTGAAAACAAAATCATCGAATTTGATTTCGATGCTCTGACCCGTGAAGCCATTCAATTGCTTGCGGAGGAAATGGAATTACCGGAAGATCTGATCCATGCTCACCTGGACGAAGTGGCGAAATTGTCTCTGGAACCGGACGACTACATCGGTACCGGATACGGCCGCCAGTTATTGCCTTTCGAAAAAGAGCATATCAAATCGGAAATATTGTGTCACGCCATGGGTGCTCATTCCTGTTTTCCGCAAACACGGACGGTGCTGGATATCGGCGGCCAGGACACGAAAGCCATTCAGGTGGATTCACAGGGATTAGTAACCAGTTTCCAGATGAATGATCGTTGCGCCGCCGGTTGCGGCAGATACCTGGGCTACATCGCCGATGAAATGAATATCAGTGTAAGCGAACTGGGGCCGCTGGCCATGAAAGCCGATCACGAAGCCAATATCTGCAGCACCTGCACGGTTTTTGCCGGCGCCGAATTGCGGGAATATCTGAACCTGGGAGAAAAAAAAGAAAATATTCTGGCCGGTTTGCACAAGGCAATTGTTGAACGGGCTTTCGCCTTGCTGGCCCGTTCCGGCGGCGTCCGGAATGAGTTTACTTTCACCGGCGGCGTTGCACGTAACAATGCCGTCGTGAAATATGTCGGTCAATTGGTTACTAAAAACTATGGTGAAATACAGATTAACACCCATGCCGATTCGATATTCATGGGTGCGATGGGCGCTGCACTGTTCAGCGCAAGGAGGAACAAACAATAATGGATTTCACGCTGGGTATCGACGTCGGCAGCAGCTGGATCAAACTGGCGCTGGTGGAATACGGTAACGATTCCAATATTAAAGACATCATTGTTGAAAGAATCAGAAAACGGAACCCGACGCAGGTGATCGAAAAAGCGGTGGATCATCTTTTGAACAAGCACGGCTTGTCCTACGATGATTTAATATATGTCGCCTCCACCGGCGAAGGTGAACTGGTGCGTCACAAGCGCGGCCATTTTTACAGCATGACCACCCATGCCCGCGGGGCTTACTATCATCATCCCGAAGTGCGCACCGTAGTCGATCTGGGAGCATTGTTCTGCCGGGTGACGACCCTGGAGAAGGGCGCACGCGTGCGCAGCTATGCAATGACCGGTCAATGCGCATCAGGCTCCGGTCAGTTTCTGGAAAACATCACCCGGTATCTGGGCGTAACCATCGACGAGGTCGGTCCGCTTTCACTGCAATCCACCAACCCCGCACGCACCAGCGGCATCTGCGCCGTGCTTGCCGAAACCGATGTGATCAATATGGTCTCGCAGGGTATCCCGACCCCGGATATTATCAAGGGGATTCATATCTCCATTGCCGGGCGTATTCTCAAACTTCTGAACAAATTGAAGGTCGAATCACCCATTGCACTGACCGGCGGAATGGCGCAGGATATCGGATTGCTGGCGGCATTAAAAGAACAACTTGAAGAGAAAAACATGGAACTTGAAGTTTTCACGGCGCGGGATTGCATGGCCGCCGGCGCGCTCGGCGCCGCTTTATGGGGGGGATTCAGGCATTATAAACTTTTAAAGGTAAAACAATGAATACGCCGCAGATTTTTGAATCGGAATTATCACTTCCGCCTTATCACAAAAATCTGGCACAAATGTTAAATGAAAACGCCGCCGCTTTCAGTAACAATACGGTTTATCAGGAAGTTCGGAATGGTAAGTATGTCCCGTTGCCGTGGGAGCAGTTTCAAAGAGACATTGCGAATATACAACGACAATTGCAGAACCTGGGACTGAAGCCCGGTGACCGGGTGGCCATTTTATCGCGCAACCGCAGGGAAATGCTGGAACTCGAAATGGCGGTCATGGCCATGGGGGCAATTACGGTCCCGATATTTGCCGGTTATCCGTCCGGCAGAGCCTCGGAATTGGTGGATTTTTGTGAACCGAAATGGGTAGCGGTTTCAGATCAGGAGCAGCTGGATAAGTTGAATTCCGCCGCGGCGAATTATGGAATCATTCATTTTGAATCATTGAACTCCGGTTTTTCGGGACCGCTGGTTTCGTTTGACGCTCTGCTTTCCGGCAGCTCCGATTCGCATACCATTCAAAATGAAAACGTTTCGGCGACTACGGTGTGCCTGATGATGTACACTTCGGGCACGATGGGCAAACCCAAATGCGTTCGGCTGACACATCAGAATATACTGTCTCAGCAGGCCGCCATGCGCGTATTGTGGAAATTAAGCAACCGGGACAGGTTTTTGTCCTATTTGCCCTGGCATCACAGTTTCGGCGGAATTTTTGAAAAATACGCTGCAATTACCAACGGGGCTGTTCTGTCACTCGAGCACGGTTTCGGTAAAAATATTGAAATCCTGCTGTCGAACTGGAAGCAGGTAATGCCGACCGTTTTTTTCAGTGTTCCTAAAATTTACCAGCAGCTGGTTACACTGGCCATGCAGGACAGTGAGGTGGAGCATTTGCTGTTTCACAAAGAATTACGGTTCATTTTTACCGCTGCCGCCCCGCTTCCCAAAACCGTTTCCGACGTATTTGAATCCCGTGGAATTCCGGTCGTTGAAGGCTGGGGATTGACCGAGACCTCACCCTGCTGCACCATTACCGATCCGAAGCTGCCGAGAAAACCGGGGGTTGTGGGCAAACCCATTCCGGGCGTCTCCATTCGTCTGGCCGGTGACGGTGAGATCCTGATCAGGGGCCCGAACGTGATGAGCGGTTATTATAAAAACCCGGAAGCGACGCGAAAGGTGCTTACGGAAGACAACTGGTTTTACACCGGCGATATGGGTGAGTTTTGCGAATCCGGGTTACGGCTTATTTCACGCAAGGACCGTATTTTTAAACTGAGTAATGCGGAGAAAGTAATTCCTACCGAAATCGAAAACCTCATCACCGGCGATTGCGCTTTCTTGTCGCATGCATTTCTGGCCGGGAACGGCCGCGATTATCCGGTTGCTTTGTTGTTCCCGAACAAAGCCATGTTTAAGCAGATGCCGGACGAATCGCATCTTAAGCCGGGGTGTGAATGTCCCGAAAATCTTGGTGATTTTGCCCACTGCCTTACCCATTGTCTGAAAAAACTGAACAATGAAATAGATGTAAAATATGCGCGGCCCCATGCGGCCATGCTGGTGGATTATGAACTCAGCATCGAGCGGGAAGAATTAACACCATCGATGAAGGTGGCGCCGAACGTACTGGCGCGGGTGTTTAAAGCGGATATTGAGAAGATGTACGAGGGAAACGCAAAGCCCGTAAAGGAAAAAGTATACATTATTAATTTGGAAGAAGATGCCTAGACTGCAGTCGCAACAATTTTTAAAAAATATCCTGAAGGATTATTTTACAGGTATCGAAGCGCCGGTTGCCTGGTGTACCAGCGCCGGTCCGGCGGAAATTCTGCGTGCTCTTGGTTTCGAAGTATATTTTCCGGAGAATCACGGTGCGTTGCTGGGGGCATCACGAACGGCGCAGCGCTATATTCCCCGCGCCCATCAGGCCGGCTACGGCGGTGAAATCTGCTCGTATCTTACTTCGGATATCGGCGCCTGGCTGATGAAAGAAACACCGCTAACCCAGGCCTACGGTTTGAAATCGGTTCCGAAACCCGATCTGATCGTATTTAATACGAACCAGTGTAGGGAGGTTCAGTAATGGTTCAATTTTTTTGGCCGGGAATTCGATTGCCCTGTATTTGGTATTTTCCCGCCGCGTCATATCGAAGAAGTACTGCCCGCACATATTGAAGATGTCGCAGGACAGCTTGCACAATTAATAAATGTCGGTGAGCAGGTGCTGGGAAAAAAAATGAAGTCCGGCCGGCTCGAAGAAACACTGGTGCTCAGCTACCGCGGTTCGCAGTTGTGGAAACAGGTGCTGGAAACGGCAAAACATTCTCCAGCCCCGCTGACCTTTTTTGACGGTACGATATTAATGGCGCCGATCGTGGTACTGCGCGGCACGAAAATCTGCGTAGAATTCTATGAAAAACTGCTGGCGGAGCTGAAGGACCTGATTCAGAAACGCGAGGGCGCGGTTCCGCAGGAGCAGGTGCGGATTTACTGGGAAGGCATGCCGGTATGGGGCCGTCTGCGCTCATTGGCCGGATTGTTTGCCGAAAACAACGCATCGGTTGTGGCGTCCACCTATTGCAACAGCTGGGTATTCGACGCGTTCGATGCAAAAGACCCGTTGCGCTCGATGGCTGTTGCCTATACGGAAATTTTTATCAACCGCGGTGAAAACAGTAAACTGAAAATGCTTGACCAACTGGCCGGAGATTTCAAGGTTGACGGTATGGTCTTTCACGATTCAAAAACCTGCTTCAACAATTCCAACAACCGTTTCGGATTACCGCGACGCTTTACGGAACAGACCGGTATCCCCTGTATAACCATCGATGGTGATTTGAACGATTTACGTTTCTTCTCGGACGGACAAACCGCTACCAGGCTGGAAACGTTTATCGAGCAATTGGCTGTATAAAGAATCTTTACTAATTCAGGAGGCAGTTTTGGCTTCGAACAATAACAACAACAACCAACTGAGAATCGGAATAATCGGACTGGGACCGGTGGGCTGTGTGCTGGCTGCCCATTTAATTGAATCGGGGGTATTTGTCGTCGCATGTGATATTATGCCGCAGAAAATGGACAAAATCAAAAAATCGGGCATTCAATTAAAACATACCCTTCAGAAGAAAGTAAAGGTTGAAAACGTATGTTATTCCGTTCAGGAACTGGAGATGTATGACCTGGACCTGGCAGTCATTTCAGTCAAAACACCGGGATTGAAAAAGGTATTGGGGCAATTATCTGAAATAGCCTCGGAAAATCTTTTTGTGATGTGTGCGCAAAACGGAATTGACAATGAACAGGAAGCGGCGCGGGTATTCGGTGACGACCGAACCCTGCGCATGGTAATCAATTATGCCGGGAACATGAGCGACCTGAATACGGTTCACGTCAGTTTTTTCAATCCGCCCAACTATGTAGCCGCCCTGATGCCGAAGGGTGAAGAGATTGCAGAAAAAGTATCTGAATTACTGAATTCGGTGAACTTGCAGACGGAAATTCCGGATGATATTCAGGATCTGGTATGGGAAAAGGCTATACTGAATGCGGCTTTGAGCGCCGTGTGCGCCATTACCAGAAAAACAATGAAAGAAGTAATGGATTTTCCCCAAACCTACGAGCTGGTCGAGTCGATTATTAAAGAATCGGTCCGTGTTGCTGAAATCGAAGGTATCGAACTGGGGAAAAAATTTCGCCAGTTCTGCATTCGCTACTTGAAAAATGCCGGTCATCACCGGCCCTCGATGCTGGTCGATCTGGAAAACGGCAGGCTGACCGAAATCGATCAGTTGAATGGGAAAATTATGGAATACGGTCGCAAACATTATGTGCCGACACCGCTGAATCTGGCGGTGACGGCGCTGGTTCACATGATGGAGTATACGCCTGAATAATTGGAAGAGTCCGCTTTCCTTTAAGAAATTATCGGAATCAAGACAATATGAATGAATCAACTGAACATAAAAAAAACGGTAAATACTTTCTTGGAATCGATCTGGGTTCGTCTTTTACTAAATTTGTCGTCATTGATGAATCGGGAAAAATTCATTATAATCAGGTGATCATGACGCGCAGTCGAAACCGCGATCTGTATCAGCAAAAGCTGCAAGAGATATATGACAATTATTCCATCCTGTGCAGTTGTGCAACGGGATATGGACGCAAACAATTCGACAGTGATCTTAAAAAAACCGAACTGATTTGTGCCGCCGCCGGCGCTTCCGCCCTGTTTCCGGTTGAAAAAGGCGTGATTGACATCGGCGGAGAGGATATAAAAATAATAGAATGCGGTCCGGCCGGAGAAGTGCGGAATTTTTATATGAATGATAAATGTTCGGCGGGCACCGGCGCATTCATCACCGAAATTGCCGAGAAAGCGGAAATGGAAATTGCCGAAATGAATGAGCTCGCCGTGCAGTCCAGAGCCAACCGGGTAATCAACAGTTTTTGTACTGTTTTCGCTAAAACGGAAATTCTGGGCTGGAAATTTGACGGCGTACCCATCGAAGATATTGCGCGCGGCATTTACCTGTCTATCGTCAAACGAATTTGCAAAATGCCGATTCCGGCCGGATTGCCGTTGTATCTCTGCGGCGGGGTGATCGCTTATCACCCGCTGCTGAAAGAATTGCTGGCTGCAGAACTGGACACTGAAATCAGTGTGTTTGAAAAACCGCAATTTACGGTAGCGTTCGGGGCGGCGATACTGGCGAAAAAACAGGATCAGGCCGCGGGAGAAAGACGGATAGGAAAAAAGGCAAAATAGATTAAATATAAAATTATTAGAAATATCAGTGATAATCTATAGCCGAATTGAATTCGATTAAACAATAAAGGCGGTGGGGATATGAAAAAAGAAAAAATTTTTGGAGCGGTGTACAGGGACATTTATCTGCTGGACGGGGCACGCACGCCTTTCGGCAAATTTGGCGGCGCGCTCGGTTCGGTTTCACCGACAGACATGGGTATTATCGCCTCCCGGGCGGCAATTGAGCGCAGTGGAATTAAAGCGGATGAAATACATCATATAGTTTTTGCGAATATCATTCCCGGCAGTGGCGACGCCATCTACCTGCCGAGGCATATCAGTTTGTATTGCGGTATTCCGAAAGAGGTGCCGGCACTGATGGTGCAGCGCTTATGCGGCTCCGGTTTCGAATCGATTATCGCCGCAGCGGAGCAAATTACTCTGGGTAAAGCCGGAACGGTGCTGGCCGGCGGTTCGGAATCGATGACGCTTGCGCCGACGATTTCATTTGGGAATCGGCTGGGCTACCGGCTGGGCGGAATACGATTTGCGGATTTCTTATGGGATTCCCTGATGGACCCGGCTGTTCGTTGCGCCATGGGACAGACGGCTGAAAATCTGGCGAAAAAGTACACCATCACCCGGGAAGAAGTGGATAGGTTTGCCCTGCGTTCCCACAATCTTGC
>JAJRVZ010000306.1 GCA_024277055.1 Calditrichota bacterium
CCTCCTACGGCGGCGATATTCTTTTTTTTCCGGCCGATGAGGGCGGGATTTACCTGGTAAATCAACTGCCGATGGAAGAATACTTGCTGGGTGTGGTGCCGGCGGAAATCTATACAACCGAAGAGTACTACGCCGAGGCTGTAAAAGCGCAGGCTATCTGCGCCCGAACCTATGCCCTGCTGCGAATGGGTTCCAAACCCGGCCTGCCCTTCGATGTGTACAGCAGCGTGCAGGACCAGGTTTATGCCGGACTGGAACGTCACCGGCCACTGTCCGACGCTGCGATAAGAGAAACCAGAGGGGTGATCCTGACCTATCAGGGGAGACCGGCGCCGGTGTACTATCATTCCACCTGCGGCGGGAAGCTGGAACGGTCGGTGAATGTTTTTCCCGATTCGGACTATGTTTACATGCCGGCATCAACCGATGCGGTGAAAGACTATTTTTCCTGCAGCGCCTCATCGAAATTCCGCTGGGTTGAGCGGCGCTCTCTGGCGCAACTGGATACCCTGTTTTTCCATTATTTCGGTAAAGGAATTCTGGCGGATTCCACCCGCCCGGCGTTCACCGATACCACGGAACTGGCCTTCACCCTGCGCATTGTCGATCGCACCGAAAGCGGAAGAGTGAACACGCTGGAAGTGATCTATGCCGACACCAGCGCATTGTTGCACGGCACCGAAGTGCGCCGTTTTCTGGCCTGGCCGCCCGGCGGTTATTTACCCGGCGGTTTGTTCTATTTCGCGCAGACCTCCGACTCGACGCTGGAAATACGCGGCGGCGGGTACGGGCACGGTGTGGGCATGTGTCAGTGGGGGGCGATGAACATGTCGCAGAACGGTTTCAAATATTACCATATTTTGAGCAAATATTACCCCGGCACGGTTTTAAAACGGAATTACTGATCCATGAAATTTTTTACTTCAATTATTATCCCGGCGGTGTTACTACTGCTTATGGCCTGTCAGCCCGGCGCGTTGACCAAAAAAGAAACGATTGCCGGTCCCGACAGCAGCCTCTATTTTCAGCAGGTGGATGTGGACGATCCGTTTCTGGATACCATATTTCAGTTGCCGCAGCAGGAAGTGACGCTGAACCGGCTGATCATCCCGCCGCCTCCGCCCGAACCGCCTGCCCCCAAATTCAAGGAGATCGAGGGTTACCGGGTACAGGTATTTGCCGGGCTCGATTCACTGAAAGCCGGAGAAGTTGCGAATCAGGTAAGTGGGTTTTCACCGGATTCGGTGCACCTGCTCGTTGAAAGCGGCTTGCATAAGGTACAGATCGGAGATTTTCCCTACCGCGCTCCGGCTGATAATTTAAAATTGCTAATGCGACGCAACGGCTTTCCCGGCGCATGGGTGGTGCAACGGACTATCGTCATTCCCGTCGCTGCCGACAGCAGCGATTCCTCTGCGACCCGGCATGAATTACCGGGAAACCGCTATCAGATTCAGGTCGCCGCGGTACAAGATAAAGCGCATGCCGAACGGCTGAAACGGGAAGTTTCACAGAAAACGGATCAACCGGTAAACATTCAATCTTCAGGAAATCTTTTCAAAATCGTTATCGGTCCGTTGCGGAAAGAAACCGAAGCTCGACGGCTTTTGCAGCAAATTCGTAAGCAGGGTTACACTGACGCCTGGTTGGTTTACTGATTCCTGTCCCCTTTTCATATCCATACATCAAACCAGACAGACGAAATTATTACACGGTATTATTTCGTTAGAGGTAACGGGAGAATAAATTAGCACGGGGTTGATTATGGACAAAATCTGGCATTTAAAACGCTTCAATTTTTTTACCTGTCTCAGCCAGGGCGAAATGGTTGAGTTTTCGAAAGTGACCATCGAGAAACGGTTCAACAAAAAGGAAATGATCTTTCTACCCGGTGATCAGGGCGACAAGGTGTACCTGCTGAAGTCGGGCGTGGTGAAGATCAGCAAGTATTCGGACAACGGCAAGGAGATCATCCTCGGCATGGTAAACCCGGGTGAGATCTTCGGCGAAATGGCGCTGGTGGACAAGAGCCCGCGCAATTACGTGGCCGAGGCGCTGATGGACAGTTATGTGTGTATCGTAAATCGTGATGATTTCGTGCGTCACCTGCAGCGCAATTCCGAGATGAGCCTGCACATTACCAAAATTTTCGGTCTGAAATTCAAACGGCTGGGACAGAAGGTAGAGGATCTGGTATTCCGCAATGTTTTCCAGCGCCTGGCAGGGTTGCTGCTGCACCTGGTCGATACCTACGGCTACAACAAAAACGATCAGCAGTATATTTACGTGAAACTGACCCATTACGACATCGCCAGCCTGATCGGTTCGACACGGGAAACGACGACGGCCTGCCTGAATGATTTCAAAAGGCAGGGACTGATCGATTTTGACGGGCGGAGATTGGTGATAAAAGATACCGATGGTTTGCAGGCGGTGGCGCAGGGGCATTGAGGAAGCACGTTTCTCGTTATGGCTTTTATCATTATTTACCGAATGCTACCCGCTTTCTTTTATTTAAAAAAGCCCCGCCGCCGGCCGGGGCTTTCCCGGCCGGATTATTTGACCAGCATCATTTTTCGCACCTGCCGGAAATTGCCGGCAATAAATTCACAGAAATAGACGC
>JAJRVZ010000307.1 GCA_024277055.1 Calditrichota bacterium
ATCAAACCCGGCCACCACCATTCCGGCCGAGTCACCGACCAGCACAACGTCAACACCGGCGTCATCCAGCATTTTAGCCATTAAAGTATCGTAGGCGGTAAGCGCCACGATTTTTTCACCCCGCTGTTTCATTGCCAGCAACTCCGGTGCTGTTACTTTTTTCTCTTTTCCATTCACAGACATAGTATCACCGTCCGGTCTTTTGTGAGTTTACAATTTACAATCGCTGTTGGCTTTTCGTCAACTTTTAAAGTCTTTCTTTTATAATTCCCCCCCCCAGAACACGCTCACCATCGAAAAAAACAGCCGACTGGCCGGGGGTGATCGACTTCTGAGGTTCATCGAATACGATACGCAATTGCTGCCCATCCTGAGGGATGATCATTCCCGGATGCCCGTCATCGTTGTATCGGATTTTTATCGAAACGTGCGTTGACCCTGTAAGATTTTCCTGTGAAATCAGGTTCACCTGCTCAACAGTAAATTCCTTGTGCCGCAGCTCATCGGCCGTACCGACAATTACCCGGTTATTCCTGCTGTCGATGTCCACTACATACATCGGTTGTTCGAAACCTCCGCCCAACCCTTTGCGCTGCCCGATGGTATAAAAAGGATACCCCATATGGGTTCCCAGCCGATTGCCCTCCGTATCTACCAGTTCCCCTCCGGTGATCTTTTGCTCAAGTTCCGGATTGACCTGTTTCAGCAACCGGTGATAATTATTATCCGGAATAAAACAGATTTCCTGACTTTCCGCTTTTTCAGCCGTGTTTAATCCGTATTTGCGGGCCAGTTTCCGTACCTGAGGCTTGGTCAGTTCACCCAGCGGAAACAGGGTTTTCGCCAGACTTTGTTGCCGGATACCCCATAGCGCGTAAGACTGATCTTTACGATTATCAACCCCTCGCCACAATTCATATCTACCCGTTTCACTGTTGAACAGCACACGGGCGTAGTGGCCGGTAGCTATATAATCCGCCCCCAGTTGCTCCGCTTTTTCAACCAGAGTTTTCCATTTGATTTTTATGTTGCACTGCACACAGGGATTCGGAGTTCGTCCGGCCAGATACTCATCGATAAAATCTTCCACAACCCCTTCATGAAATTCACGACTGAAATTCAATACATAGTGCGGTACACCCAATGCAGCACAGACCAGACGGGCATCGTTGAAAGAGGACAGTGAACAGCAACCGCTTTCATGGTTCACGTTACCTCCGACCTGCTCAAAATCCCACAGCTTCATGGTTATGCCGATCACCTTATAGCCCTGATCATTCAGCAATGCTGCAGCAACGGAGCTGTCCACCCCGCCACTCATGGCCACAACTACCGTTTTCATTCCGTTTTTCATAACTTTACTTAAATAATTTTACAAATAAAAAGTCCCGGTTCATAAAAGGGACTTAATTTTCAATGCTCCTATAACCGCAGTTACCGTTGCATTCGTTTTAAAACTACAGATATTATTTCACATTTTTGGTAATGATAACTTCAGTTCCGTTCTCTGAAAAATTAAAATCGACAGAATTCATCAAAGTGCGTATCAGGAAAATACCCCGTCCACTTTCTTTCATAAGGTTTTCCGGGGCGAGTGGGTCACCAAGTTCATCCGGCACGAATCCTCCGCCTTCATCCCGAATGCTGATACGTACCAGGCCGGGCTCAATGGAAAAGACCAGGTGCACCGATTTAGTAATGTCGTCAAGATTTCCGTGATGAATTGCATTGTTAACGATTTCAGTGACAGCTATCGCAACATCATCTCCATCACTTTCATTCATCCCGGCCTCATTGGTTACCCTGGTACAAAGCTTTTCAACTTTGTCCAGATACTCCGTACTGCTCGGGATGGTCAATTTATATGATTTCAGTTCCGCCTCTTTTTCCTGTTGCTACTATTATTATAAAATGCGCGTCAATTTAGATATTTACCCGAACCTTGTCAAACGTTTCTAATGCTTGAAAATGAATATAATCCCTCACTTGCCTTTTATATTCCATAATAATACATTCTTCACACTTGCCATTATTAATATCTGGAGGGAAAATGAATTCTTTTTTCAGGATTACTGTGTCGGTATTATTAATTTTTATCGCATCGAACAGCCTTTCCGCCCGGGAACGGATTGTTATAAAATGCGGTAAGTTTCTTGATGTAAAATTGGGTAAACTTCTTTCCGGCAAAGCGCTGATTATCGAAGATGAACGCATCGTAGATATTGTCTCACATTCCGAAATACCATCTGATGCCGGTCTGATCGACCTGAGTAATGCCACTGTTTTACCCGGTCTGATCGATGCGCATGTGCATTTACTGATTCAGGGCGATTCGACCCATGTAGCCTATAACGATCAGATTCTGAAATTATCAACGCCCTTCCGGACCATCCAGGCGGTTGCTGCCGCTCGTATGGCATTGATGCGGGGACTGACTACCATGCGTGATATCGGTAATGAAGGTACAGGTTATGCCGACGTAGATTTGAAAGAAGCTATCGTACAGGGTATTATTCCCGGACCGCGCCTGCAGGTTGCCGGTCGGGCAATGAGCATTACCGGGGCTTATCCGGTTCTTCATTATAACTGGGAACGTTCCTGGCCGAAAGGTGTGCAAATCGTTGACGGTGTAGAGAATTGCCGGCAGGCGGTTCGCGAACAAATCGGAAACGGTGCCGACTGGATTAAGGTATACTGCGATCGCAGCTACTATATTGATACCGACTGCGGTATCAGCAGCAAACCGAATTTCACATTGGACGAACTGAAAGCCATTGTCGATGAGGCACACCGCCAGCATGTAAAAGTCGCCGCCCACGCCATTGGACGCGACGGACTGCGCAATGCACTGGATGCCGGTGTCAATTCCATCGAGCACGGTGACGGACTGGATGAGGCGCTGATCGATCAGGCCATAAAACAGGGTGTGTACTGGAGTCCGACGGCACTGGTATCGAAATACGTCTCCGGTCCGCGTACCAAAGCCGGTGACCCCTTCTGGTCGGCCATGCTGAAAAATCTGCATAAAGCAATGAAAACGGCGTCGGATAAAGGAATGAAAATTGTACTGGGCACCGATGCCGGAGGCTATCCATGGACGATGAACAATTTCGAAGAACTTGAAATTATGGTCGAACACGGTATCAGCCCGAAAAAAGCTTTGCAATACGCGACACTTACTCCCGCAGAGTTAATGGACTGGCAGGACGACATCGGCACGCTGGAAAAAGGCAAATTCGCCGATGTGGTAGCCGTTCAAGGCAATCCGTTAGATGATATTTCCGTACTGAAGAATATCCGCTTCGTCATGAAAGGCGGAAAAGTATACCGGAATGATTTTTAGAAAAGGTGATGAGTGAGTGTAACCGGTATAATGCAGTGCGTCAATAGTGTATAAGGGAGGGGATGGTTTTCTCCTCCCTTTTTGAATCCGGTTAAAACCGATCGACTTAAAATCGTTTCCACGAGTCCCGCAAATAAATTCATGGGCAGGAAAATTGTAATTGAATTAATCAATTGATACACAATACAACTTAATCGATATTCCTTTATTTCCGGAACAATTCCCGCACCGGCAGCGCCTTCACGCAATGTCCGTTGTATCCGCAGACATCGGTCGCCATAAAAAGCGAATTGTATATAGCCTCCTCTGTTGCTTCGATCACCGCCAGAAACAGCGGGCTGAGACGGTCGTTGCGCAGGAAAGTAAGATTTTGTAAAGGATTATCTGATTGGTAATCGATCCGGTTTTCCGCCGCCGTGGAAAAGGCAATCACAAAATCCCCGCTGCCGTTGCTGCTGATACCGCCCGTACGCGCCAACCCCAGCAGGGCCCGTTTGGCCAGCCGTTTCAGATTGCGCGGCGAAAGCGGCGCGTCGGTGGCAATAACGATCATGCATGAGCCGTCAGCGCCCTGTTCGACGGCGTCTTTGAGATAATATTTACCCAGTTCCTCGCCAACCCGCCTGCCGTCAATGGTCAGCACCCCGCCGAAATTGCTCTGCACCAGCACGCC
>JAJRVZ010000017.1 GCA_024277055.1 Calditrichota bacterium
GATCGACTATGATTGCTCCTGTCGATACGATAACATCGACAATATTATTAATCGGGCGCACCCCGGCGGCACGCAAGCGGCGGGCAAGCCAGGCCGGGCTCGGGCCGATTTTTACATTTTTGATCACACGCGCCGCATAGCGCGGACATCCATCCGGGTTTTCAATTATTACTTTCGCATAGTCCGACGCCGGCTCATCCGATTCCCGTAAAACGAAATCCGGTTTTTTACAGGTTGTGCCGGTGATCGCCGCAACCTCACGTGCTATCCCGATCATGCTCATGGCGTCCGGACGGTTCGGTGTGATGGAAATGTCGAGAATATAATCCTGCACAGACATCAGATTTTGATGAACATCGCTCTGCATTGCCCAGTCTTCGGGAAGAACCCAGATACCGTCTGATTTTTCAGCAAGACCCAATTCCTCTTCCGAACATATCATCCCGAAAGATTCGACACCCCGTATTTTCGCTTTTTTTATTTTCAGTCCATTGGGCAATTCGCAACCGACCGCGGCAAAGGGTACCAGTTGACCGGCTGCGACATTCGGGGCGCCACAGATAACCTGCAGTTTTTCAGTGCCGGTATCCACCGTGCAAACCGATAGCCGGTCTGCATTGGGATGTTTCCCAACCGATTCAACACGGGCTACTTTTATACCGTTGAATTCCGGCACGGTCCGGATCACTTCCTCGACTTCAAAACCGCTCATGGTCAGTTTGTCCGCCAGTTCTGCCGGGGACAATTCAATTTTAACGTAGTCTTTTAACCAATTATAAGATACACGCATAACTTCGTCTTATGTTTATGTATTGTCAGAATTGAGACAGGAATCGCATATCGTTTTCAAAAAACAGGCGAATATCGCTGATGCCGTATTTTAACATGGCGATCCGGTCGACACCCATCCCGAACGCATAACCGGTGTATTTCTCCGAATCGTATCCGACGGATTCAAACACGTTGGGATCAACCATGCCGGCTCCCGATATTTCCATCCAGCCGGTATTTTTACAAACCCGGCAGCCTTTTCCGCGGCAGAACACACAATTAAAATCATATTCAGCGCTCGGTTCCGTAAAGGGAAAAAAGCTGGGACGGAAGCGCACTTTGATGTCCGACCCGAACATTTTGTGGGCAAAGGCGGTGATCACCCCTTTCAAATCACCGAAGTTTATACCTTCGTCAACCACCAGCCCTTCAACCTGGTGAAACAAAGGGGAATGAGAAGCGTCCGGCGTATCGCGGCGATAAACCCGGCCCGGTGCTATAATTTTCACCGGCGGCTGCTGCGATTTCATAACCCGCACCTGCACCGGTGACGTATGCGTTCGCAACAGAATGTCTTCGGTAATATAAAGCGTGTCCTGCATATCCCGTGCGGGATGATTCTTCGGCATGTTCAGCGCTTCAAAATTGTAGTAGTCGGTTTCAATCTCCGGTCCGTCTTCCACCCGAAACCCCATCCCCCGGAAAATGAACTTTATTTCATCCTGAACGATGCTCAACGGATGCTTGTGTCCCAGTACCGCACGTCTGCCGGGTAGTGTCAGGTCGATATCCTCATCACCCTTCGACGCCGATTCAAACTGTTGTTTGCGTTCCGAAAAAATACTTTCGGCTTTGCTTTTCAGGGCATTTAATTGCTGTCCGACAGACGGCCTGTCTTCAGCCGCTACATCCTTCAAACCGCTGAACAACCGGGCAATTTGCCCCTTGCGGCTCAGATATTTCACACGAATATTTTCCAGATCAGCCGGCTGGGAGACACCGGCTATCTCTTTCAGGAAACTTGCCTCTACTTGCTTTATGCGCTTCTGCATGCCTTCCTCTGGATAATAAAAAAAGGAAGTACGCATACGCACTTCCTTTGTGAATACACTTTCCGGATCCCTAGGCCATTACTTCTTTAACGAGCTGGGTAAATGCTTCCGGATTACGCACGGCCAGATCCGCCAGTGCTTTCCGGTTCAATTCGATATTCTTCTCATTCAGTTTATTGATAAAAACCGAGTAAGAGACTTCTTCCTGCCGGCAGGCAGCATTGATTCTCGTGATCCACAGGCGGCGAAAATTTCTCTTTTTCTGCCGGCGGTCACGATAAGCGTACTGCCAGGATTTTTCAACCTGGTCTTTTGCTGTGGCGTACAAACGGCTTTTACCGAGACGATAGCCCTTGGCTGCCTTCAGAATTTTTTTTCTGCGACTGCGTGCAGCCACATTATTTGTTGCTCTTGGCATTTTTTTGTATCTCCCTGCTTTGCTATTTCAAAATCATTGTATGTACACGGCTGCTGTCTGCATCCGATACCATACTTTCTTTACGCAAACCGCGTTTCCGCTTTGTCGATTTTTTCGTCAAAATATGACTGTGATGTGAGCTGTGGCGTTTGATTTTACCACTGGCAGTTACACGGAATCGCTTTGCCGCTCCACGATTGGATTTCATCTTTGGCATAACTATTTTCCTTTTTAATTGTATTTTATTTCGCTATCATGGTTACCGTCAGGGAACGTCCTTCAAATTTACGTTCCCCTTCAACTTTGGCTATATCATCCAGCTTTTCAATAACCTTATCCATCAATTCCCCGCCGAGTTCCTTATAGGCCATTTCCCGGCCGCGAAACTGTATTGTAAATTTCACTTTGTTTCTCTGTTCCAGAAATTTTCGGGCATGTTTAAGTTTGAATTCCAGATCGTGATCTTCCGTCCGTGGTCGCATTCTGATCTCTTTTACAACGATAACATGCTGTTTTTTCTTGCTGTCTTTTTCTTTTTTACTGATCTCGTATTTGTACTTTCCGAAATCGAGCAATTTACAGACGGGCGGTTTTGATGTCGGGGCAACCTCAACCAAGTCCAGACCGCTTTCACGGGCCATATCCCTGGCTTTTTCGATTGGTACGATCCCCACCTGATTACCCTCTCCGTCAATCAACCGTACTTCAGCCGCATCGATTGCGTTGTTAACCCGTATCTTCTCTTTTTTAATAATTCCTCCTCAAACTTTGCTGGAAACTTCAGTTTGCAAACGTTCAATAAACGTCTTCCGGTCCATGGTTCCCAAATCGCCCTCGCCCTTGTGCCGAACGGAAAGCCGACCCGATTCTACTTCCTTATCTCCGATAATGATCATGTACGGTACTTTTTGTACTTCCGCTTCACGAATTTTGTACCCTATTTTTTCGTTGCGGTTATCGATTTCAGTTCGAAAGCCGGCGGCCTGCAATTCCTGAAGAATTTGCTGTCCGGTCGAAATATGTGCATCCGTAATCGGCAGCACTTTTACCTGAACCGGCGCCAGCCACAACGGAAAATTTCCTGCATAATGCTCAATCAGAATTCCGAAAAAACGTTCCAGCGAACCCAGCAGAGCCCTGTGGATGGTTATCGGCTGATGATACGCACCATCTTCACCGGCATATTTTATATCAAATCGCTCCGGTAAATTAGAATCCACCTGAATGGTTGAACACTGCCAGTAGCGACCCAGCGCATCTTTTATTTTGATGTCGATCTTTGGACCGTAGAATACTCCCTCGCCCGGATCAATCTGATATTCAATCTCTTTTTTCTCAAGCGCCAGCCGCAACGATTCCGTTGCACTGTCCCACTTTTCAACCGACCCGACAAACTTTTCCGGCCGGGTTGATAAATATACCGAATATTCCGTAAACCCGAAGGTCGAAAGCATGAACAACGTGAATTCCAGCACACGGGCTATTTCATCCGTCAGCTGGTCCGGGGTGCAGTAAATATGGGCATCGTCCTGCGTAAAACCCCGAACGCGCATCAGTCCGTGCAGTACCCCCGAACGCTCGAAACGATAAACCGTCCCCAGTTCAGCATAGCGGATCGGCAAATCACGGTAGCTGCGAATCTGCGAATTGTAGATGGTCATATGAAACGGGCAATTCATCGGCTTGAGCTGATAATTGACCTCTTCAACAGGCATCGGGGTGTACATATTTTCGCTGTAGAAATCACTGTGCCCGCTTTTCTGCCACAATTCATATTTGGCAACATGAGGGGAATATACCAATTGATATCCGTTTTTGAAATGCTCTTCTTTCCAGAACGATTCAATTATATTACGGATTTGCGCCCCGCGGGGATGCCAGAGAATCAACCCTCCGCCGACATCTTCCTGAATACTGAAAAGATCCAGTTCGCGCCCCAGTTTTCTGTGATCACGCTTTTTCGCTTCTTCCAGGCGGAATAAGTGCTGTTTGAGCATTTTTTTATCGGGGTAAGAAGTTGCGTACAGCCGTTGCAGCATTTTATTTTTTTCATCACCGCGCCAGTAAGCCCCGGCAACCGAAAGCAATTTAAAATTCTTGCCCAGCCGCCCGGTTGTATCAACATGCGGTCCGCGACAAAGATCGGTAAATTCACCCTGGGTGTAAGCGGAAATATTTTCCTTCAATTCGTTGATCAGCTCGATTTTCAGTTTTTCGCCATTCTTTTCAAAGAACTCGACGGCTTCGCTATAATCCAGTTCCCGTCTTGAAATCGGCAAATCTTCGTCTACGATTTTTGCCATTTCGGATTCGATTGCTTCAAAATCTTCAGGCGCCAGTTTCTTGTCCAGATCAATATCATAATAGAAACCGTCGGCGATCGGCGGTCCGATACCCAGCTGCGCCTCGGGATACAGTCGTTTTACAGCCTGCGCCATCAAATGC
>JAJRVZ010000308.1 GCA_024277055.1 Calditrichota bacterium
GCGGTAGGAAAAGGCACCGAAGGGCGTGTCGAAATCACGCGAACGGCGGGTGGTCACCGAGGTGACGGCCTCCACCCGCTCCGGGATCAGACCGTGATGGCTCAGGGCATACTCAAGGCTGACATACGACGGCCCATAAATCAGGTTGGCCAGATATTCGCGGCTGAACGGTTCCCTGCGAAAGGGCTCACCGAAACAGTACAGCCCCTTCTTGACCCTCACGATCGTCCCACTGGCCAGCAGTCTGGTAATTTTATCCCGGGGCTTACGGTATTCTGCTAACGCGTCCAGCAGGACCTGATAGTCAAATATCTCGCCGCCCGTGTTCCGCCGGATCCGTGCAATGGCGTTCAACAAATTCACCTCAATTGAAATCATAGTATGTCCATGAAACGTGGACATACTATACAATAAAGAGGCAGTGGTCAAGGCTTTTAGACCCTTATCGGGCTTTATCTGATAACATTTGGAGAATAATGAGGGTTATTTCCGTAGGTTTCCCGACCGGATGCGATCGAGTGCGGCTTTGATGGGTCGCGGGTCGATATGCCGCATGAGGGCTCCGATGTACTGAATCTGCCTGCGCCGGGCGCCGTGGCTCCTTATTCTACGTGCCAATTCGATGGCCGTCAGAAGCTCATCCGGCAAATCAAGGGCCTCGAGCTGTCCGAACGGCAGGGCAACCAACTGTTCGCCCAGGCGCTGCAGAGCCCGCGCCTCATTTTTTTTGCAGGTTCTGCTTTTATATTCCGTATCCATTTTGCAGGTCCCCCCTCTTCCGGCTCAACATGAATACCCATTAAATTTTTCTCCGCCGGCACACTCGCATTCTTGCCACCGAAGAACGGATTTTCCCACAATTCAGTTGATTTTGCATCCAAACTCCTGCATTGTTGACCCTGTAATACTGCAAAAGGTTTGAAATGATCAAGTAATATCTCGACCGTTCTTTCCGGTTCCGATTGAACGAAAGCGGTGAAAAATGGTATCATCCGACAAGGTCAAACGCCTTAGAAGAAAAAAACGGCAAGCGGCGGTATATCAGTATCAGAAGGATTGCCGTTATTTTGCCCAAATAGCCGACAGCTTAAAAGAAGCCGGCGCGAAGGAGCTGACTGAACTCGGCGCCGATGAGGTCAGGCCGGAATTCAGCGGAATTCATTTCAGGGCGGATAAATCAACTTTGTATCGAATTAATTATCTGACCAGGCTTCTTTCTCGCTGCCTTGCGCCGTTAATATCGTACCCGTGTCATGATACCGATACGCTGTATCAGAAGGCCAAACAAATCGAGTGGCAAGATTTTTTTACGGAGGGCAATACTTTTGCCGTATCGGGGAATGTTTCCGACAGCTTGATTTCGCATTCAAAGTACGCGGCCCTGCGCCTTAAAGATGCGGTTGCCGATTATTTCAAAGAAAAAACCGGCCGGCGGCCGAATGTGTCGGTAAGGGATCCGGATATTCTGCTGAACCTTCACATCAGGAAAGATAAGGCTGTAATAAGCCTTGATACATCAGGCGGCGCGCTTCACCGGAGAGGATACAGAGAGGAGACCGTATCGGCGCCGATGCAGGAAACCGTTGCCGCCGCGATTATCCGGTTCAGTGAATGGGACGGTTCTGTCCCTTTATATGATCCTTTGTGCGGTTCGGGAACCCTTTTGTGTGAAGCGCTCATGCGGTATAGCCATATTCCTGCCGGTGTTTTCAGGGATCGATTCGGTTTTGAACATCTGCCCGACTTTGACGGCGCTGTCTGGAAACAGATAAAAAAAGAGGCCGACGGACACATCCGTGAATTGCCGAAAGGGCTGATTGCCGGCAGCGATATGTCCGCGGAGGCTGTCAGCGCGGCACGGACAAACCTGATGGGGCTCCATTACGGAAATAACGTAGGCGTTGAAAAGGCGGACTTCAGAACGCTGCCCACCCTTGAAGAGCATGTAATTGTAACCAACCCGCCTTACGGCATTCGGATGGGGGGAGACGAGGACCTTGAAGTGTTTTATAAAAATATCGGCGATTTTCTGAAACAGAAATGCAAGGGCTCGGCTGCTTTTGTTTATTTCGGAGAACGGGAGTATATCAAAAAAATCGGACTGAAAGCATCCTGGAAAAAACCGATCAAGGCCGGCGGGCTTGACGGCAGGCTGGTTAAATATGAGATTTACTGAGAACAATGAAAAGATGAACATCGAACGTCGAACGTCCAACATCGAATGTTGAATGGGAAAAGATGAAAAAAAGTAGATGCTCATGGGTTCAGGAGTTCAAAGTTGCATTCTCGTCCCTGGACTGCATTTGGGATGCATATTTGCGTGAAAAGTGTCAGCCTTGTATGGCCTAATCTAAAATTTGCAGCTAAATTGACAATTAGTTAGATATCGTTGATTAGTTGATTGGTTAAGTGGCTGTAAATATGGATTGATCCCATATTTGCAACATAATTGGCCACTTCATGTTTTAACAATTATAACATCCTGTAATTATGACTATAATTTACCTAATCAACCATTCAACCAGTAAACTATTCAACTATTCAACGAGGACTTTGGGTCGTTAATGCCTTCTTCGTCCTTAACCCTGAACGTTGAACCTTGAACCTGTGAACGGTTACCCACAATGAAACCGAGAGTAAAAATAGCGACGGCCCGGACCCCGGATGACGGCAGGATGGTGCTTTATCAGCATGACCGTGATTTCGCCATCGAGATCAACGGTCAGGAGTTGATGCACAGTCGCCACCATGAGTCGGAACTGGAGCTGGCGCGACTGGGTTGTGCGCATCTGAAGGGTTGCAGGGCGCCCAGCATACTCATCGGCGGATTGGGTCTGGGCTACACCCTGCGCCAGGCTCTCGACATGCTCAGCCCCCACGCTCAAGTGGTGGTGGGAGAACTGTTGGGTGCTGTAGTCGAATGGAATCGTGAGTTCCTCGGGGAACCCAACGACTGGCCGCTGAGGGACGAACGAGTTGACCTCCAGACGGGCGATATCGTCGAGCTTATCTCACGTTCCAAGAGCAGATTCGATTCGATTCTGCTGGATATAGATAATGGTCCTAACGCAATGACCGATTCAGGCAACCGCCGCCTGTACGATCGTGAAGGAATTCAGGCCTGTCGCCGCGCACTGCGTGACCAGGGATGTCTGGCGGTGTGGTCGGCTGAGCCGAGTAAGAAATTCGAGCAACTCCTGATGAGCTGCAGCTTCCAGGTGCGCCGTTTCCGGGTCCCCGCCTACAAAGGGAGCAAATCGGCGTCGCGTTTTGTGTGGGTCGCGTCGGAGAACGAAATCGTCCTGCCCCCCGGCGGCGGCGAGCCGCGCCCGCCGCTCAGGAACGGCTCACGGAGAAATCCCAAACGGCCCCGAAAGAGTCGCTGACCGCGGGCGTCCGGTGCCAGCTCCGGGTGTGAAAAGGGAGACGTCAGACACTGTAACATTTATTGAAGTGTTAACGACAATTTGATCTCACCTCAGAGGCACGGAGAGCACAGGGATTTATTTTTTTGGTTTGCTGGAGGCGAACGATAATTCATAACATCATTTGAATGGTATCCTGATTTATTATCCATCACTTACGGCGGTACAACCCGTGTGGGTTGTTTTGTCTTATTGGGTTTTGCGTTGATGATACGTGGTGTATCTTGGCCTTTGTGTCGCAGGTTCAGTTTGCCTTTTCTTGCCGGATACGCAATATATAGCCGCCCAACGCTCCACCGGCGGTGGTCAGCGTCAGCAATCCCAATGACATGAACTGGGTCAGGATTAACACGCCACCCAACCCTGCCGCACCTGCAAATGCCAGACCGATCTTGATATTCGCCCGCCTTGACGAGCGTCGCACCTCTTGCAGAGTTTTTCGTTGGGCCTGTTTAACCAGCTTGGTCTTGGCACGCTCAGCATTCACACGGATGGTTTCACGCTCTTTGGCATGGTCTTCATTCAGTCGGCTGATTTCATTCTTGCGCTGATGTGCTGCTATCGAACCAAACCAGAATGCGGTCAAAAACCCTGCGATCAATACTGGAATTGCCAGCCGCAACCAGCCCCAGTTTTCCAGATCTGCCGGCGCAATCAGCACTAAGGCAATCGTGATGACTTGTAAAAGCAGGATTCCGGGGATAAATTTCAGCATAATTTTTATCCTGATGTTTTGAAACGGTATTGTGCGTCTGGGAATTACGCATGACACATCGCTGCCTTACAGTCCATACCAGAACGGCAAACAGGAGGCATTCCGGGATCAGCTTGAAGGCCGGGTGATTAAGATGTTTTTCAAGGTTAAACTTTTGATCCTGCAGTCAGCAATAGACTTTATTTTTATTGAGATGGCTCATCGTTGTCAATGGCAAAAAAAAGCCTATGCCCCCTGCAAACGCGGGTTATGGTATAGATGCCACCAAGATCACAGAGACGTAATTACGAAAGTTGGTCATACAAAACAGTGAAAGGTTATCGCTTGGGAGGACGCGAATAATTCCGTTATAAAATTAGATGCTCAGATAATTGCGCCGGATGTTAAATTCAATTTGGTTCGCCTTGGTTCTCGTCTCTCGATCCGATTATTCGCGCCAGGAGGTGAAAAAAAATGATCACAACAGCAGTCGGCACAGCCAGCGTGACCCACATCAACGGGATTTCAAGTGCATCGCTGGTTCGGTGCCAGGTTCGCACAAGATAGACATCGCTGTAATACAGCACCGGTCCCAGAAAAGCCACCACTGCCAGGGAACGCAACCAAGTGGCTGAATAGATCCAGATCCTGGAACCGGTCCGGGGTGGCTGTACCAGCCTGGGGTCCTGCTCGGCTTTAAACGCTGCGGTGGCCCCCAGCAGCCCCCCCCAGACCATGCAGTAGCGGGCCGCCTCCTCGGTCCAGACCGGGGCCGCTCTGAAAATGTAGCGGGCCACGATTTGGAAGAGGACCAGTATGAGCATGGCGGAAAAGAAACCCACGGACGTCCGTATACAGAAACGATCCAGGGTTGTACTTGCTTGATTTATAATCTGGCGGATACTCATCGCCTACCTGTTAGCGTTGGCAGCTTCGACAAATGCCTTGGCAATTTCGGGTGAGACCATCTCCGGATACAGCGGTTGGAGCAGGTTTGCGAACTGTTTGATCTCACCGCTATTGTTTTTGTATATTTCCACTCCGGTAGCTCCCAGGGCCTTCAGTCCGGCTTTTGTAACTGTGGCCTGCCAGACACGGTTGGCCGCATTGGCTTTTGTTACAGCCCCGTCGACTATCGCCCGATCCGATTTACTCAACCCGCTGTACCAATCAGCGGAGCAGATGCTGACCCTGAGGGGTAAGGCGAATTTTATATCCGAATAATACTTTAGTACCTCTGTATGCTTGAACATGACCGGAACGATGGCGGGATTCAAGTACCCGTCGGCCACACCGGTTTGGAGGGCATTGTAAATTTCGGCCCAGGGAATGACCACTGTGCTGGCCCCCAGTGCCTCGAGAATCTTCACCTGTTTTTTATCCAGCGCCCGCATCCGCAAATCCTTTAGATCGGCAGGCGTCTTTACCGGATGTTTGGTATTGGCCAGGCCGCTGAAATCGCCCACCGGTACCAGGGCCAAGACACGAACGCCTTTTTTTTCGGTGCCGGCGTTGATTTTATCCATTATGTTGGATTTGGCGATGACGTTATCCATGTGGGTGATGGAATCGAAGAGATACGGCAGGTAGAAGCCGAAGATGGTCGGATCCAACTGACCGGCTTTTGCCAGGTCCGACATGCTCACCTCAAGCAGTCCCTGGCTCACCTGGTCCAGTTTTTCCTCTTCACCACCAAGGGCATCACGCGGATATATTTTTACGTTGACGCCATTTGCTTTTAAATGATCGGAAAATGCTTTAGCCCAGACATAAGTGCCGCTTTTTTCCAAATCCTCGGGGCTGTCCAGGGCCAGTTTTACTTCACCGGCAGCAACAACAACCGGAACGGCCAGAATAACCATCATTAATACCAGGAATGATGCTCGAAACAGGTTTGATTTCATTGTTTCCTCCTTTTCATGATTGTGATTTTTTGTCAAAAACCTAGAATTTTAGGCAGATAGAGCGATATATCCGGGACGAGCGTAATCAGCAGCAGTACGCCCACTTCCACCAGCATAAACGGCAATATCGCCTGGGCCAGTTTCCAGTAATTTTCACCGGATATCGCGGATACGATGATTAAACAGCCGCCCAGCGGCGGTGTTGACAGCCCCATGGTTAGATTGAGACACAACATAATCCCGAGATGAATCGGATCAACTCCCTGTGCAATGCAAACCGGGCCGAACAGGGGCACAAGCAGTGCCAGCGCCATGGGAACATCCATAAACATTCCGGCCACCAAGAAAATGGCATTCACCAGCAGCAAAAACGGAATACCCTCCAACCCGCTTTCGGTCACTAAAGTGGCGATCCGCTGGGGCCATTGCTCCAGGCTTCCGATCCAGGCTGCACAAGCGGCGGCAGAAATGACAATGAATATGCTGCCGCTCAGCATGGCGGTGCGGGCCAGACTTTTGAAGAATACATCGGCATTCACACCGCCGTAGAAGGCGCCTGCGGCCAGGGCCGCAACCACGGCCAAGGCCGCAGCTTCCGTTGGAGTAACTATGCCAAAAACGATCCCTCCCAGTATAATTACCGGCAGCGTCAGCGCCGGCAAGGCCTGACGAAGGCTTTTCAGGAACGGCGGCAGGGATTCACTTTTGCCGCCGGGATGGTTGTGACGGTGGGCGAAGATGCTGTTGGCAATCAGCAGGGCGGCCGCAAGGACCAAGCCGGGTACGATTCCGGCGGCGAACAATCCCCCGATGGACACCTGCATTAACGCGCCGTAAAATATCAGGATAATGCTCGGGGGAATAATGGGGCCGATGATGGCTGAAGCGGCCGTCACTGCGCAGGCATAACGATTGGTGTAGCCCTGCTTGCGCATGGCCGGGACAAGGGTGTTGGTCAGTGCCGCCGCATCAGCCACGGCGGATCCGGAGACGCCGGCAAAGAAAACACTGGTCAAAATATTAACATGCCCCAGTCCGCCCTTGAATCGTCCGACCATGCTCATCGAGAATTGGACCAGTTTGTTCGTAACCCCGGCGCGATTCATGATTTCACCGGTCAGGATAAACAGCACCATCGCCATCAAAGCAAACACGTCGATCTGGCTGAAAATTCGCTGGGGAAGGATCGCCAGATAGCGGGCGTTGTCGGTCAGCCAGAACATAAAAACACCCAGTGATCCGACAACATATGCCAGCGCTGTGCCGGCAGCCAGAAAGAGCCCGGCCAGAACAATCAAAAACCAGATCATGTGCTTTCCAGTACCCGGCCCGGTCTCAAACCGGTATGGGCCGTTTCCTTTATCACCGCCTCGCCGTTAACGAAAACATGCCATATCCCCCGGGCGTACTGATGCGGTTTCTCATAAGTAGCTGTGTCGGCAATGGTGTCGGGGTCAAAAAGGACAAGGTCGGCTGCTTTGCCCGGTTTAATCAGGCCGCGGTCGTGGAGCCTTAATTTTGCGGCCGGCAGCCCGGTCATCCGATGCACGGCATCTTCCAGGGTGAGCACTTTCAGCTGGCGGACATAACGGGCGAGTACGCGCGGAAATGTGCCATAACTGCGGGGATGCGGCACGCCTTTGGCCATAGCACCCGAAGCTGCCATTCCGAACCCGTCGGTCCCGATCATCATGCCCGGGTATTTCAATTCGTTACGGCGGTTTTCTTCCGACATGCCGAAAAACGCCATGTGCATGTCCAGATGTGTTTCCAGCAAAGCGTCAAACAGCCAGTCGTAACCTGTCCTGCCTGTCTCCGAAGCCATCTCGGCGATATTGTGCCCTTCGTAGCCAGTGTGCAACGGGGAAGAGGTGATAAGCACTTTGTCCCATTCCACACCTCTTGCAAAACCGGTAGTTTGCATATCCGTCTTCAGCCTGTCCCTGGTATCCGGGTCTTTTAAGTGCGATATTGTTTTCTCGGGTCCGCCGACATGCGCCCATTGAGGCAACAGCGTTGCCATGCTGGTACTCCCGGCGGTGTAAGGATAGAGATCCGCGCTCACATCCAGACCTTCTAACTGTGCCCGTCGGATAAGGTCCAGAGCTTTCTGCGATTTATCCCAGTTTTCCATCACCGCGGCCTTGAAATGACTGATCTGGACCGACGCACCGGTTTCACGACCTATACGAATAGCTTCCGCCACGGCATCCAGCAGCGTTTCGGCCTCACCGCGAATATGACTGAAATAGAACCGGTTGCGTTCTCCGACAACACGTGTCAGTTCAATCAACTCGTCAGTGGAAGTGAAAGCGCCGGGTGGGTATATCAAACCGGTGCTCAACCCGAATGCTCCCTGGTCCAGCGCCCGGGAAACCTCCCGCTGCATGCGGGTCATCTGGGCGCTGTCGGCACGCCCCTCTTCAAAGCCCATTACCGATGCCCGGATAATACCCTGGCCGACAAACGGGATGACGTTGATCGAAATACCTTCTGCGGAGAGATAGCCAAGGTAATCGGAAAATGAAGTCCATTTTTCCCACGGAATGGAACGGGCCGTATCTCCGAAAAATCCGCTCAGTGCAGCAATAACGGATCCCCGGGTTTCGCTGACAAGCGGTGCCGGTGACAAGCCGCACTGACCGATGACTGCCGTCGTGACTCCCTGAAAAAGCAGGCTGTCGGCCGTCGCTAAAATCGGAAGCGAAAAATCGGCATGGGAGTGCATATCGATAAAGCCGGGTGCCAGTGAATAGCCTCCGGCATCGATGTGTCCCTCAGCATCCTTTTTTTCAAGTTTGCCGATTTCCGTAATCCTGCCGTCGGCAATTCTAACATCTGCCTCAAAAGCAGGATTTCCACTGCCGTCGATGATATGGGCGTTGAGGATTAGAATATTTTGCATCCGTATTCTCCATTGGACACGAGTTTTAAAATGCTGGAGTTTAATTTTAATTATCGATCAAGGCAACGAGACTCGAAGTGGTTTTAATACCTCATATCATATTTGAAAGTCCAACGGCGGCGGACATGTTCGGCAGTTTTTTCCAACGACACCTTGGCAAAGACTGAATAGATGGAGTTTTGAAACCACCCCCCGCTTAACAGGTAATCATAGTTTTTTCAATAGCCGTATGAAATAAACCGTACCGAACCGAAACACCTTTCATCCATCGCTGCGCCTTTCCGCCCATGATAGACTCGCACAACCATAGCACATCAGCCAATACTTCGCAAAATATAAGCGTTAAACACCGTCGCTGCCCGCCGAAACGCCTAGTTTGATCGAAAAGAAACTTAACGGCATGGACGGACCATTTTCTGACAGGATCAACAGGATAGAGAAATACGAGTCCAAAATAAATCCTGATAACCCTGTAAATCCTGTCTAAATAAATCATATGAGCACTGCCGCCGGCCTGAAAAGCTGCCAGTCAAATCGAAAAAAATACCCAGGCATATAACCCGGAACCTCTGAACCCGGAACCTCAAAATAAATGCTTGACATGTTGTTTGGATGCCGGTAACGTGTTTCCAACACTTGATGGAAGCATTTGTTTGAACCTATCCGTTGGGTAAAATGATATTTCAATTAACTAAATGGAGCGCACTATATGCCTTCACCTCTTGAAAAGGCTCGGCAGGACCCCAACTCGATGAAAGCCCGAATTCTGGCATCCGCCCGCAAGGTTTTCGGTGAATACGGCTACAACAATACCACCACCCGGATGATTGCCAAGGATGTGGGAATCGATATTTCAACCCTTTATTACCACTGGGGTGAAAAACAGGATTTGTATGAGGCCGTCCTTGAGGATGTCGGTGATGCAATTCAACATAAGTTAAATGAAATTGAACGCAACGTCAGCGGTCAATCCCTGACCACGCGACTTGAAATAGCCCTGGATATGATGTGCGATTATCTTTTTTCCCATCCGGAAGTCCCGAATTTAATTCTTTACGGTTATTTTAACAAGGCTCCCAACGGTGTCACCCTGGACATCAAGATGACCGAGCATATTGCCAACATTGCCGTTGCCATGGAATTGGCTCCGAATAAAAATCAAATCTCGGTCCAGGCCCGGGCCAGAATTTTAGCCGTGTGGAATACCGTTCTGAATTTTATATCAGCGGAAAATTTTTTCCGGCCGATGCTGGAAACCGACCGTGAGCATTATATCCAGGTTGTAAAAGAGACCTTGAAATTTATCCTGGTGCCGGCGTTTACGGCTGATAAGTAGGTTCATGGGTTCAGGGTTCAGGGTTCAGGGGTTCCGGGTTCAGGGGTTGGGAGGCGATGGAAGGTGGAATTGGGAATGCGGAATGCGGAAAAGAAAGAAGTTGGGAGGGTGGGTAACCCGGAAGCTGAAGGCTGAAATTACGATCATAACGACTAACAACCAATAAGGGAGGAAAAAAAATGGCGCTAAACCTTGATACGGTCGGTAAACCGATCGGCCCGTTTACCAAGGATTACACGTGGAAAGATGCCGTACTCTACGCGCTGGGAGTTGGGGCCGGATTTTCGGATCTGGACTATTGCTATGAGCAAAATCTGAAAGTCATCCCCAGCTTCGGTATCACCACGATGTATGATTTCATGGGGGAGCTGGCGGCAACCAGCAACGTGAACCTGGCCGGCATCCTGCACGGCGAGCAGGAACTTATTTTTCACAACCCCATTCCGCCCGAAGGAACCCTGACCACCCAAGGGGCGATCAAACATTACTATGACAAGGGTAAGGAGAAGGGTGCCCTGATTGTCGCTGAGTTTGAAACTTATCATTCCAACGGTAAAAAACTGTTCACCAGCATTGTGACTGTCTTTGCACGACTGGACGGCGGGTTCGGCGGTGAAAATGCCCCGGCCAAAGAAACCGTTTTTCCTGATCGGGATCCGGACTTTGTGGTGGAAGGCAGGCCGTCTGAGGACCAGCCGTTGATTTACCGACTTTCCGGTGATGTCTTCCAGCTGCATGTGGACCAGGAATTTGCCAAAATGTCCGGCTTTGAAAAACCCATCATGCACGGTCTTTGCACCCACGGCTATGCCTGCCGGGCGCTGATTGAAAGCCTTGCGGCGGGAGAACCGGAAAAGGTCCGGCGCATGGACTGCCGGTTTAAGCGACCGCTATATCCCGGCATGGCAATCAAGACGGTCATCTGGAAAACCGGAGAGGGAAAAGCCGTCTGGAAAGTTATCAACGCGGATACCAATGAGATCGTCATCGACAACGGTCAATTCGAATACGGCGATATTCCTAAAGAAGAGATCCGCTTCGACGACCGGGTGGCCATCGTCACCGGCTCCGGTGCCGGGCTCGGCAGGGTCTATGCCCTGGAGCTGGCCAACCGCGGTGCCAGGGTTGTGGTCAACGATTTCGGCGGTGCCCGTGACGGCAGCGGTGACGGATCAGCAACTCCGGCCGATAAGGTCGTCGAAGAGATCAAGGCCCTGGGGGGTGACGCTGTGGCCAATTACGATAATGTGGCTACCGTCGAAGGGGGTGAAAACGTCGTCAAAACAGCCCTGGATGCCTTCGGTACGGTGGACATTCTGATCAACAACGCCGGTATTCTGCGGGATAAGAGCTTTGTCAAAATGGAGCCCGAAAACTGGCACACCGTCATCGATGTGCATTTAAACGGTGCATACAATGTCACGCGGCCGGCCTTTGCCGTGATGAAGGAAAAAGGTTACGGCCGAATTTTGCTGACCACCTCGGCGGCGGGTCTTTAC
>JAJRVZ010000309.1 GCA_024277055.1 Calditrichota bacterium
ACCGGCGCCGGTCTCCCCTGATAGGTCAGGATCACCCCTCTGGTTTCTCTTATCGCAGCGTCGGACAGTGGCCGGTGACGTTCCAGTCCGGCATAAACCTGATCCTGCACGCTGCTGTACACATCGAAGGGCAGGCCGGGTTTGGAACCCATGCGCAGCAGGGCATAGGTTCGGGCGCAGATAGCCTGCGCTTTTACAGCCTCGGCGTAGTACTCTTCGGTTGTATAGATTTCCGCCGGTACCACACCCAGCAAGTATTCTTCCATCGGCAGTTGATTTACCAGGTAAATCCCGCCCTCATCGGCCGGAAAAAAAAGAATATCGCCGCCGTAGGAGGCCCCGCGAAAGGTGAAATAACTTTCCTCCGTGGCCGGCGTAAGCACAACCGGGAAACTCTGCCGGTAAATCAGGTTTCGGAAATCGTTGAACAGTTGCAGGCCTTTTTCCAGCGGACGAATATAAAGCAGTTTATTGCGTTCACCCAGTTCGAAACGGGCTTCCTCGGAACGCAAATAATAGGTACCGTTAAACCGCAATGAATCTTTGTCCGTAATCGTTGCCAGGTGAACCCGGATTTCCGGTCCGGAGCTAAAATGCACCGGTTTGATCTGCGGGGTACAACCGGCAAGGATCAGAACGGATATGAACAGGATAATTGAAAGCGTAAGATTTTGTTTCATATAAAAGTACCGGGATCGGGGTTAACGACCCCGGTTTATTTCTCCATTAAAATCCGAAAGTAAAAAGACGTAACCCGACGCGGAAGATCAGCCCGGACATATCCACTTCGGTGCGAACCGGCAGGCCCAGATCGGTCGTGCCTTCGTCGCGGGACGGATTGCCGCTGTGGTACACGGCTTCGGCGAACAGGTCGGAAGCCCGGCTCAACGGAAAAGACACTCCTGCGCCCAGCTGCCAGGTAAAACCGGAATAGAAACGGCTTTTGTCAACGCCGCTCAAATGATTGGTTTCGCTGTTCCACATCAGTTCGTAACCGATACCGCCGGTAAAGCGCAAATCCAGACTCCCTGAAACCTGGCTGGTGTAATTGAGCAGAAAATATACCGGCAACATGGTTGTGGCATTTTCGATTTCCGTCACTATCGTTGTCGTGTTTATCTGTCCGGATGATGTTGCCACGGGTGTTTCTTTGGTATACGTGCGGCCGTAATATCCTATTTCAAAAGCATATCCGATATTGTTGTCGACCATGCGGCCGAAGGAAAGACTGCCGAGAAACCCGGTTTTGGCGTCGGACGGCATCAGGATTCCGATTTTAAAATCGGTGAATTTTCCCTGTGCAAAAACCATCCCGGTCAGTACGATCATAATCAGCAACGTTTGACGAATCTTCATGATCACTCCTGTCAGTAAATGAAACAAAAATTTAATGGGTGCACCATTTAAAATCAATTGAATAGTGTTTACTACCCGTAGCGGGAATTAAAGTTGCATGGAATTTTCAGGCTGTGACAGGGCGCAATTTTAAGATTTTGCTCATATTTTCCGAATTTTGAATAAACCGCTGATACATAATTTAATGGGATGATTAATAACGGGTTGCTTTTATAGATACACTTGACTATTTTTTTATTGCAGCAGGGTGAAGGTATGTCGAAGCATTTATGCGCTAATCACAATCTACCGGGGTAATTATGTCGGATCTTACAGCCATTATTTTAGGAGGCGGTCGCGGAACCCGTCTCGAACCGCTAACAAAAGTAAGGGCAAAACCGGCGGTACCCATCGGCGGTAAATTTCGTTTAATCGATATTCCCATCAGCAATTGCCTGCATTCGGGAATCAAGCATATTTTTATACTGACACAGTTCAATACCGAATCGTTGCACCGCCATATCCACAACACCTATCGTTTCGATACCTTTTCCCGCGGATATATCCGCATTCTAGCGGCCCAGCAAACTGCGGAAATCGAAGACTGGTACCAGGGCACGGCCGATGCGGTGCGAAAAAACCTGCAGTTTCTCGAATCGGCCGATGAAAATGTCATCATTCTCGGCGGAGATCATTTGTATCGTATGGATTACCGTAAATTTTTCGAGCATCATCAAAAAACCAGAAGCGACATATCAATCGCTGTGATTCCCATCCATGAAAAGGAAGCTTCGGGATTCGGAATCCTGAAAACCGATGAAAACGGTAAGATTACCGAATTCTTCGAAAAGCCATCGGATAAGGAAATACTGAACAGTTACCGTATTGACCGGGACCTCTTCGAACATTTTAATATCGATCCCAAAGAACGAACCCATGTGGCTTCGATGGGCATTTATATTTTTAATAAAAAAGTACTGTTTGAACTGCTGCGGGACAATGCCATGGAGGATTTCGGCAGGGAGATTATTCCTGCCAGTATCAAATCCAAAACCGTGTCGGCCTATTTCTTTGACGGTTACTGGGAAGATATCGGAAATATCAGCAGTTTTTTTGAAGCGCATATGCAACTGACCAAACCGATCCCGCCGTTCAATTTTTACGATGAGGACTACCCGTTTTACACGCGCCCCCGTTATCTGCCGGCCTCGAAAATCAATAATTGCCAGATCAATCATTCCATCGTTGCGGAAGGCTCCATCATTCTCGGTTCAATTATTGAGCAGGCGACGATCGGTATTCGTTCTTTTGTGGATGAAGGCACCCTTATCCAGCGGGCTATTCTGATGGGTAATACACGCTACGAATCGATCCGGGAAAAGGAAATAAACCGCAGCAACGGTATACCCAACCTGGGCATCGGCAAGAACTGTGTGGTGCGCAACGCAATTATCGATATGAATGCCTGTATCGGTGATAACGTACACCTGATCAACAAAGAAGGTGTTAAAGAAACATTTCAGGAAAACTACGCCATCCGCGACGGAATCATTATTATACCGAAAGGCGTGCGCATTCCGGCAAACACGGTGATATGATTACCCGGTAAATTTTGAATATCTGTCCACAACAATTCTGTATCCATATTTTTTAACATCGATATCAGTATCGGAAATTACTTCACCATACGCAGGTACAAAAGAGATTAACCTTCTGAAAGAGATGTGCCGAACAGCATTGTGAGCGGTTTCGGTGAAAATAAGATCGATTCGGAAACAAGCTTTTATGAAACGGCACATGGCAAAAGGGAAATAAAAAAACCCCGGCCGAACACCGGGGTCGATTTTTTAAAAAGCCGACATTACACCGATTGTAAATTTCGTCTTTTCCGCCAGTACATCATAGGTTACTTCACCAAGGATTCTTAGATTGCGTGCGGCCATGTGGCTGATGCTGAAAGTTCCGGTTTCATATTCAAACAGATCGCCGTCTATTTTATTATACAGGAAAGTAAACAGGAATTTCGACTGGTCTGCGTTAGGCATATAAATCAATTCAACAAATCCGCCGTCCAGTTTGGAAGTGGTCGCGCCGCTGCCCACAAAAGCCGGGTTGTCATCTTCACGATGCAGGTACTGGGCATTCAATTCGATGTTCTCATTACCGATGGTAATATCGGGACCATAGATGGAGATATTGTTCTCATTTATGCCGTTGCTCTCGTTTCCGCTGTAAACAAAAGCGCCGATCCGGCCGACGCCGGTATTCTGCGTGGCACGGAAAGCAAAATTTTTGCTGTTGTCGGAATCGAACAGGCGGTTCTCGGCCGGATTGATTCCATTTCCGTTTACGGCCATCGCCACGAGATCCAGTCCGAAATCGAAACCGTACGTGGCAATGATTCCCCGGTCGTAGGTCAGGTTGGCCTTTGAATCTCCCGGATGAATTCTATAGATCTGATAATCTTCAAAGGTCAGCCGCAGCTCGCGTTTGAACAGCGGGTCGGATACCTGAAACTGACCGATCATCAGATCAAAGGCACTGTTGCCGATATTTTTAAAATGAATGTAGGCATCTTCCAGACCGGCCACTTCACCGCGTTCATCGATGTAAAAATAGAAGTAGTAGGATACATGTTCTGAAATGGGACCCCCGCTGAGCAGTTTTAAACCATAGGGAACCTGGAAATCTGTTTTGGCAATGTCGCGGTCGGCTGCCTGAAGATAGGCGTCGAACCGTACGGCCAGCGGAAAATCCTTCATCAACAGTAAAGTTTCGTCACCGGTTTTAACATGGGCACGAACCGGTTCCGGTGCGTCCGGCAGCATGAATCCGTTGGCCGCGAACGCTTCACCGTAGGCCTTTAATTTTGGGACGGCCACATGACAGGTATTGCAGGAAAATTTATACTTACGTGCAAAAGCGGGTATGGCCTGTACCTTTTCGACAGGCAGGATTATTAAAGCAAAAACCGCTGTCAAACTTATTAAAATCCATTTATTTTTCATTTCCGTCTCCTCAATTTTTTTATTCTTCAACGGTGAACCAGGTTTCCGACCGGTTGATCAATTGTGTTTTCATTTCTTCTGCCGGAACTTCAAGAAATTCGCCGACCGATTTAACCAGTTTACGATAATTTAATTCAGCAACGACACGAACTTTGCCGGGAGCGATATCTGCCGGCAGTTCCCAGGTGAAGGTCTCGATCTTTGTTTCCCTCGGCCCGATTCGGTAATCCGTGCCCTGTGAAGCGGTGTGCCATTGCGCAATGGTCATCCGTCCTTTCGGATCGAAATAGGGCAAACGAAAAACGCGGTCGCCCTCATAGGGCAGATCATCGCGGGCAAGCCCTTTGAAATCCGGTAAATCCATTATCTCGCCGATGTCCTGATAGGCAAGGGTGTTGGAGGAAATAGTGTATTCCTCTCCTTCGAATCCCTTTTTATCGACCGGAAGATGATACGCTTTTCCCTCCGAATCATAAGCCATAACGGTCAGCCATAACTGCCGTTCCTCGGCAGAACCGGAGGGGATCTTGTGCCCGACCTTATGATTAAACAACTGCACGGAAATCACGACCATATCATCAATCTCAACTACCCGTTCATCGGGATGCAGACGGATTTCGACAGCGCCCCGCAATTTGGAGGGAGAATGTGCACCATGAAACAAATGCTGGGAAACGCCTTCCCGCACTTCGGAGACTTTGGATATTCTGGCCGTGGCTTTCGGCATGTGGCAATCCTGGCAACGAACCCCTTCTTTGGCATAGGGACCTTCACTCCATTCCAGCTGAGTAGCCTTTACCCACACGCCGTACGGACTTTTTTCGTTGTGACAGGTACCGCAGAATTCCGTTGTCTGAATAAAGTCGCTCTGTTTTGTCTCATGATGGGGAGATTGCAATCCTTCACGCGGACCGTATTTGACCTTGCCGGGATTAATCGTATAATTGAAGTTAAAAGGCACTTCGCCTTTAAACCCGGTGATGGTATGACATACATCGCAGGAAACCCCTTCGTTTGCACGCGTATTTTCCGACGGGAGCGGTGGGGGGACATCACCGGCAATAAAGGCGACCGGTGTATGGCAGCCGTTACATCCGGCCTTAACCCCGGCTACTTTCTCGTTTTTCTCCGCATGCGGAACGGCCAGTTTGAAATATTCAATCTCGTCCCAGTGATGGGTATAGGATTGGGACATCATAGCCTGTTCCCACTGTCGATAAAAATCCATGTGACAGGTGCCGCAGACTTCCGGCTTTTCAAAATCGGAATACTTTCCGGTGCCCAGCAGTTCGTCGCCTGCCGGAGCCTCCTGTGCATGAACCTGTACCGGAAACAAGTAAAATATGAAAGAAAATAAAACAGATAAAAAATAACGCCTGAACATACAGCCTCCTCATTACTTTAAGTTAGACCATTTTTCAAACAAGAAAACACGCCGGGTAAACCCGGTTAACCCCATACCTTCCTGTTCTGAAAATGCTTTACATCTTCACGGCTGCTTTAATCCGGCTGTCGATGAAACAATCGAAGCCACACGAAATAAATATTTAAAGTGAATTACCTGGTTTGCGGTTCCGGAATTATTTTACGAAAATAATAAACATAAAAAAAGCCCGCTGCTAATTACAGCGGGCATCGTTGGGGATTTTTTACAGACTTGTAAGAATTTTGCTGATTCGTTCAAGGGCCCAGTCAATGTCTTCTTTTCTGATGACCAGTGGCGGGGCGAATCGTATCACATTATCGTGTGTTTCTTTGCACAGCAGACCTTCATTTTCAAGGGCTTCGCAGAAACGTCGCGCTCCACCGGCTTCATCGGTCAGTTCAACACCGATCAACAAGCCGCGACCGCGCACATCTTTAATATACGAACTGGGAATATCCCGTAGACTTTTCATAAAATAGTCACCCAGCTCGGCTGCTTTCAGGGGCAGACGCTCGTCCTTCAGAATGTTCAGCGCCTCTACGGCGACGGCCGCACCCAGCGGATTGCCGCCGAAGGTACTGCCGTGATCTCCCGGATTGAAAACTCCCAGCACTTCTTTGCGGGCTGCGACACACGAAACCGGATACATGCCGCCGGAAAGGGCTTTGCCCAGTATCAGAGCATCCGGTTCGACTCCGTCTTCATACTGATAGGCAAACATGCGTCCCGTTCGTCCGAGACCGGTTTGGATTTCATCAAGTACCAGCAGAACATTATGTTTTTTACACAAATCACCGGCCTTTTTCAGATAGCCGTCATCGGGTACGATGATGCCGCCTTCCCCCTGGATGGGTTCAACCAGAAATGCGACGGTATTTTCATTAATGGCGGCTTCCAGTGCAGTGATATCGTTGTACGGTACTACTTTAAATCCGGGTGTCAGCGGACCAAAACCCTCCTGGTACTGTTTTTCCGTTGTAAAACTGATGATTGTTGTGGTACGGCCGTGAAAGTTATTCGAACAAACAATGATTTCCGCTTTGTTATCGGCAACTTTTTTCCGGGTATAGCCCCATTTGCGCACGGCTTTGATAACCGTTTCGACTGCTTCGGCACCGCTGTTCATGGGCAGAACCATCTCCATTCCGGTCAGCTCCGCCACACTTTGCAGAAAAGCGCCGAGTTTGTCATTGCGAAAGGCCCGCGAAGTCAGCGTCAGTTTTCCGGCCTGGTCGCACATGGTTTTCACCAGACGCGGATGACAGTGACCCTGGTTAACGGCCGAATATGCGCTCAGAAAATCCAGGTATTTTTTACCCTCAACGTCATAAACCCAAACCCCTTCTCCGCGTTCGATAACCACGTCCAGCGGATGATAATTATGGGCACCATATTTTTCTTCCAGTTCGATAAAATCTTTTGCTGCCATTTTCAGCGCTCCTTATTTATTTTCTGTTTGCTCCTGTACCGAAACGTCCATAATATCCCGCAAATTTACAAAAAAGCCTGCCTGATTCCTATACCGGCAAATACGTTTTTTTCGGGCCATTTGCATTCGATATATATAAATTTGTAAACTTTTTCAATGCACCTGACCTATTTATGAATAGTGTAGCCTGGAACCCGGCAGATAAAATTTTTGGGTATTAAATTTGCATTCTGCACCGAAAAACCGACAGGCCTGATCCTATGAAAAAGATAATGAACCTGTTTATAATAATCGCCGCAATCACCGGTTCGCTCTGCGCACAGGTTGTTCGGGAAGACACACGCATCAGGGCGCGCATCGGAGTTGCCGGTGACATCAGCGATGAGTTGAATGATTTTCCCGACGCATTGGAAACAGCCACGAAAAAGAACGGCCTGTTCCTGCCCATTAACAATTTCAACCGCCACCTGCAAATAAGTGTTGAATATGAATCGGAATTGTCTCGCCGGTATTCATTACTTATTACGGTGGAATATGATAAAGAACGTCTCAGCAATTCATCGGTTGACACCAACAATTCCATTTTTCAGGGGATAAACTATACTATTTTATACTATACCGTATCGATGGCACTGGTGCGTTATTTTCCCATTTTCGAAGTTAATCTCGGCAGTGCAACGGCATTTATAGGAGCCGGCGCCGAATTGCTTTACGGTAACGCTGAAGCCGGTTTCCAGTTTGATCAACGGCCGGTGGATTTGCAGATCATTCGTTTTAATAAATTCGGTTATGCCTGGGGTGGGCGTGTGTTCGGCGGAATGGAAATTCCTTTCATGCCGTCGGTTTTTCTGCAGGTACGGGCCGGACTTTCCATCCGCAACCCGGCCAAATTCGACGGTAAAGTCAAATTCAATAAAAACACTCCGATCGACCCGGAGATTTTCAGACAGTTCAATAATTTCAATTTCAGCAGCGTCTGGATGAACCTGGGACTTGCTTACCGTTTTTAATCGGAAATTAAATGTATTGAACAGGATGTTGTAACCGGATTATATAAGGAGATGGAATATTTTCAAAACCTTTGCAAATTTAAAACCCTATCTGCTGCGGTATAAAACCAGAATTCTGATCGGCAGTGTTTTCATTATTTGCGTGAATGCCGTGTCGGTGTTGAATCCGCGGGTGGTGCAATTGGCGATTGATTACCTGGCAAAAGATATTGAGCCGGGTCAGTTGCTGGTTTATGCTTCGCTGATCATTTTGATTTCACTGGCGCAGGGTACCTTTCGTTTTTTGATGAGGCAGACGGTAATCGTCGGATCGCGCCTGATCGAAAACGATTTCCGTAACGATCTTTTTTGTCATTTGCAACTTATGTCGGCACGGTTCTTTCAAAACATGCCGACCGGCGATCTTATGTCGCGCATGACCAACGACCTCAATGCGGTACGTTCCGTACTCGGGCCCGGTATCATGTATTCCATAAACACGGTTGTTACCTTTGCCTTTGTGATTACCATGATGCTTACCATCAGTCCTCTGTTAACCCTTGTCGGCATTCTTCCGATTCCGTTTATGGCTTTTCTGGTCAATCGTTTCGGAATGAAGATTCACAGCCGGTTCAAGGCCATACAGGCGCAGTTTTCCAAAATCAGCACCAAAGCCCAGGAAAATCTGGCCGGAATTCGTATTGTCAAGTCTTATGTGCAGGAAGAGAACGAAATCGGGGAATTCGATAACCTCAACCGTGAGTATATCAGCAAAAACATGGATTATGCCCGGGTCTATGCCGCCTTTCATCCGATGATGATGCTCATCGTCGGCCTGGGTATTATTTTGTCCCTGTGGATTGGTGGCATTTTGATCATGGAGGCGGTAATAACGCTTGGTGAATTTGTGGCCTTCACGCTTTATCTTTCGATGCTGGTCTGGCCGTCGATAGCGCTCGGATGGGTAGTGGGGATTTTTCAACAGGGTGCAGCTTCCATGCAACGTATCAACGCCATATGGGGCACCGAGCCGGATATTAAAGACGACGAACAGGTAAGAGATATAAAAAAGCTGGATGGCAGCCTGCGGATCAGCCGGCTGGATTTCACCTATCCGGATTCCCGGCAACCGGTGCTGAAGAACCTCGATCTTGAACTGGAAGCCGGAAAAGTACTGGCCGTGGTGGGGCGCACGGGCAGCGGTAAAACCACGTTGATAAATCTGCTCACCCGCACTTTTAATCCGCCGCGCGGCACCATTTTTATCGATGGTGTCGATATTCGGGAGATTCCTCTCAACACCCTGCGCGGGCACCTCGGATACATACCGCAGGAAACCTTTTTGTTTTCAGATACGATCCGTGAGAATATTACTTTTGGAGCGCCGGAATGCAGCGAAGAAGAAATGATCCATGCAGCGCAGGTTGCTCAGATTCACGATTCGATAGCGGAATTCACCAATGGGTATGATACCATGCTCGGTGAAAGGGGCATTAACCTGTCCGGGGGACAGAAGCAGCGTCTGGCAATTGCCCGGGCCCTGGTAATGAAACCGCGTATTTTACTGCTGGATGACGCCCTCTCCGCGGTGGATACGATCACGGAAGAAAAAATTTTAGGGCGATTGCGCGAAGAAATGCGGGGCAAAACCTGTATCTGGATATCCCACCGCATATCGGCCATAAAATGTGCCGATAAGATTATTGTTCTCGATGACGGTTGTATCTGTGAGGAAGGCACCCATGAGGAATTACTGGTGCAGAATGGAATCTATGCCGATTTGTTCGAAAAACAGCAGCTGGAAGAAGCGCTGGCACTGGTGGAGTAATGTTGTTCAATCTGAATAATCGGTCTGCTAAGGTTCTCAAAAGTGTTCATCAAACCGTTTGAAGATTTTTATTGATAATCGTTTAGATGTTCCGATAATGGGATAGAAAACATAATTTCAGTTTGACGCGATTAATTCTGGTGGATAGGTAGTAATGATTGTCAGAAAAAAAATGAGCATTTCAAGGGTATTTCTGTATAATTTGATATTTGTTGCCCTGGTTTCCATTCTGACGATAAGTTTTTTCTGGGTAAAGCGGGAATACGACAATTACAATCAGAAATCCGAACTGCTTTCCGAAAACTTCATGAACGCACAGAAATATCTGGTGCGCAACGAAGTGGAAAAGGTTGTTGATGATATACACTATGAAGAACGGCAGGTCAATCATATACTATTACAGAATGTCCGCAGTAAAGTTTTACGGGCATACCGTATTACCGAAAATATTTACAGGAGTGCCGCCGGTAAATATTCCAGGCGGGAAATCAAGAAACTGGTTAAAAGCGCCCTGGAGCCGTTCAGTCGGGATAACAACATCAGTGTGTTTTATGTGGTTGATAAAAACGGTTTCATTCAAATCTCCGACGATCAGCAAAAACACGAAGGCTCTCATTATTCTACTCTCAAAGATACAACCGTCAAATCATTTATTCATGAAATACTTAGCCGTCTGCACGCGTCGGGTAACCGGGAACTGGTTTTTGAGAAGGAACTTAAAAGAAACGCTTCCATCGGCAGCAAACCGAAAGTGGTTTCGTTTATAAAATATTTCGAACCGTTGGGCTGGTATATCGGCAGCGGAGATCATACGGACCATGTGATTCGCAATATCCAGTTCCAGTTGCTGAACCGTATCGCAAAGATTCGTTTTGGAAACGGGGGGTATGTTTTTGTGAATACTTACGACGGAAAGGCCCTGGTATTCCACGGAGAATATAAACGGGAACCGCCTGACAATTGGGAGTTAACCGATCCCTCCGGTATAAAAGTGGTGCAGGAACAGAGGCGGGTGGTGGAAAACCCTGACGGCGGGTTTATCTATTACACTTTCCGAAAACTGAATGATGAAGACCCCAAGCCGAAGGTTTCATTTATAAAAGGTATACCGGAGTGGAAATGGATGGTTGGAGCCGGGGTGTATCTCGATGGCATTGAGGCCATACTGGCCAAAGAGAAAGAGCAGTTACAACAGTCCCTGAGCGAACAGTTCATCAAAATAGCCATAATACTTCTGCTTACTCTGGTCTCGATCGGTGTGATTGTGCGCTATATGTCTTTCAAGGCAAAAACGAGTTTTGAAATTTTTTCCCGGTTTTTCCGTAAAGCGGCAAGTGAGTCAAGCAAAATAAAAAAGGACGATGTTCATTTTTCGGAATTCACCGAACTGGCGGAGCTGGCGAACGAAATGGTTGATAAAAGGCTGGCATCTGAAAAGGAAAAAAAAGAATTGCAGAAAAGACTGGTTCGTTCGAAAAAAATGGAATCTCTGGGTCTGCTGGCGGGTGGGGTTGCGCACGATTTGAACAACCTGCTGTCCGGACTGGTGACCTATCCGGAACTGCTGCTGATGGAAATAGGCGAAAACAGTCATTTGCAAAAATCGATTAATGTGATCCGCGATGCGGGCATGCGGGCGGCGGCCATCGTACAGGACCTGCTGACCATAACCCGTGGTGTGGCAACCAATAAGGAGCCCCTTAACGTCAATAAGATTATCGACGAATATTTTGTGTCCCCCGAATATGAAAAGCTCCGGGAACGATTTCCTAAGTTGCAAATCGACACCGAACTGGAACCTGAACTGCTGAATATTAACGGTTCCTATGCCCATATCCGAAAGACGCTGGACAACCTGTTGATCAATGCAGCCGAGGCGATAGGTGATACGGGAACCATCCTGTTAAAAACGCAGAATATTAATCTTGATAAGAAGCTCGATCTGTACGAATCCGTCGCTCCGGGCGATTATGTCGTCATTACCATTGAAGATGACGGTAAGGGAATTCCCAAAGAGGATATCGAGCACATATTCGAACCGTTTTATACAAAAAAGAAAATGGGGAAAAGCGGAACCGGACTTGGATTGGCCGTCGTATGGAATACCATTCGTGATCATGACGGCTATATCGATGTTGAAAGTGATGAAAATGGTACGCGGTTCAGTTTATATTTTCCGGTGACCTATGCGCTGCCGGAAATGAATGAGGGAAATTCAAAATATGAAGAAATTCTCGGCCGGGGGGAAAAAATACTGGTTGTGGATGATGTTCATGAACAACGCCTGATCGTCTGCAGAATACTGGAAAAGCTCGGTTATGAAGCAACTTCGGTTTCCGGCGGTGAAGAGGCGGTGGAATTCGTGAAAAACAATCCGGTGGACCTGGTGCTTCTGGATATGATTATGGACCCGGGAATGAACGGTCTGCAGACTTACCGGAAATTACTGGAAATACAACCGGGTATCCGTGCGGTTATAACCAGTGGGTACAGTGAAACGGGCGATGTCCGCAAAGCGCAGCTGCTGGGCGCCGGACGCTTCGTAAAAAAACCGTACTCAATAGAGAATCTGGGAAGGGCTGTCCGCGAAGAACTGGAATCAGCGGTAACCTTGAAACATTGACAACGACAACTGCGGATATACAAAAAATCAATAAACTAAATCAGGCGAACCAATGGATCAGATTACCTTCTGGTTAAGCCCCCTGCTGCTGCTGCCGGGAGCGGCCCTGCTTATATTATCCACTTCCACACGTTTCGCACAAATCCATAACGAAATTCATCATCTGGGTAGCGGCGACCATGCCGATCATGTTAAGGAAAGCGCAAAACTGTTGAAGCGTGCCCGACTTTTCCGTAATGCTCTGGTGGCGCTTTACCTGTCTGCTGCACTGTTTTCGCTGGCCGGGCTTGCCGGGGGCGTAACCAGCCGCTGGCCGGAATTTTCCTTTCAAATGGTTGTGGCGCTTACCTTTCCGGGCATCATCGCACTCATCAGCGCAACCATCCTGTTAATCAGGGAATCCGTACTTTCTCTGGAGATAATCAAAATGCATTTCGGACAGGCGGAATGAATCCCGCAGCCCCCGTTGAACTCCCCGCCGGGGACTCAGGCAGGTGGCAAAAACGGGCCCTGCTTCTGGCGTTGATTACGATCTCCTATAATATACTTGAGGGCATGGTATCCGTTTACTTTGGTTACAGTGATGAAACACTGACCCTGTTCGGGTTTGGGGTCGATTCCTTCGTCGAAGTGATTTCAGGGATAGGCATATTCCATATGCTGATGCGAATGCAGAATAATGAGGGTCGGCAGGTGGATGCCTTCGAAAGAACAGCCCTGCGCGTCACAGGTACGGCGTTTTATATCCTGACTGCAGGTTTAATATCCGGGGCAGTTATCAGCCTGGTACAGGATCACCAGCCGGAAACAACTTTCCGGGGGGTGGTGATTTCGGTCATATCCATAGCGACCATGTGGTGGTTGATGAAAGCCAAACTGAAAACCGGGTTTGCTCTGAATTCGGCTGCAATAGTGGCCGACGCTAAATGTACACGTACCTGTCTGCAGCTATCGTATGTTTTACTGATCGCCAGCCTGTTTTACGAAATGACCGGAATCGGCGGAATCGATGCGGCCGGGTCGCTGATCATTGCCTGCCTTTCCTTCCGGGAAGGTCGGGAGTACTTTGAAAAGGCGCGGGGTGCGGAGTGCGGTTGTACGCCTTAATCGTTTTTTATTCCCTCAATAATAATGGATTTCTCCGAAAAAGTATACGTTTTACCCGCGGTGAATCCGGCTGAACGCAACATGTCGCGATATTCCTTTTTGCTGTAACAACTGCCGCCTTCGGTGGAGAGCAGCATGTGCAATGAGAACAGAGTTCCGGACAGGGGACCCTGCCGGTCGTCGTTCAATAGAAAATCTTTAATGTAAATTTTTGCGCCGTTCTTGAGTGCCCGCCGGCATTTTTTCAGAATTTGAATATTTTGTTCCCTGCTGAAAATATGCATGACATTCGAGATCAGAATGATGTCGTAGTTTTCACCATAGGGGTCTCTAAAAATATCGCCGGCGATAAAGTGCATATTCTTCAGGTTGGGATGATTTGCCAGGGCGGCTCCGGCAGTTTCAATGGTTTCCGCCTGATCAAACAGGGTGACCTGCATTTCAGGAAACTGTTCCGCCAGCCGGGCGATGTACTGGCCCGGTCCGCCGCCCAGGTCTAGCAGGCGTTCGTTGCCGCGGAAGGGAAGGGTTTCGATCAGCGTTTGCGCCGAATAGCGTCCGATATCGGCCATGGCATTGATGAACGCAGTTGCCTGACCCGGTTGGGGTTTCTCCGGTTCTTTTTTTGCCGGCAAACCGCTGCGCACACTTTCCGTCAATTGCATCCACCGCTTTTGCAGGCGCAGTTCGTGGCGCATCAAACCGCCAAGATATTCCGGTGAACCGGGGTCTGTGTATGGCCGCGCCTGTTCGGTAAAGCGCCAGTGGTCGTTTTGTAATTTGATCAGGTTCAGAGCGGCCAGAGCGCCAAGCAGCATATTCAGACTGCGAACCGGAATATTCAGCTCGGCGGAAAGTTTTTCGGTGGTCATGTCCGATTTGGACAGAATTTCGAATATGCCCAGTTCGAACGCTGAAAGCAGTACGCAGGAAACGCGGTATGCCCGTAACATTTCATTCAGTTTTTCGCGGAATAGTTGTTCCTTTTGCATTAATATATCCTTTCATGAGGATCGGAAACGGATGACCGTAAGTGTGATTAAGTCGCGTTTTAATTTGATTTTATCGGATATTTATATCAAGTTCAAGTCCGATCCAGAATAATCCGGGAGATACACATGAAATGGTTACTGATCGCATTAATGCCTGTGTTGATACAGGCACAATCCATCGAATACTCAATATCCACCGAGCACTTCGAAAAACATCTGCTGAAAGTAGAAATAAAAGTAACGAACTGGCATGAGCCGAAAATCGGTTTTGCCCTGCCGGCCTGGTCGCCGGGACGTTATGTAATCTACGATTTTGCCAAATATGTTCAGCAGTTTTCGGCAACGGATTCAGCCGGTGAACCCATGAAAGTTCTGCGGGCGGATAAGCAAACCTGGCAGCTTGAAACCAGAGGAGAAACCAACTTTTCCGTTTCATATTTAATTTATGCCAACACGATAAACGGTACGTTCAGTAAACTGGATGAAAAAGGCGGTTCTTTCAATTTCCCCGGTTTATTGATGTATGTTGTCGGGCATAAAGATTTGCCGGTGAAAATCAGCGTACGGACCCGGCCGGACTGGCAGGTCGTATCGGCCCTGTCCCCGGAACCGGGCTTCAGTTACACTGCGGATAATTACGACGAACTGATCGATGCTCCGATGGAAATCGGAAAATTTAAAATTGCCCGTTTCAGTTTGCGGGAGATACCGCATCGAATGATTCTGCACGATTCCTTCCCGCAGGAAAAGTTGAACCGGTTCATTGCTGATACCAAAAAACTGATCCTGAAAGAAGCCGATGTTTTTGGAGGTGAAATTCCCTACGAACATTACACCTTTTTCTTTCATCTGAACGATTCGTTAAAACATACCGATGGGATGGAACATCGCAACAGCACGAGAATACTTTTACACATCACGCCGCAAACCATGCAAACCGATGCCACCGGCGACGACGATTACGACAACCTGATGTGGCTGACGGCACACGAGTTTTTTCATCTCTGGAATGTGAAGCGCCTGCGCCCGGCAGGGCTGGGGCCTTTTGATTACAGCCGCGAAGCGCAAACGCATGAACTATGGATTGCCGAGGGCTTCACCTCCTATTACGCTTATGTTTCGCTGGTCCGCTCGGGCCTTTATTCAAAGGAAATGCTGCTGAAAGAAACAGGCAAACAATTTTCCCGTCATGAAAACAATGCCGCAAGGACATTGCGTTCGCTGGACGAGGTCAGCTGGCTGACCTGGTTTTTTCTGGCCACGCCCCCGACTTTCGAAGAAAATAATTTATGGCAAACTTATTATTCGTATTACCGTAAAGGTGAAATAGTCGCCATGCTTCTTGATTTCGAGATTCGTTCACGAACCGCCAACCGCAAGTCGCTGGACGATGTAATGAAACTGATGTACGAACGGTTCTACAAACAGCCGGCGGAAGGGTACTATATGCCCGGCAGGGGGTACCGCCAGGATGATTTCTTCAGGGCCGCCGAAGAGATTTGCGGTACGTCGCTGCAACCGGTATTTGAAGAGCTGGTACTAAGGCCGTTGCCGGTGGATTACAATAAATATTTAAACAAAGGGGGGTTGGTCCTGACCGCAGAGGAAAATGACGAACCATCCCTTGGAGTAAAATTCGTAAAAGACAGTAATCCCGCAAAAATATCGGCGGTTTTGAAGGACGGTGCGGGAGAAAAGGGCGGTTTGCGGAAAAATGATGAATTGATCGCAATTGACGGCAAAAAAGTTACGGCCGGCAAAATGGATGATTTGATGAAAACTTTCCAAAACGGGCAAACCGTGGTTGCAAATATTCTGCGCGACGGTCAAAGAATGAATCTTGGTATACAATTGAAACCATCTCCTTTAAAGGCATACAAATTAAAAGAACTTGATTCCGCCGGTGTTCTGCAAAAAGAAATTTTTCAATCATGGATAAAGGGTAACTGATTATGCTGAAAAAAGTATTGATTTTATTGGCGCCGGTATTTCTGCTGGCGCAAAATATTCCGGAAATCACCGCTGATGAAGTGATTGCGCATATACGATTTCTGGCGTCGGACCGGCTGCAGGGTCGCCGTGCCGGAACAGTGCAGGCCGAAACGGCGGCAAAATATATTGCTTCCGAATTCCAACGGCTGGGTCTCGAACCGGCCGGGGATAATAATTCCTGGTTTCAATCGCTGGATGTGATACTGGATATGCAGGCCGGCCCGGAGAACCGCCTTACAATTCAATTGAACGGAACGGAAAAACAATTGCAGCCGGGAACGGATTTTAACCCGCTTGCATTTTCGGCCGCCGGTGAAATAAGCGCCGGGCTGAGTTTTGTGGGATACGGTCTTACCGAGGAGGACTACTACAACGACTATCAGGATATCGATGTCAGCGGACGGGTGGCAGTGATGTTCCGTTATACACCGGCGTGGGATTCCTCCGAGGCACGCCTGTCGTCTCTGGCTTCCCTGCGTTTTAAAGCCATCAACGCACGCGAACACGGCGCGGTGGCTGCGGTGATCATTACCGGTCCGCTGGACAGTGATCGCGGCGATATCATTGCACTGCACTATGATAATAATTCATCCGATGCGGGTATCCCGGTCATAAGTCTTTCAAGGTCGGTTGCGCAAGAATTGTTTGCCGCCAACGGCATGAATATGAAAGAGGTTCAGCAGAATCTTTCCGCCCGTAAAAATCCACAGAGCGTAAACTGGAAAACCAGCACGGTTAATCTGAAAACCGATTTGAAGGCTGTAACAAAATCAACCGACAATGTACTTGCCGTTTTGCCCGGAAAGCATCCGCGGTTGAAAAACGAATATATAGTAATTGGTGCCCACTACGACCATCTTGGCCTGGGCGGCGCCGGTTCGATGGCGGATAAACCGGGAGAACCGCATAACGGTGCGGATGATAACGCCTCCGGAACCGCCGGCCTGCTGGAACTGGCGGAATACTTTTCCGAGCCGGCCAACCGAAGCAACCGCAGCCTGTTATTCGCCGCATTCACGGCGGAAGAACTGGGCGTGCTCGGTTCCACATGGTTTACAAAACACCCGACGATTGATGCGGACAAAATAATCACAATGATCAATATGGATATGATCGGCCGCATGAAAGATAAACGGGTGGTACTGTACGGCATGGGCAGCTCCGGGCGCTGGGAACCGCTGGTAAACCGGATCAACAAAGATTTCGGTTTTCGCCTGAAATTCAATGCCGAGGGTTACGGACCCAGCGATCATTCGCCTTTTTACGGAAAAGACATTCCCGTGCTTTTTTTCTTTACCGGAACCCACAGCGATTATCACCGGCCGTCGGATGACTGGCAAAAAATAAATGCCGAAGACGAAGCGCGCCTGCTGCAGTTTGTCAGCCGTACGATTCGCGGAATTGATGAGCGATTGCTGCCTCCGCAGTTCACAAAAGCCAAAACGAAGAAACAAAAAGCGCGCGGGGGCGGCAGGCGAAGCAATGTGTTCATCGGAACGGTTCCGGACTTTACAGATTCGGGAAACGGTTATAAATTAGCCGGCGTCAGCGAAGGGAGTCCCGCTGAATCTGCAGGATTGAAAAGCGGTGATCTGATAATCCGTTTCGCCGGCAGCGATATCGGTGATATATACGATTTTATGTACGCCATGCAGAAATGCAAACCGGGAAAGGCTGTGGAGGTAGTTTTCCGCCGCGGGGAAACCGAAATGACGACACGGCTGATTCCGGCGCCGCCACGCGCGAAGGATAATGAATAAAATGCGGGATTAAATTAACGACTTTTATCGTAATGGAATCTTATGAATGCTGTAAACAATATCCGAAAACTGATCAACCGTGAACTGAATTCACTATCAACGGAAATCGATCAGTATCCCGACGAAGCTGATCTGTGGCAGACCGCCGACGGCATCCGCAATCCGGCCGGTACGCTGATCCTGCACATCTGCGGCAATCTCCGGCACTACATCGGTGCCCGTCTGGGACAGAGCGGTTATGTTCGTGATCGCGATAATGAGTTCTGTGTCCGGGATGTTTCCCGGAAAGAGTTGAAGACGGAAACCGAAAAAACGTTGCGGGTGGTGAACAATACCCTGAATGACCTGACGGACGAAGTTCTCGATTATCCGTTTCCGGAAAAGGTCGGGGGCAAACAATTCAGTACCGGGCTTTTTCTGATGCATCTCTGTTCGCATCTGGCTTACCATATCGGACAGATCAATTACCACAGGCGCATGATAACCGCGGACAACGGAGCTGTTCAGCCGCTGGCGATTTCCGGGATAGATGAAAATATCGAATAAAAACAGAGGAATAAAATATGCTGAAAGAAGGCAGTAAAGCGCCGGATTTTGAATTAATGGATCAGAACGGCAAAGTGCACAAATTATCGGATTACAGGGGTAAATGGGTAGTGCTGTATTTTTATCCCAAAGACCTGACCCCCGGCTGTACCACCGAAGCCTGTAATTTTCGCGATGAGTTTCCAAAATTCGAAGCAGCCGATGCGGTTGTCTTCGGTGTAAGCAGAGACAGTGTCGCCCGCCATGAAAAGTTTGCTACAAAATATGAATTACCGTTTCCGCTGCTCAGCGATGAAGAAGGGAAACTGTGCGGGGATTTCGGCGTCTGGCAGGAAAAATCCATGTATGGCCGTAAATATATGGGCATCGTGCGTTCCACTTTTATCATCGATCCCCGGGGAACAGTGGCAAAAGTTTATCCTAAGGTCAAAGTGAAAGTGCATACCGCTGAAGTGCTGAACGATCTGCGGGAAATGCAGGAATAACATTTTTTTCAGTTTGGGTATTCACCCGTGCTTTCAACCCGGCATCCCTGCCGAAAGGGGTTGCGGTTGAGGGAGAAACATATGTCTGTCAATGCGGAAACAGGATTTGATGCGGGGCAGTGAGATGTCACTGCGTTTCGCGTCTGAATTTATTGAAATAATATTACCCGCCTGTCTTGATCAATTCCATTCATCCTGAAAATAATGGTATTGAAGAGGCAGTCATTGTAAGAAACGGATTAAATTCGTAAGATTAGGAAGTAAATGGATTTCAAATGGAGCATAAATGAACGAACAAAATAAACCACTGGTTTTTTTCTGGAGTTTTATGGCCGCGGCAACGATTATTCTGGTCTGGTACCAGTATAATACCCAACCGCCGGTGGCAATAAAAGAAAATCCGCAGGCAAAGGAACAGCAGCAGGTGTTGAATTTATACCGCGATAACTGCGCCCGCTGTCACGGAGCTTTTGGTGAAGGTTTTGCATCAAACCCGGTTTTGCGCGGCCGAAATCTTCAGGTTGAGTATATAAAAGAACGCATCGTGAAAGGCCGGGGAAAAATGCCCGGTTTTCCGAATATAGTTGAACCGCAGCTTTCAAAACTGGCCGAATGGGTCGGAAAATTATAA
>JAJRVZ010000310.1 GCA_024277055.1 Calditrichota bacterium
CCTGTCAACCGCCTGTTCCCTGGACTGAGCAAGTAATTTCGTGTATTCTTCAATTTCGCCGCCCACAAGGTTTTTAAAAAAAGCGATAATATCCCGACCAATATTTCTTGCGCGGATGGTATTGCCTTTCACAAGACCCAGGGTTTCGACAATCTCTCTTCCCTGAATGGAATCGTTGGTAACCATGATCATCGCTCAACCTCCCGGTATTTATCAACCTTTTTAATCATGAATTTTTCTCTGACGACAGATACAATCAGGATCACGGTCCCCGCCAGTAACAGGAAAATTCCCGCTTTCATCAGCGGATGCATGACTTTGTCCTCCAGCAATCCGCTGATCATTTGCCAGAAAACAAAAATACCTATTATTATACTGCCAAGCGAAAACAGGATCCATGCTATGCCACGCTCCATGCGGTTGTAAATATGGGTCCAGTATTCATCCCAGTACATTTCAGGTAGCTTTTTCATCTCCATCTCTCCGAGAATGTTTTTCAATTGTGTCAGCGACTGGTATTTGTCTTTGCAGTGCTCACAGGTTTCGATATGCCCTTTTACTTCCCGTACCTCCTCAACGCCAAGCTCACCGTCCGTCAGCGCCATAACCCTGATGCCCATATCTTCGCAGGAGATACTCATACCCTTTCCTCCAGCAGCAGGCGGGCCAGTTTCTGACGGGCATAATACAGTCGGGACATTACACTTCCGATCGGAATATCCAGGGTCTCCGCAATTTCCTTATAGGACATTTCATTGAATTCCTTTAAAATCAGTATTTCACGGTCGGATTCCTTCAGTTTGTTAATCGCTTCCCAGACCGCATCCCGCATTTCATTTTGTTCGAATATTTCATCCGGTCTGGCAGCGTCGGAAACATACAATTGCTGTCCACGGGATTCCTCCGCATCGGAAAAACTTACACTGCGCTTTTTTCGACGGTGAAAATGGTTGATGCACAGGTTCTTCAGAATGCGGTAAAACCATGTGTAAAAGCTTTTACCGGCTTCAAAACTGCCGATCGCCCTGTATGCGCGGTAGAAAGCCTCCTGGGAAAGGTCCAGTGCCTCTTCCCTGTTGCCGGTCAGAAGCAAGGCTGCATGAAAGGCACGTATCTTATATTTCTCAACCAGGAACCGGTAGCTCTCCTTTTGACCCCGCTGACATTCCTGAATAGCTTTCTGATCTTCATCCATGTAAAAAGACCGTTTCAAAGTAATGTATACAAAACAAATTCGGGTTTATTCAATACGATTCCGCTGACAACCATTTTTTAAGAAATTCAGCCTGTTGCTCTGTCTGTTCGTCCGCTTCTTTTATTTTGAACAATGATTTTCGTTTTTTGTTAATCGTTGCCTGTCCTTTGTTCAAACGATCATTGTGAAACCACTGAAGTTCAATGGTATCATTTATATTCAGCTTTGCTGCAAGATTTCCCCAGTTATCACCGTTCACGGCCTTGCCGTTAAGAGAAACGATTTCATCACCGCGACCGATTTCCAGTAAATCTGCCGGACTGTCCGGATACACATAAATGACTTTTAAGTAGGGTGTTGATTCCAGATCGAGTTTCAAACCGATAAACGGCAGTTCTTTTTCAGCGGAAAGTTCCAGTCCCGCTTTGGCGAGATAATCGGTGAGGGGCAACGGCTCGGTACCATTGATGTATTTACGGAAGAACTCACTGTAATCGATTTGCGAATATGCATACAACATATCCTGAAAGGTCTGCATATCAAAAGTGTGACCGGATTTGTAGTTGAATTCGTACAAATATTTAAAAAATCCGTCCATTGTTTTTTTGTGATTCGATTTCAGTCGCATGTCGATATCCAGCAACATGGCAACCATGGCCCCTTTCACGTAATATACCCGGAAAGTGTAGTCGGGAATATCACTTTTAAGCCAGGCGTCAAAACTGTACTGCGACAAGGGTTTTAAATACAATGCCGAATTATCATACAGGCTGTTGACATAGCGCGACCAGCTGCGAAATACATCTTTTTCATTAATTATACCGGCCCTGCTCAACGGGCGATGGGTGTAGTAGGATGTAAAACCTTCACTTACCCACAGCATCGGGGTGTATACTTCCTTCGTGTAATCGAACGGTCCCAAACCGGTGGGACGAATGCGTTTGACGTTGAACAGGTGAAAATACTCGTGAGATTCCAGCATAAGCAGACCTCCGAAATAGGCACGACTGCTCAAATCGCCGGAAAGTGCGGCAGGTTTTACACAGGACACATTCGAATACAAATGCTCGATACCGCCCCGCCCCGGATCGGATACACGAACAAAAAAAGTATATTCCTCATAGGGCAATTCTCCCATCATTTTTCTGTACCACTCGATCATCCGGGCTAGATCTTTTGTTATTTGCTGTTGATTGTAATCAAATCCGGCATTCATTACAAAGTGATGCAGTTTACCACCGGCCTCGAAAGAAAATTTCGATAAATTTCCCAGAAAAGCAGGCGAATCAATAAAGGTATCGTAATCCGGCGCTTCAAATTCGCTGTTTGATATTTGAACCGGCATGGCTGAATGCACCTGCCATCCCTCCGGAACAACAATTTTCAGGCGGACCGGTTCTGTCTTCCGGCCTTTGTAATACATGAATACCAGCGAGCCGTTAAAATAGCCGAAATCTTTTTCCAGATGGGCATAATAGGGATTCCCCAGCGACCAGGCGTATACCCTGTATTCGACAATAACCTTTGTGCCTTTTCCGGCTTTAATGTGCCAGGTCTGTTTATCTGTTTTACGGCTGGGCAACTCCTGACCGTCGATACTTCTTGCCGAGAAACCGACTACATTTTTCGACCAGTTTTCTATATGATACCCGCCGGGCGACCAGGCCGGCATGGAAAAATCAGCGCCGCCTTTATCCGTCACTTCGGTTTCGATACGTATTTTATAGTAGTTTCGATGCGGTTTTTCCACAATCAGTTGATAATTAATCGCCCCGAAACTAAAACCGGTCAGCAGAACAGTAAGATAAATTAATACTCTCTTTTTCATTCTGAATCCTTTTTCATAAAATTAACATAATAGATCAGAGCGGCACCGGAGATGAATAAAAATATGCTGATAAACTGCGCCTCCGATAAGAACCCAAAAATATATTTCGGATCGGTTCGCCAGAATTCCGTAAAAAACCTTTCCACCCCCATTAGTATTCCGAACAATCCGAATAAGGTGCCCCGTCTGTAGTTTTTCTTTCTCAGCGACCAGAGTAAGGCGAAAAGGGAAAAAAGCAGTAAGGTATCGTACAATGGTGTCGGATGTACCGCCTGATTGGTCGGGACGACGCCGTTCGGAAAGGACATCGCCCATGGAACGTCGGCCGGCGGACCGTAATCACCATCTCCTGCGAGGAAACACCCGATGCGTCCCATGCCCTGCCCGAACAGCAGCAACGGCGCCATCAGGTCGGCCACCAGCAGGAACGGCAGATTTTTACGGCGGATGTACCAGGTAACCGAAAGTGTACCGCCGATAAGTCCGCCATACCACACCAGGCCGGCACCGCTGAAAACATTCCCGAAGAAATCTTCTTTCAGTAATTCCGGATACTGCAAAAGATAATAGATTTTCGAACCGACGATTCCGCCGATTAAAGCGGCGATAATAATCGAACCGGCGAGTTCCTTTTCGCGTCCGATCCGTACCAGCTCTTTTTCCAGCAGAAGCCCGGAAATAAAGAAACCGAGCGCAGCCATCAGGCCGAACGAATATATGGTAACCGGTCCGATTTTAATCAATTCAGGATACATTGGAATTCCCTCTCTGTTTGCGTAATTTCGTATTATGGATCAATACGCTCGTATACCATGTCAGTAATATAATTAAAAATACAATAAGGTAACTATTCGAAATTTGCAGGTAATAACCGCCGGCGGCGATTAAAACATATCGTGGAAAACGACCGGCCAGTACCGCTCCCATATACCGAAAAACCGAATAATCAGAGGCTACACTGAGTATTCTAACCGGATAAAACGGGATGGGCGTCGCGGCGACAACTGCCAGAGTAATAAACGGGGCCGTAGCGAAATAACCGATCACTTTTTGTGAAACGGGTTTCCGTTTCAGTTTTTCCGCCCATGGTGTGGTCATTAACGGCGCCAGAACGGCATAGTCCAGATAACAGCCAATCAGCGTGGGAAAAACGGCCCAGACAGCCGGCAACAAGGCGCCACGGACTCTTCCGAAATACATTACTACCGGTTCATGCGGAATTGCTATGAATGAATTGGAGATCGTCATATAATAGAAATACCACAGCCATTCATGCAAATCGGGATAAAAATAATATCCTCCTGCAGAAAGGATCAGTAATGATAAGAATCCGGCTGAAAATATCGGATTCCAGTATTTTTGTATCTCGGATCGGGTGGACGAACGTAATCTCTTCATGGACTGTATTTTGATAAAAACTGAAAATTAACGAAAATATATTCAATAAAAAAATTAATATTATTTTAATTTGGAATTTTGTAATTTTGGTTTGTTTAGTAATTGAACTAATTCAATGGAGAAGATAATGAGTGAGTCAACGGGGAGCGGTCACTTATCCCTTGTAGAACAAAAAGCCGTCGAAAGGTCCGGTCAGCAATTAAGATATGAACCGACGGAAAAAACAAATGTAATAATTGTTGAAAACTTTCCCGATCTGGGGAAGCTGACGGCCATGCGTTTTCTCGAATGGGCGCAGCAAAATGAAGGCTGGACCATTTCCCTGCCGACCGGTAAAACGCCGGAACATTTCATAAAATGGGTTTCATATTTGCTCAAATCATGGTCCGAGCCCGGTACGCAGGAGCTGCTGGCTTCCTTCGGTGTTGAACCGGGAAAAAAACCGAAGATGGATTCGTTTCATTTCATTCAGATCGATGAATTTTATCCAATCAATACACAGCAGCATAACAGTTTTTACTACTATGTTAAAAAATTCTATATAAAGGGTTTCGGGCTGGACCCCAAGAAAGCGCTGCTTATCAATCCCAATGAAATCGGTATTCCCGAAGATGAAACGCTGGAAACGATTTGGCCGGATAACACCGTTGACCTGAGTCTGCGAACCAAGTAGCCGAAAACAACGCTTGAGATTAAACAAAAAAAGGTTCTCGAAGCGGTCGATCAGTTTTGTACCGATTATGAGCAGAAAATCCGTGCCCTGGGTGGTATTGGCTTTTTTCTGGGGGGCATCGGACCCGATGGGCACATCGGTTTTAATGTAAAAGGCAGTGATCACTTTTCCACCACACGGCTGACACCGACCAACTACGAAACGCAGGCAGCAGCAGCGACGGATCTCGGCGGAATTGAAATTTCCCGAAACCGGCTGGTAATCACCATCGGTTTGCAGACCATAGCCCATAATAAAAATACTACCGCTATAATCATTGCCTCGGGAGAGGCCAAGGCTGCGATCGTTAAAGAAGCCGTTCAGATGGAAAAGAGTAACAAGTATCCGGCAACCGTTTTGCAGGATTTACCCCATGCCGCGTTCTACCTTACAAAAGGTGCGGCGAAACTACTTTCCGAACGACGTTATCTTGAGGTTAAAAACGCGGATAAGATATCCCCGTCGGATGAAATACAGATCATCATCGATCTGGCACTCGACAAACGGAAAAAACTGACGGAACTTACCGCAGAAGATTTTAACAGCATACGCAGCAGTAAAGTGGTTTATCAGAATTATAAAAGCAAAATGCCGAAACGCCTGCAGGAAATAGAGGAGGATCTTCAAAGACGATTTACCGGCACACTTGAAATTCCCAAAAATCACACGTTTCTGCACACGGCGCCCCATCATGACGATATTATGCTGGGTTACCTGCCATACCTGATTCGTCTGATCCGGGAACCGAGCAATGTACACCATTTCAATTATCTGACCAGCGGCTTTACGGCTGTAACCAACAAATATATGTACCGCCTGTTGAAAGCTTCGAAATCCCATATCGGCGGCCGCGAATTTCTGGAACTGGCCGGTGAGAATTATTTTGACCCCTCCAATCGTCAGGCCCGCAATCAGGATGTGCTGCTGTTCCTCGACGGAGTTGCAGCCCTGAACCGGCATATGCAGGATGACGCCGCGGCCAGAAGATTGTTGCGAAATCTTATCGAAATTTTTGAAGAAGACAGTTTTGACAATCTGAACGACCGGATTGACGAATTACTGAATTACTTCAAAACCCAGTATCCCGGAAAAAAAGATTTGCCCTACATCCAGCAGCTGAAAGGTATGACGCGGGAATGGGAAGCCGATCTTTTGTGGGGATACTTCGGTTTCAGCTGCGATTCGGTTATCCATTCCAGGCTGGGTTTTTACAAAGGCGATATTTTTACCGAAGAACCGGAGATTAATCGGGATGTGCTGCCGGTTCTGGAAAACCTGAAGCGAATCCGGCCCGATGTAATCACCGTGGCGCTTGACCCGGAAAGCAGCGGCCCCGACACCCATTACAAGGTTCTGCAGGCAGTTACCGAAGCGTTGCAAATATACACCCGTGAAAACAAATCCGCTGAGATCGAAGTCTGGGGTTACCGCAATGTGTGGTTCCGCTTCCATCCGTCGGACGCCAACGCATTCATACCGGTAACCCTGAACACCTTTGCCATCATGAATAATGCGTTCATGAACTGTTTCGGCTCGCAGGCGGCGGCCTCCTTCCCCAGCTATGAATACGACGGTCCTTTCGCCGATCTGGCGCAAAAGGTGCAGGTAGAGCAATACCAGATGATGAAAACGGTTCTGGGTCGACCCTTTTTCTACGAAAGTCCCGACTCGCGGACACGTTCCACACGCGGACTTATTTTTCTTAAGAAAATGAACCTGGATGAATTCTTTGAGCGCTCCGCCGCCCTGAAGAAAAGTGCTGAGAATTTATAATATCGGGAGAATACCCTATGAAATCATTTCGCAAGGAATTGTGGTTCAACACCTCCAATCGCAGGGAATACATCAACATTACCCGGGAAGTCGAACAATGTCTGCAGGAGAGCGGTATCCATGAAGGATTATGCCTGGTTAACGCAATGCACATTACCGCATCGGTTTATATTAACGACAACGAACAGGGTTTGATTGCGGATTATGACGACTGGCTGGAAAAACTGGCGCCCCATGAACCGATAAGTCACTATCGCCACAACCGTACCGGCGAGGACAACGGCGACGCCCATTTAAAGCGGCAGATCATGGGGCGGGAAGTGCTGGTCGCCGTCACGGATGGAAAACTGGATTTTGGTCCCTGGGAACAGATTTTTTATGCGGAGTTTGATGGAAGGCGGCGCAAACGCGTGCTTGTGAAAATTATCGGGGAATAATATGTTTATTCCGCCAATTTATCTGAAGAACAGGAATAAACATCAAAATACTCGAAAAGATTTTGCTCGGCCTGCAATACTTCGGAAACCCGCATATTCTGCATGGAATCCCAGATAGCCTGAGCAGAAACCTTTTCCTGCAACGCTACTCTTTCGTAGGTGCCCAATTCCTTGTATTTCCAGTAGCGACCGAAATTGATTTTGTTCCAGCGGCTTTTTATTGCCCCCATCAGCAGGAAAATGTTGTTAAGCAGCATGTCCGAAGCTTTATCGTCCGATGAAACCACAATCCCGTATTTACGTTTTTTTGCCACCTGCAGCGACTCGCTTGCACGATGAAATGCCGGGCCGTCCATTTCGATGGTTATGTTACTGCCCATGCGCTGAATCTCCCCGCGTCCGATCCCGTAACGCAGTTTCAATGGAAACAGAAGTCGTTCCAGTTCGAGTACGATTTCAAAGGCGGTACGTAAATCTTTCACACAACCCTGAAATTCGTCGCCGCGGGTGATCATGAACGGGGCAACGATTGCCCGACCGTAGTTTTCATTCACCTGGACAATAGTAGATTTCAGGTAAAGCTGCCCTTCGTAGCGGGCATTGCTGTCCATCTTCCTTGATCCCCGGATGTCCGCGATGACTACGACAACGTCTTTTTCCATTTACATCTCGTAGGATATTTCATAAATACACTCGAAGCCCGGTTTCAGGCCGGCACATTCTTTTTCGTTGATCTTAAGATTTTTTGCGCCACACATTTCCATACCCCGGCAGATAAATCCCTGTTCGCTCAGACATACACTGCGTGGGATTTCCTGACCGTAATCAATATAAATGCTCAATGTTTTCGAAACGGTGTTTTCACTAACGGTCATCTTGCCGGAACCGATCAGATATTGCCTTAAACGCTGATGCTGTTTTAAAAATTCACCGGGTTGCCTGGTTTCCACATACAGGTTAAAAAAACTGTGCATAAAAGAATTGGCATTCCATTCTCCAACCTGCCTGAAGTTTATCACTTCCCCGTTAAAAAACTCCCTGAGCATTAATTCATCAATCCTGCTCAGTGTTGCTTCGGGGTAATTGTTGGCGCCGACGACCGGTTGTCGTTTATAGTTTTCTTCCTCGGTACTGATTTTATCCAGGAAGGCCCGGTAAACTTCGCTGCCATACTTTCCTTCAATAAAATCAAAACGGCTTATGAGGACCAGACCCTTTATTGTATTCATATTTTAAAACCCCTGCTTCTGCAATAAATCCGATATGTTTCGCCGAAATGCTTCATCCGGTTCCCTGCTGCCGATAATGCCCTGTACCAACTTTTTGTCACCGCCCCCGCGGAAAGAAAACTCTTCCGAAAGTTTTTTCAACACTTCACGCAAGTCCCGCTGATCTTTTTCCGGCAGCCGAAACACAAACTGGTTCTGTTTCTCTCCGGGAAATATCAGGAAACAGGGACGCTGTTTTGTTTTTACCCAGTGAGCAGACAGCTGGATTGCATCCGCTGTTTCCATTCTGTCCGTCAGAATTACGATGCGATCGGCATCAGCCTGCAAATTTTCCGATAATAAGTTCAGCCATCGGGTCTTTATGTCTTTTAATTGCCGCTTCAGGCTTTTCTGCTCTTCTAACAGAGAAGAAATATTGTCGGCGATATCTTCGATCCCGCAGGACAGGCTGCGTATCGCTGACTGTACCTGCCGGTGCAGGGCTTCAAAATATCGGTAGGCGGCATTTCCGACCAGCGCTTTCAAGCGGATATGATTTCTGATTTTTTCATAATCGATGAGTTTAATAATCCCGACTTCGGCGGTGTTTTTCACATGAGTACCGCCACAGCCGGTAATATCCGCTTCCCCTATACTAATCAAACGAACCATTTCATCGGTTACTTTTATTTCCCGACGCAGATTATATTTCTGTAACTCTTCCCGTTTAACAAAAATTGCCGATACCGGTTCGGCCGAGCGTACCAACTCGTTTGAATAGTTTTCGACCTGTTGCAGGCTGTTTTCATCGATTGTCCCGCATTCCAGCTCGATCAGGGTTTCAGTCCGCCCGAGGTGAACCGAAACTGTTTGCCAGTCGAATTGTTTAGCGCACACCGATGAAATGATATGCTGACCGGTATGCTGCTGCATATTTGCATAACGGCTTTCCCAGTCCAACCGCATTTGCACCGGGTTGACAATCTGCTTATCCAGCAAATGCCATACTTTATCAGATGTTTTCCGAACATCAGATACCCGGCAGCCGTTAATGAACCCTGTGTCTGAGTTTTGTCCGCCACCCCGGGGATAAAAGATGGTATCGTCAAAAACATACCATATCCCCCGATCATCTTTGCGGAATTCACGGATAGCGGTTGTCAGTTCGGAAAGATAGGCATCCTGATAATAAGCAGGCATGGTTGAAAGGTTACCCGTGATCGTCATCATCACCGGGTTTATAACTGAAAGTAATTATCAAAATCTATTCCGGCATTTTTGGGGAAATATTCGCCGCTGCCGGCATTCAATTCATATTCCCCCTCGATCTCATTCCGGGCAATCTTTTCCAGCGCCGAGGCAAAACGATCGATTTCCGACTCATTATTATACAGGCCGAAACTCATTCGTACGGCGCCGGGGATATGGCTGCGATCGTGCTGTAAAATTTCCGCTTCAAGCACTTTGCTCTGGTCCATGGTAACGCCCAGCAGACATTTCACATAGGGGTGGGCGCAAAAACAACCGTTCCGCACACCGATTCCCGCTTCGTAATTTAGAATGGACCCACCCAGCCCATGCGGTTTATCCTGCAAATTGAAAGAGATAACTCCCAGCCGGTTGTGCACATCATCCTCATCGACGGAACCGTAGAAAACAACCCCCGGAATTTTTTTCAGTTTGTGTAACGCATAGCGCGTCAGCCGTGCCTCATGTTCGGCAATGGCATCCATACCAATATCCATTATTACCGACAGGGCCTTGCCAAGAGCAATGGCGCCAACGATATTCGGAGTACCCGCTTCTTCCTTTTCAGGTACATCGGTCCAGAAGGCATAGTCTTCAGAAACAAGGTCCACCGTTCCGCCGCCGACCATATCCGGGTTTCCTTCCTTGAAAGTGCCGCGATCGGCGATCAGAACACCCAGACCGAAGGGAGCGTAGATTTTATGGGCGGAAAAGGCCAGAAAATCTATGTGCTGAGGATGTCCGGCCGGTTTGATATCGATACTGCGATGGGGAGCCAGTTGTGCCGCATCGACCATAACCCTGGCCCCATTCCGGTGGGCAATTTCCGCGACCCGGTGAATGTCGTTTATATATCCGGTCACGTTTGAAGCACCGGTAATGGCAACCAGACCTACTTTGCCCTTATTGGCATTCAGTTTGAATTCAAAATCGTCCCAGTCGAGTCGTCCCTGTCCGTCGACATCGATATGCACAACCGGCTTACGGAATCGCCATGGCAGATCATTAGAATGATGTTCCATTTTAGTGACCATGATGATGGAATCATCCGGCAAAGGTACCCGGCGTGCAAGTTTGTTAATCGCTTCAGTGGCGTTTTTACCAAAAATGATCACATGATCCTTTGTGTTTATATTAAAAAACCGGGCAACAATTTCCCGGCTTTTTTCAAAAAAATGTGTGCTTAATTGCGATTTGAAACCCGTACCACGGTGGATATTGCTGTACCAGTCCATGAATTCCACGATGGTATCCAGCACCGGTTTCAGGGTAGGCGTGCTTGCTGCGTTGTCAAAATTAATATACTGAACCATTTCTCCGTTTAAAAGAGGTACCTTGCGGTCATAACCGACAAGTATCTCTGAAAGCCTGTCCACATCATATTTAGTTCTGCTCATTTCGTCCTCTTTTATGTTTCAAAAAATATTTATCCTTAAAAAGAAAAGAACGATAAAAGTCCCCATCGCAATGAAAGTGGTTTTCTCACTTTTCAACGCACCGGCAAAATTCGGTTTGATTTTCGTCCTGTACGGGTACGGTGAAATTCGTGGAAAGAATCTCGGCACTTCTTCCTTGTATTTCATGTACTCATCACCGAATAAATCGGATAATTTCCCTTCCTCCAGCCGTACGATAAACGCATACTGAATTGAGAAAAAGAAGATGACCAGATACATCAGGTACGGCAGCCACGCCCCGGTCATGATCGACACGCCGACGTAAATGAACATATTACCAAAATAAAGCGGATTTCTCAGAAAGGCGAACGGACCGTTTGTCACCAGTTGCGGCGCCCCGACATCGCGTGTGCGGGTGGCGCCGCCGGCATAGGCCACCCCCCATATTCTCATTAATTCCCCGAAAACGATCAAAATCAAACCGAAGGTTATCAGGTCTTTTCGTGGCTGGGCGAAAACCAGCGCGGCCAGCAGGAATGGTATCGGGGTATACCCCCGCATTTTAAAAAACAGTTCTCCGATATTCAATTTATCTCCTTTTCAGCAACAAGTTCCGTATGTTCCTGTATCTTTTCCAGTACGGCATTCGCCAGTTCCAGCGCGGCAAGTCCGTCTTCCCCACTCACTATTGGCGGGGTTCCCTTTTCAATACTTTCCACAAAAGCAGCCAGTTCGTTGCGCAACGGGTTTATTCCTTCACGCTGCAATTTGTTGTATTTTATCTCTTTCTTTTCCTCGCCGGAATCTATCTGCCCGAGGGAAAAGGCGAGCGTTCCGTCTTTGAATTCCTTCTGATCGTCTTCAGGAATGTAGTATATTTCAGAATAACCGTCGGCAAAATCAAGCGACATATAGGAATTTTTCTGAAAGATACGCATTTTTCGCATTTTTCTTTTCGAAATACGACTCGCCGTTACATTGGCAACACATCCGTTTGCAAACTGGATACGTGCATTGGCAATATCGATTGTTTTTGAGATAACGCCTACACCACTCGCTTCGATTTTAACGGGTCTGCTTTTAACCAGTGTGAGAATCAAATCGAGATCATGGATCATCAGATCAAGAATTACCGCGACGTCGGTACCCCTGGGGTTGAAAGACGCCAGACGATGTGATTCTATGAATAAAGGATCTATATTTACGTCGGAAAGGGCAAGAACAGCAGGATTGAAACGTTCGATATGGCCGATTTGCAGAAGAAGGTCTTTTTCCCTGCAACATCGGATGATCTCTTCCGCTTCCTTTTTGGTTGCGGTGATCGGTTTTTCGATAAACAAATGACACTTGTACTCAATCGCCTTCAGTGCAGTTTCGTGGTGACTGGATGTCGGTGTAACGATATTGACACCCCGGCAAATTTCAAGCAGTTCATCAATGGAAGCGAAAGCCTTTGTACCCAGTTCGTCGGCAATACGGCGACATTTTTCCATATCCGTATCGTAAACCCCCTGTAATGCGGCCCGGTCGACTTCACGATAAAGACCGGCGTGTAACTTGCCAAGGTGCCCCACACCGATTACACCAACGGGAATTTTATTCATAATTCAGGGTTCCTTAATATCTTCAACACGAACCAGTTCGTATTCGTCACTTTTGGTGCGGTCCACAAAAACCAGTTTCTTGTTGCGTTCTTTGTAAAACCAGATTTCATAAGGTGCGGTATTGGTCAGGTAAGGCTGGCTTTCGATTGAATCCGGCTCGCCGAAAAGAATAAGTGAACGGCCCCGGTCCGTTTCCCAGCCATCCTTGAAACGCAGTGAAAACTTTCGATTGGCATCATCAACCCGGTTATAAAACACCAGTTGAATTTCATTCAGAGGCGTACCCGGTGTCGGATCCTTTGCCTTCCAGTAATCGTTGAACCACTTTTCCTGTTCATCCCGCGATTTGGATGTTATTTTTTCCCACTCATCCCCGGGAAACAGATAGCGCATCGGTCGCATTGCCAGGTCCCAGTTGTAAAGGAAAACCGGCTTTTCGAAC
>JAJRVZ010000311.1 GCA_024277055.1 Calditrichota bacterium
ATGGAGCAGTCGGAGCAATGGCAGACGGGGTATAAATATCTGGATATGAGTTTATTTGAAGACGGAAAAAAAGAAGGATGGTTGGAGATGGCGCGAGCGGTGTAACCTTCATTCCGCTACGCTCCATTCCGGTTACACTGCTGGAGTGATGGTTAGGAAGTAAAGTACACAAGATTTAGGACTTGACTTTTCAAACAAAAAAGGGCTGTTTCTCTTTTTATTGAATGTAGTATTTTTCGTATATTTTCTGGTTAGTTTAATTTTTGTTGAACAGCAGTAATATTTGAATCTTTCGATGACTCTTGTTTTCGCTGTGAACAGTATAAACTATGTTAAAAGACATGAGACATGACAAAAAAGTTGTTTTACTCTGAATTCCCCGGGCTGATGAATTATAAGAATTCACGGAATAGATAATTTAAACCCTAAAAATGCGGAAATAAAAATGAAAACCAGTTCCGATTTGCTTCACTTTTCTCCGGCAAGATTTATCGGGTTTCTGAAAACCGAAAATATCCGGCGTTTCTATCTGGCGCTCGATGAGCACAGCGGACGGCTGATACCTTCGCACCCGCAATTGCAGGTGCTTGCCGATTATTTTTCGGATGATAAACGCGATTTCATGCAGCACGAAGGGCTGTTTGTGCAGCTCAGCCGTAAATATGACACGCTGCTGGGGGCCTTTATTCACCGAACCAGACGCGGCCAGGCAGCCGGCGGCGTGCGTTACTGGACTTATGATTCGATGGAAGATTATTTTCGCGACGGCCTGCGACTGGCCAAAGGCATGGGACGAAAAAACGCGCTGGCCGGTCTGTGGTGGGGCGGCGGCAAAGGCGTGATGGCCCGCAACCCTGCCGTGGATAAAAACAATCCGCAGATCCGAGCCGAACTGTACCGGGAATACGGAGAATTCATGACTTCCCTGCAGGGTTGTTACGTGACCGCCGAAGATGTCGGAACCAGCGTGGAAGACATGGCGCATATTTTCAGCAAGACCCGCTTCACCACCTGCATCCCGCCGGAACTGGGCGGCAGCGGGAATCCCTCCATACCAACGGCCCGCGGCGTGGTACGGGGCATGGAAGCGGCGCTGAAATTTACCGGCTCCGGTACGCTGGAAGGCAAAACCATCGCCGTGCAGGGAATGGGTCACGTGGCCGAACCGCTGATCGGGTTCCTTTTCGAAAAAGGCGCCGGCAAGGTAATCGCCTGCGATATCGATCCAAGATTGGTGGAAAACGTCGGCGCAAATTTTGCCGAACAAAATTTTGAAGCACGGGTCGTCAAGCGCCACGATTTATCTTTTTTGAGTACTCCCTGCGATATTCTGGCGCCCTGCGCCACCGGGGCGATTCTGAACCCGCGAACCATTCCGACCATTAAAGCGAAAATTGTCTGCGGCGCGGCCAATAACCAGCTGGAAGACGCCGTCCGCGATGGCCGACTGATCCATGAACAGGGCGTTGTTTACGTTCCTGATTTTCTGGCCAATCGCATGGGCATCGTCAACTGTGCCAACGAACAATACGGCTATATCAATCACGATCCGCTGATCGAACAGCATTTGTCGGAAAACTGGGAGTATTCGGTTTACCAGACTACGCTGCGGGTACTGGCGGAGTCGAAGGAAAAAGATGAGCCGACGGCGGCGGTTGCCGTCCGTCAGGCCGACGAACTGGCGCAACAGGAACACCCGTTGTTCGGGCATCGCGGATTTCGAATTATACAATCACTGGTGGAAAACCGCTGGCAAGATCAATAATTACAACCCTGGAAACGCCTGTTTCGATCTGCGGTAAAAGGTGGCGGTTAATAATTAACGGATTTGCCGCCTTTCAAAAAAGAATGGTCCGATCATTCCCGCCCGGGTCAATTGAAATTCGGGTTGCGGATTTAATTACGAAATATTAAGCGACCCGATTTCGTTCAAACCTGCAATTGTTGTATTCATTTTGATGAATACCTTGGAACGCTTCCCGTTTTTATGAAACACCCTGCTATTTCCGGACTTTTCCCCATTATGAGTACAATAAGATTTCAACAGATTTAAAGGAGTTTTATTTCAATGTCTAAAATCAGTTTTCCCGCCGGTGGATCATTCAGCAAAACATTAAAAGAGCGGGTCGATGCCTATTTTAACAAAAAACACATACCCAAAACCGGCAACCTGCGCATGTTTCTGAAAACCGGTATCATATTGCTGTGGTTGACGGTTTCCTATATGTTGCTGGTATTTTTTTCATCTTCATTCCTCATGGCGCTGATTACCGCGTTTGCGGTGGCACAGGGTTTTGTGCTGGTGGGGTTCAACATCATGCACGACGGAAATCACGGCAGCTACTCAAAAAACAAAACCGTGAACCGCATTATGGGTTTTACCCTGGACCTGATCGGCGGCAGTAATTTACTGTGGCGTCAAAAACACAACATCATGCACCATACCTACACGAATATTGACGGAATGGATGAGGACCTTGAAACCAACGGTTTGCTGCGGCTCAGTCCCGAGCAACCCTGGAAACCGTGGCACCGTTTTCAACATTGGTATGCCCTGCCGGTTTACAGTCTGTTAAGTCTTTCGTGGATGACCTTCAGCGATTTCAAAAAATTCTTCAGCGGGCGTATCGGTCAATATGCCTTAAAAAAATCCAAAGTGTCGACGGCTACCCTGTTTTTTCTGACCAAAATATTTTATTTCGGCTATATGATTGTTCTTCCGCTGTTTTTTCACCCGTTGTGGCAGGTATTGCTGGGTTTTATTGCCATACATCTGGTTCTCGGAATTACCCTGTCCGTTGTTTTCCAACTGGCTCACACCGTTGAAAACGTAACATTCGTCGCTCCAAAGGCAGACGATCGTACGGTGGAAAATGAATGGGTTGTGCACCAGTTAAAAACCACGGCCAATTTTGCCCGCGGGAACAAATTCGCCACCTGGTATCTGGGCGGACTCAATTTCCAGGTGGAGCACCATTTATTCTCGAAAGTATGCCATATCCATTATCCGGACATTAGCAGGATTGTTGAACAAACCTGCCGTGAGTTTTCGATGAACTACAATAGTTATCCGTCGGTGAGAGCCGCAACCGCAGCCCATTTCCGCTTCCTGCGTTCAATGAGCAAAAAACCTCTCGTCGTTCCTGCCTGACGGCCACATGGCAAAGCCCGGTTCAAGCCTGATACCGGGCCGATTACAGGAAGTTGTTTGTCATCTGCTGTTTAAATTGTAATTTTTTTTCCGTAAAATCCCGAAACGATTTATCAAAGGAAGTATCATGCACAAATATTCTAATATAATTTTCAGTTTACTTTTCTCTTTTCTGATGAGTATTACCGCACTTTTCGCCCAGCACCCGCAGGTACCCGGTGCGCCCTACGCACATAAAGGCGTCGTGAAAGAAGTACTGCAGGCAACATCCTACACTTACCTGCTGATGAATGAAAACGGGACAGATATGTGGATCGCCGTTCCGAAGCGGGAGGCCAAAGTCGGTGAAACCCTGTATTTCAGTCAGGGTATGCCCATGACGGATTTCAAAAGCAAGGACCTGAACCGGACTTTTGAAAATATTCTGTTTGTCGGCACCATCGGCAGCGATCCGATAAAACTGGCGCAGACGCCGGCGATCAACAATCCCCACGGCAAAGATAAAAAAGTGGAAGCAAAAGAGGATATTAAAATTGAGCCGGTAAAAGGCGGGACATCACTGGAAACTTTATTCTCCGATACGAAATCCTTTGCAGGCAAAACCATCACCGTTAAAGGTAAAGTTACCAAATTCAACCAGGCCATTCTGGGCAAAAACTGGATTCACCTGCAGGACGGTACCGGCGCCGGTGACAAACATGATCTCACGATCACTACCGACGATTTTGCTCATGTCGGTGATATTGCCGTTTTCAAAGGCAAAATAGTGCTCAACAAAGATTTCGGCATGGGATATTCCTATGATGTGATCATGGAAGACGCCGAAAAGCAATAATTGCGGGTATACCCGTTGGCGCTTCAATATTCGATGGTATCGTTTTTACCGGAACCGGATTGGGATTATAAATGCAGAATATGATCAAGTCCAGCATGTGGATTTTTCCCGCTGCCCTGTTGCTGCTGTCTTTGTATCACGGGCTTATGCTATCTGCGGATCACGGACTGGAACATTTCGGATTTTATTCCCTTTTGCCGGCAATGATCACTTTGCTGATCTGTTTCACTACCAAGAATGTTATACTGGCCTTGTTCGCCGGCGTTGTCAGCGGGGGATTGGTGTCCGCCGACTACAATATTCTCAACGCCTATCTTTTTCCGGCCATCGGTAGTGAAAAATTCGCCAAAATTCTGCTGGTCTATCTGTGGGCGCTCGGCAGCCTGATCGGCATCTGGAATAAAAACGGCGGAGCTCTTTATTTTGCCAACCGTGTCGGCGAGAAACTCGTGCACAACCGGAGAACAGCCAAACTGTTTGCCTGGATCATGGGCGTGGTATTTCATCAGGGCGGTACCATCAGCACCGTACTTACCGGTACGACCGTAAAACCGATCACTGATCGCGAAAGGGTTTCTCACGAAGAACTGTCCTATATCATAGATTCAACCGCGTCGCCGATCGCAACACTGATCCCATTCAACGCCTGGCCTGCATATATCGGCGGATTGGTAGCCATACCGGCGCTCACTCGGTACATTCCCGATGAGGCGACCGGTATTTCGTACTTTTTGAAAGCCATTCCGTTTAATTTTTATGCCATGTTTGCCATCCTGTTCACTCTGCTGCTGGCGCTTGATAAAATGCCGTGGATGGGACGTAAGATGCGTGATGCGATCAACAGGGTTCAGGCAGCCGGTCCGCTGGACAGGCCGGATGCCAAACCGATGATCAGCCGGGAAATTGAAACAACAAACGTACCCGATTATTACCGTCCGGCGATGATCGATTTCCTGGTCCCCATCGGCACCCTGGTTGGCGTGGCCATGATTCCCTGGCTTCTGACCGGTCAATTACTGATCTTCGAAGCTTTCGGTCTGGCGGTGCTGGCGGGAGTAGTATCCAGCCGACTGAGAGGTATGAAACTGGACGATATATTTGACGGCCTGATCAATGGAATCAAAGGAGTCACCATCGGCGCCATCGTTCTGGCACTGGCGGTTACCCTGGGATATGTATCCGGCAAGCTGGGCACTTCACAGTTTATCATCGAAGTCAGCAAAGACGCCATTGCCGTCGCCCCCTACATCCTGCCCCCTTCTTTGTTGTTCATCTGCATGTTTATCGCGTTTTCCATCGGCAGTTCCTGGGGCACCTATGCGGTTGTCTATCCCATCGCCCTGCCGCTGGCCTTTGCCATCAGTACCGATCCGCTTTACATTACGCTCAATTTTGCCGCCATTATGGGTGGCGCCGTTTTCGGCGATCAATGTTCGCCCATTTCCGATACCACCATTCTGTCAGCCATGGTATCCGGCGCCGACCTGATGGACCACGTGAATACCCAATTACCACTGGCACTGCTGGCTGCGGGAATTTCATTCGTATTATACCTGCTTATAGCTTTCATCACCTTTACGGTTTAAATCTTTTTTTTCCGGACAACTTTTGCCCGATTTTCCAAATTGACCGTAACACTAAACTTTCTTGTCATTCCGTCGAATCTTTACATCTACAATTCGGCAGGAACGAGTCGGGCAAATCAGTCTGCTCCGTTACTGCATAGTCATCAAAAAAACCGCAGCAAAAATGCCGTAAAAATGAATAAATACCGATTTTTAATTATTACCAATCACTAAAACCAAAGGGGAGTTTAATTATGAAGTTTAAGTTACTGTTTGCTTTCGGCGTTTTGTTTCTTATGAGTGCAGCTTTACAGGCTCAGCAAATTCCCGGTGCGCCGCCCGGATGGTATGCCACCGCGATTCAGGATATGGGTTCTGTAAAACAGGTCGCTGCTATTCGTGGAAAATCTGTAACCGGTACATCGAATTATGTGTACTCCACCACCACTTTTACTTTCACCGACCTGGTAGTATTCAGCTATTTTAACGGTACACAGTTCTATCTTATTAATTCCACCGGAGCGGTAATCGACAGCGTGCTGCTCAACGAAAATGAGTACTACACCTTCTCCCCGGGGATGGGTGATTACCGGATCGAGGGCAATAATTCATTCACCCTGCTCATCGGCGACCCGATTACCAACAGCGTGATGGGGTATTATGCGGTGGATGAATCGGGACGGCCTCTTTCCACCCGTTTGAACACTTACATGCCTCCGTATTCATGGGGCGGTGAACACTTTATTGTATTCGGTTATTCGGATAATACGGCTTTCACGATCCGCAACCTGACGACCGGGACGACCATTGCCGCCGGTATCCTCAATGCCGGTGAGCACTACCAACTGGATAACTACCTTGATACTTTTATCGGGGTATTTGCCGACAAACCCGTATCGGCCTTATCCTATGCCGATAACGGTTATTTTAATCCGGCTACCAACGGCACCTTTTTCGGAACGCATTTTTACGGCTTTTCCGGATACGTTGGTTACTGGCCGAATGGAATCGTAATAACCGCATATACTGATAATACCGAGTATCTTGTCCTGAACACCGTTACCGGAGATACCATCGCTTCAGGAACCCTGAATGCCGGTGAAGCAACGACTGATTATTCAACCGCTGATACATACTGGGAAGTGACAACCAATTACGGTGTTACCGTCGGTACCTTACCCTATGCCTATTATTCAAGCGGATATTATTATCTTACCCGCCAGATGGATGAAAGCGGACGCGGCATCGGCACCAATTTTTATGCCCCGGTGATTGCCGGTCAGCTGAACATATTTTCTTTTGAAGACGGAAACGAAATCACCGTTACCAACATGTCTTCAGCTTCAGTAGAGTGGAACGACACCCTCAATACGGGTGAAAGTGTTGAACTTTATAACAGTAAAGCGGTCTATCATATCACCGGTACCAGGAATCTTGCCGTGATATCTTCCAACGGCGGTAGTTTCGGCGCCGATTTTATGCCGCTGGACTACGCGGAAGTTTTACCGGACCTGGCGGTTTCAGGAAATGATATCGTTTTTGATCCCGACACGGTAAATAACAATCCGGGTGATCCGCTGATGATCTATGCTACCATTCATAATTACGGTTTCGCAGACGCAAACAGCGTTCCCCTCAAATTTTTTGACGGGCATCCCAACGGCGGATTACCGATTACACCGATGCTGTATATTTCATCCATTCCTGCAGGCGGTTCGGTGACTGTCAATTATCCGTGGACCGTACCGTCCAATCCCAGTTATCATGCCGTATATGTCCAGGTTGATCCCTATAATACCATTTTTGAATCGAATTCATCGAACAACCTTGCCTACCGGTTCCTTATTGCAAACGATGACCTGTTGCCACCGCTGAGCACCAGTATCGATGCTCCTTCGGGCATCGACGTCAACGGTGATGTACCCGAATATACCAACTTCGACATCACTGCCAATGTATTCAATACAGGGAGTGTGGATGCGATCAATGCTCACATCGCCCTGTATCTGCCGGCAGGACTTTCACTGCCCAGCCCGGCGGACACCTCCTTTGATTTCGGCACCATCAGCGCCGGAAACGGTGCTTCCCACACCTGGAATGTAACAATTGACAATGTTACGGGAATTGATGCTTTTTTCTATTCCGTTCGTGTAGTGGCGGACAATGCGCCGGAAAAAATTATCGAACGTATGATACTGTTGAACCGCGGTCTTTCCGTTGATGAAAACAATCCTGCCGCATTGCCCGGCAAACTGCAACTGCTGCCCAATTACCCGAACCCGTTCAATCCGTCAACGAAAATTCGCTATGAACTACCGGAGAACGGCACTGTTTCAATCACCGTTTTTGATGTAACAGGGAAAAAAGTCGCAGAATTATATAAAGGTAATCAAAAAGCAGGTCATCATGAAATCACCTTTTATGCAAATGAACTCGGCAGCGGCGTTTATTTCGTGAAACTGACTACGGCAAAAAGTCAGACTCTCAGAAAGATCATGCTGGTTCGATAATCCATATCTTTTCTTAAAAAATAAAGCCGTCTGAATTTCAGGCGGCTTTATTATTTTTTATAAAAGGCTTTTTCCTGGTCTATCGTTCCTGAACGATAGTTACCGGCTGAAGATAATGTTTCTCACACTGAATCGGCTGATCCTTTCCAATCGTAACGGATTCTCGTTGATAATCGCCTGTGCAACCTGTAATCCGCTTTCAACCGCCGGCCCGATACCTTCACCCATATCCACCGTCGCCATTCCGGCGGCATCACCGATTATAAAAGTGTTTCCGGAACGAATCTTGGTCATCTTATTTCTCAAATAGTACGTGAAACCTTTCGATTCAAAATTATGCCCGGTTACCAGATTCAGTTTTTCCAGCTTATCCGTGAACGGCTGCCAGTAATCTCTGATGGTTTTGCCCCTGCGCTTCATTTCCATGGATTTTCCACCGATTCCAACATTCAGATACCCGTTCCCTTTCGGTACGTACCAGGCATATCCGGGCAATCCGTTCTCAAAAAACCACAGATAACAGTTCGCATCCTTGTACTCGTATTCAAACTCTTCTTCTATGGTGCTGATCTGTTTCTCCGGTATGCGCGGTTGCTTTTCACGGAAAAACCGGTGATACACAGGGTCGCCGGTTCCCCCTGCGCCAACCAGATACCGGCAACGAAATCGATCATCAATTATAAATTCTTCACCCTGTTGTTTGATGTCCTTCACCCGGTGCCGCTCCACGTTCGCAGCGGACCGCTGCAACATCCAATCGTCGAATTCAAACCGGCGAATGGAATACTGCCGGGTGCGCACCGGTAAATGCCTGCCGTAAAAATAAAAGTGTAGTTTCGTGAACATTAAAATGCTGTGCGGATAGCTTTCCGGTGTAATTTGCAGACGCGTCAACACTTCGGGCGTAATCCAGCCGGCGCACAGTTTCAGGCGCGGAAAAACCGCTTTGTCCAGTACCAGCACCTCGCGACCGTGTTGCTTCAACTGCCATGCACAGGCGGAACCGGCCGGTCCGCCTCCGACAATAATAATCTCGGATTCGATCATCGGCTCTACCTAACTGACGCGGCAGGGCGGTTGCGGTTGCCCCGGCCTGGTCATCACGATCTGCCATAACTGTGTTTCCCGGGAACGGAATCCGGCCGCCGAAGCCAGCAGGTAGAAATGCCACATACGCCGAAAACGTTCATCGTATTTGTCCCTCAACTCCGGCCATGCTCTTTCGAAATTTTCATACCAGGCCATCAGCGTGCGGTCGTAATCGGGGCCGAAATTATGCCAGTCCTCCATCACAAACAAACCTTCCATGGCCCTGCCCAGCTGGGCAATGGACGGCAGCATTCCATTGGGGAAAATATATTTATTGATCCAGGGATTAGTGGATGTCACGCTGATATTTCCACCGATGGTGTGAATGAAAGCGATGCCGTCCGGTTTCAAGGTACGATCGACCACACGCATGTATTCCCGGTAATTTTTATAACCTACATGCTCCATAATACCTATGGAAATCACCCGGTCGTATTGACCGATTGCATTACGGTAATCATCCAGTCGCAGTTTCACCGGAAGCCCTTTACACATTTCCCGTCCCAGTTCCACCTGCTGTTTGGAAACCGTTACCCCGGTAACTTCGGTGCCGTATTTTTCCGCGGCGTATTTTGCAAACGAACCCCAGCCGCAGCCCAGCTCCAGAACCGTCATTCCGGGTTTAAGCCCGATTTTCCGGCATACCAGGTCCAGTTTCGCTTCCTGTGCCTCGTCCAGATTTTCGGCGTTTTTCCAGTAGGCGCAGGTATAGAGCATTCGCCTGTCCAGCATAGCCCGGTAGAGATCATTCCCTATATCGTAATGTTTTATGCCGACTTCGTATGCACGGCTGCTTTTCTGACGATTGAAAAGCCGGGTACCCAGAAGGAATAAGGCAATGCGCCAGTTCTGCTTTACTTTTTCATTCAATTTTGCCAGGGCCATTTTCGTCAGCAGCTGATCCATGGCTTCGCAATCCCACCAGCCGTCCATGTACGACTCACCAAGCCCAAGGATATGATCATGCAGCAATCGCGTGTAAAACCGATCGTCATGAATCCTGATATCCCATGGTCGATTGCCATTGATTTCTATACCGGCATCTTCAAATAATATCGAAACGACATTTTTTGCTTTGCCCATGACCGCACTCCCAATCAACCTGACATTTTAATTTTCTACAATCTATTGGCCGGCAATCGCATCATTCCAGTTGGAATAGTCTTCAAGTTCGAGCGTCACTTTCCCGATAAAAACTTCCATTTTTGCCATTAGCGGAACATGCTGTACATCTTTACTGAACCAACCCTCAAACCGGCCGGTGAAACCCGCGATGGCTTTAAAATGTGCTTCACCCTCCAGATAACAGGTTTTTACCGGGTTGTCCACCGCGGCAATTGTCAGGGGTTCAGACTCACCCGTAAAATTTATTTCCAGAACCCCCTGCGTATCTTTCTGGGCTACCATAATTTCTTCAGCACCGGTTCCGTCACAGTTCAGCCGGGCATAAAAGATGATGGACATTCCGTCGTGAATATCCGACTGCATCGGTATTTCTTTCTCAAATGATTTCTCCGGCGAATCAAGATGGTTATACCGAACATGAATCCGCCTGTTCAGGAAATCGTAGCGATAATGACTCTCGTAACTTTGGCCTTCAAATTCTTCGGTGCAAATTAGCGCCACCGGGCTCGTATCCGGTCGCAGGTAGCTGTCGATTCGGCTGTGCATGCTGACAAAAAACAGCCAGGGATTGGAATCGATATTCATTCGAATGTGGTAAACCAGTTCGTTCTCAATCCGGGTGGTATCCACTATTTGCAGCGTTACGGTTCCCAGCCTCAGAAACCCCCAGGATACTTTATAGGACAGCAATTCGCCGATCTGCCAGTGAAATCTGCCGGCGTCGGTCGTGGCTGCAGCAATGCTGTCAAAACCCAATAGAAAACAGATACAAAACAGAACGGCTTTGCGATGCAATACGGTTCTTATCATAGAGTACCACGCAATTCAACTGCGGAAAAATAAAAATATTTCCGAAAATAATCTACTCAAGCGGGATAATTTCCCTTTGGAATTGATATTCAAATATTAAAACGGATAAAAACATACCGTTTGCAATTCATTTGATGAATAGTTAAAAATCGTTAAATTAGAAGGTATTAACGATTACTTGTGAGACTGAAAATTATGAGCGACGAAATTAAACGGGCTACGAATATTCAGAACGGCACACCCACCAACTTCATTCGCCAGATCATCGATGAGGATCTCAAAAGCGGAAAATATAACGGTCGTGTGCATACCCGTTTTCCGCCGGAACCTAACGGATATTTACACATCGGCCATGCCAAATCCATCTGCCTCAATTTCGGGCTGGCGGAATCATATCCCGGCGGCAAATGTAATCTGCGTTTTGATGATACCAACCCGGTGAAAGAAGAAGAAGAGTTTGTCGAGTCGATAAAAGAAGATATCCGCTGGCTGGGCTTCGACTCGGAAGACCGCCTGTATTTTGCTTCCGACTATTTCGAACAGATGTACGAATACGCCGTGCAACTGATCAAAACGGGTAAAGCCTATGTAGACGATCTGACGGCGGAACAGATCCGCGAATACCGCGGCACGCTTACCGAGCCGGGAAAGGAAAGTCCTTACCGTAACCGCAACGTGGATGAAAATCTAGACCTGTTCCGCCGGATGCGTGCCGGTGAATTTCCCGACGGGGCGAAAGTATTGCGCGCCAAAATCGATATGAGTCACCCCAACCTCAACATGCGCGATCCGGTGATGTATCGAATCCTGCATGCCAGCCATCACCGCGCCGGTGATACGTGGTGTATCTATCCCATGTACGACTGGGCGCACGGGCTGGAAGATTCCATAGAAGGGATCACTCATTCCATCTGTACGCTGGAGTTTGAAGATCATCGGCCGCTGTATGACTGGTTTCTCGATCAGCTCGGTGTTTATCACCCGCAACAAATCGAATTTGCCCGGCTGAATTTGAATTACACCGTGATGAGCAAACGCAAACTACTGCGGCTGGTACGGGAAAATTATGTTTCCGGCTGGGACGATCCGCGCATGCCGACCATTTCAGGATTACGTCGTCGGGGCTATTCACCGCAGGCCATCCGCGAGTTTGCTGAGCGCATCGGTGTCGCTAAATCCAATTCGGTGGTTGATATCGCCCTGCTGGAACACTGTCTGCGGGAAGACCTGAACAAACGGGCACAGAGGGTTATGGCTGTTCTTGATCCTTTAAAAATAGTGATAACCAACTATCCCGAAGATACCGTCGAAGAGATGGAAGCCGTCAATAACCCGGAAGACGAATCGACCGGAACACGGACAATCCCTTTCAGCCGTGAACTGTATATTGAGCGTAACGATTTTCGTGAAGAGGCGCCGCGCAAATGGTTTCGACTGGCGCCGGGAAAGGAGGTTCGGCTGAAACACGGCTACTATATTACCTGCAATGAAGTTATCAGAAATGATAAGAACGAAATTATCGAACTGCGCTGCACCTACGATCCCGGCAGTCGCGGCGGCTGGACGGAGGACGGGCGCAAGGTAAAGGGTACGCTGCACTGGGTTTCCGCTGCCCATGCCGTAAAAGCCGAAGTACGATTGTATGAGAATCTGTTTTTTGCAGAAAATCCCGAATCTGCGCCCGACGGTGGGGATTTCACCGCCAACATCAATCCGGATTCATTGAAGATACTGAAAGATTGCCGGGTGGAACCCGGACTGAAAAATGCGAAGGCCGGTGAATATTACCAGTTTCTGCGCCAGGGGTATTTTGTTGCCGACGCTAAAGATCACTCCACCGACCATCCGGTTTTCAACCGCACCGTCGGCTTGCGTGATTCCTGGGCGAAAATCGAGAAAAAACTGAAATAAACCTTCCTGAACGATTTCAGGAATCCTGGAAAAAGGCTTATGTCCGATAACATAAAAAAACTTCTTTCAAAATTGTTCGAGTCCTGGTGCGGAGAAGTTCCCGGAAAAATTGAACCTTTACCCGCTCATGGCTCCGACCGGAAATATTTCCGGCTGTTCGGCAGTAATACAACCGCCATTGGTGCTTATAACCCCGACGAAAAGGAAAACACAGCTTTTATTACCTTTTCACGACACTTTAAAAGCAAGGGTTTGGCGGTACCTGAAATTTATGCGGAAGATTCCGCAAACAAAGTATACCTGGAACAGGACCTGGGTGATACAACCCTTTTTTCATTTCTTTCGGAAAAAAGAAAAAATAAGGGGTTCTCAGATGCACTGATCAGCACCTATGAGAAAGTGATCGGACAATTGCCCCGGTTTCAGATCAGAGGGGCAGACGGACTCGACTTCAGCGTGTGTTATCCCCGCGCCCGTTTCGATAAACAATCCATGATGTGGGACCTGAACTATTTCAAGTATTATTTTTTGAAACTGGCTAAAATTCCGTTTGACGAGCAGAAACTGGAAGATGATTTTCAGACCTTTACCGATTTCCTGCTGCAGGCGGAAAGCGATTATTTTCTGTATCGCGATTTTCAGTCGCGCAATGTAATGCTTGTTGACGGTGAACCGTGGTTTATTGATTATCAGGGTGGGCGGCGCGGAGCGTTGCAATACGATGTCGCTTCCCTTTTATACGACGCCAAGGCGGATATTCCGAAAGAAATCCGCGAGCATCTGCTGAACTGCTACACAAATGCTTTAAAAAAGCTGACTCCCGTCGATGAACAGACTTTCCGCGATTATTATTACGGCTATGTTTATGTGCGTATCATGCAGGCACTGGGCGCCTACGGATTCCGCGGGTTTTACGAACGTAAAACCCACTTCCTGAAAAGCGTCCCCTTTGCCATACGCAATCTCGAGGATCTGTTGCATCAGGTTCAGCTGCCCATCGAAATACCGGCACTGCGCGCCGCCTGGAGTGCGCTGGTGCGATCTACCTTTCTGCGCCAGATCGCCGATGTGAACCTGCGCCTGACAGTGCGCATCCAGAGTTTTTCCTACAAACGCGGTATTCCGTGGGACGAACGCGGACACGGCGGGGGATTTGTATTCGATTGCCGCCTGTTGCCTAACCCGGGCCGGGAGGAAAAGTATAAACGCATGACCGGTGAAGACAAACCGGTGACCAAATTTCTGCAGGCAAAACCGGAAGTTGATACCTTTCTTAAAAATACTTTCGCCGTGGTAGACCAGGCCGTTGAGAATTACCGGCAACGAAATTTTACCGATTTGATGGTTGCTTTCGGCTGCACCGGCGGTCAGCACCGTTCGGTTTACTGCGCCAACCGGCTGCGCGATCATCTGAAAGAAAAATACGGAGTGGATGTCGAAGTACGCCACCGTGAGCAGGAGTAAAATGAAAGCGATGATCCTCGCCGCCGGACTCGGCAGCCGTCTGCGACCGTTGACCGATACCACCCCGAAAGCGTTGATAAAGGTGGCAGGCAGGTCGTTGCTGGAACACCAGATCCTGCGCTTGAAAATTGCCGGGGTGAATAAGTTTATCATCAACACCCACCATTTTGCTGAACAGATCGAAGCCTATCTTGCAAACAATGATTTCGGCGTACACATCGAGCTTTCGCGCGAACCTGAATTGCTGGACACCGGCGGCGGACTGAAAAGGGCCGCCTGGTTTTTCGATGACGGAAAACCGTTCATTTTACAAAATGTTGATGTACTGACCGACTTCAATTATACTGGTATGATTGAAGCGCATCAAAAGTCCGGGGCAATGGCAACGCTGGCTGTACGTCACC
>JAJRVZ010000312.1 GCA_024277055.1 Calditrichota bacterium
CGATTCGAACTGCGAGGCCATAACAATATAGACAAGGAAAACAGCCAGCGCCAAGGCCATGAGCAGACTGTTCAGGGAAGTTTCCATTTCCTTGTTCTGGCCGGCCAGTTCAAAGGTAAAATCCCTCGGCATTTCCATTCCTGCCAGCAGGCTGTAAATATCTTCGCTTACCGAACGCAGGTCACGTCCTGAAATATTGGCGGTGATAACGGCCGTGCGCTGCTGGTCCACACGGCGGATTTCGGATGGTCCTTCATTAACGACAATGTTGGCAACCGCCTGCAGCGGGATCGGAACCGGCGAACCGGGGTTGATGACCAGGTTGCGCAAATCGTCGATGCTTTCCTTGTCTTTCTCGCGCACACGCACCAGTACATCTATCTTCCTGTCCTCTTCCTTGAATTCTGTGGCGACATCCCCGCGCACCTTGTTGCGCACAATCGACGCCACATCGCGGATATTCATATTATAGCGTGCCAGCTGTTTGCGGTTATAAACGATCTGCACTTCCGGGTTGCCGCGCTGTATATTCGATTTTATATCAAACAGCCAGGGAATGGCATGCATGCGCTGTTCAACTTCTTCCGAAACCTTTTGCAGTCGCACCAGATTATAACCGTGAATTTCCACTTCAACCGGCGTTTTGAAACTGAACAGGGTCGGTCGCGATATTTTAGCCTTTATGCCGGAAAAATTGCTCATGTATTCCCGAATGTGCTTTACCAGGTTTTCTTCCCCGCTGACCACACCGCCGGCCCGTTTCAGCGAAACGGTCATCTTCGCCGTGTGCTCGCCTTCTTCGGTACTGGTGCTTTCCTTTTTATCCACGCCGACTACCGTCGCCACTTTCAGCACGCCGGGCTGCTTTTCGATATATTCGCCGATTTCATATACCCGGGCATCGGTCGCCTCCGCGGGCGTACCCACGGGTAAAGATAATTCAAGATTAAATTCTCCCTGGTGCACTTCGGGTATCAATTCGCTGCCGAGCCGCGGGCCGACGACAAAAAGAGAAAAGGCGAAAAGCAATGCCACCGAACCGAGTACCGTTCCGCTGTTCTGCAGTGATTTGTGTATTACCTGCGGATACATGGCTTCCAGCTTTCCGTAACTCCAGTTGAACAGGTTGAGAATACTGCGCACCGGAGCGGCGAAGATCAATTGTATTATCAAAACAGATGCCTTGACGGAAACGGCGATAAAACTCATAAAAAAGTGGGCGAATCGAAAGACGATTTCCAAAGCAGCCTGAAATATGTATTTCATCAGGTAGAAAAGGAACGGTATAACAATCACCAGCGCCAGCAGAATGCGCTTCATCCAGCCAGCCTCGCGAAACCAGCCCCCCATTTTCCGCCAGTCGGCGTAAAAGGCAGGCATTGATTTGTTCACCAGGAAATCCGGCCACAGGGTTTTCACGAACTGAATTCCGAACAGCTCCGGGCTCTGCGCAAAGGCTATGGATTTTTCGCTGAATCTGAATTTCACCACCCCGATCAGACGTAAAACGGCGAACAACGGAAACAGCGCCAACAGTAAAGGTATGATTAGAAATTTTATCAGGGTCAGCAGCAGAGCGCCTGTGATCAACACCGATTTGACGAGAAACCGCCATACGGTTTCAAGCACCGCCATTCCACCCTGCTGAAAACGCTCCGATAATGGTATCCTGCTGTTTTCTTCGAGCACACGAGTGATGGTCTCTTCGCTTTTAAAATAGTAAAAATTTTGTTTGAGCATGTCTTTGATCGGAACACCGGAAGCAAAACGGCTGCTTTCCCGCGAGGACAGCATCGGGATCAGAAACAGGGCGACCGCCAGCGAAGCCAGCAGCGAAAATACCACCGTCAGCGCCATATCTCCGAACACCTGTCCGGCGACACCTTCCACAAAAACGATGGGAAAGAATACGGCGATGGTAGTGAGCGTGGAAGCAAAAACCGCGCTGCCCACCTCGCTGACGCCCCGAACCGTGGCGCTGATCAGGTCATCGCCTTCCTCCCTGCAACGGGCAATACTTTCCAGTACTACGATGGAATTATCCACCAGCATTCCGATACCCAGCGCCAGGCCGCCAAGCGACATGATATTCAGCGATACGCCGAATATTTTCATCGGGGCAAAGGTGGCCAGGATGGAAATGGGAATGGAGATTCCGATGATCAGGGTGATGGTCAGGTTGCGCAGAAAGATGAACAGCACCAGCACGGCCAGCAGCCCACCCATTATCGCAGTCGCTTTCACTTCGTCGATGGCATTCTGAATAAATATCGACTGATCGGAAAGCTTGTCGATCTCGACACCGTCCGGCAGCTGGTAACTGATAAAATCGGTCATCATCCGGGCAAGAAATTTTTCCCGTCCGCCGCCTCCGGGACGATCTCCTTCTGCTTTCTTCTCCTCTTTTTCCTGTTCCTTTCCTTCCTTTTTCTCCGCCTGTAAGCGTCTTACAAACGCCTGCTGCTCCGGCGTGCCGAATATCCGCTCGGTTACAGCCTTTGCCACAGCGACGATATTGGCATCCGCTTCCTTGAAAATCTCGATTTCAACGCTTTCCGTACCGTTGAGTCGTGTTATGATCTCCCGTTCTTTATTGGTACGGCTGACTTTGGCCACATCGCGGATTTTAATCTCGCGACCGTTCCAGTTACCGATCACCACTTCTCCGATTTCCTGCACGCTGCGGAATTCATTGAGGGTGCGCACCAGGTATTCGGCCTGCCCTTCCTTCAGATTCCCCCCGGCCAGGTTTATGTTTTCCTGTGCCAGTCGGTTTTTTACCTGCTGGATATCGATCCCGATCAGCGTCAGTTTCTGCTCATTCAGTTCAACGCGGATTTCCTCTTCGAGCCCGCCTTTTACCTTTACGGCTGCAACTCCGTCCATGGTTTCCAGTTTGCGCTTAATATCTTCTTCCGCGAGATAGCGCAGGTAAAACAGCGAACGCTCGCCGTACAATCCGAGCCGCATGATCGGGTCCAACGAAGGATCATAGCGCAGAATCAGGGGGCGCTTCACTTCTTCCGGCAGAAAAACCTGGTCCAGTTTTTCGCGCAGATCGGCGGTGGCCTGGTTCATATCGGTATCCCAGGTGAATTCGAGGATAACGTCCGATTGCCCCGCCTTGGAAATGGAACTGATACTGACCAGGTTGTCGACTACGCCGAGCGCCTGTTCGATGGGCCGGGAGATGGTTGTTTCCACCTCTTCCGGCGCAGCACCGGCATATTCGGTTCGAACCGTCAGGGACGGATAGGAAATATCGGGCATCAGGTTCAGCGCCAGTTGCTTGTAGGAAATATAACCGAACACGCAAATTCCGATAACAACCATCAGGATGGCTACGGGTCGCGTGGTGGTAAATCTGAAGAAGTCACTGCTCTGTTTTTTCAGGGAAGATATTGTTTCTTTCATTAAGGTCTCGCAGGTTTAGGATCGATTGCCGCCGTAAGTACCGAAAATTATCCGCGCCGCCAGGCGCCCGCAATATTTCCGGCTGCCAGGTCGTTTTTGCGTTCGGATACGATTTTCACCCTGGCTTTGTCTTTCAGACCCGCCTGTCCGACTACTATCACTTTTTCTCCGGGTTCAATGCCGCTTAAAGATTCAATTTTCTCGTGATCCTGAAAACCCACCTTCAATTCAATTTTATGGGCAATCGAATCGCGTACCACGAACACATTCAGTTTTTCGTTTTCATAAACGATGGCCGTCTTCGGGATAAGCACCGCGTTGGTGTGGGTACTGGTGATAATGTGTGCATTGACGAACATGCCGGCCCGCAAATCGTTGGAGCTGTTGTCCACTCCGATGGTAACTTTGAAGGTGCCCGTCTGGGGATCGACGACCGGACTTACCCGTTTCACCCATCCGTTGTATCGCCTGTTGCTCAGATTATCGGAGGTGATCTGTGCCTTCTGGTTTTTTTGCACCCGGCCCAGTTCTTTTTCCGGAACGTAGACCACACAAATCATTTCCGAATTGTTGATCACCGAGAACAGCCTGTCGGTCGGCTGGATGCGGTCGCCGATTTTAATATAACGGTCCCCGATGAGGCCGGAAATAGGCGCGGTGATCCGCGTATAATCCAGGTTCAGTTTCTGCTGCTCCCATTCGATGCGCAACCCGTCAGTCTGATATTTCGCCTGTTCGAATTCCTCGCTGCTGAGCAGTTCCTGTTCGTACATGGCTTTCAGCCGTTTAAAATCACTCTGTTGTTTGAGGTAGTTAACACGGGCGCGTTCGGCGGCCAGCCTGTATTCCGCGGCTTCCAGTTCCGCCAGTACCTGCCCTTTTTTTACATGGTCGCCTTCTTCGACGAATATGGTTTCCACCAGCCCCTGTACGCGCGAATATACATCCGCCATTCTCTCGGTTTCCAGGTTGGAACTCAGCAGAATATAATCGGAAATATTTCCCGTCACCACGCTGGTGACTTCCACCGGCACCCGTTCTTCTTCGGCCTTTTTATTTTCCGCCCGGTTTTTAATGGAATCGTTTTTTGTTGAATCCGATATTTGCGTTTTCCGGCCGGAGTCGTCGCCTGCTTCACCGCTGCCGCAGCTGCTGAAGGTGGCCAGTGCCAGTAATGCAATAATAATTGTAAGCGATAAATACTTCATTCCTGCTCCCAGAAAAATGGTATAATTGCCTCTGTCCGTTTTGAGCCTGAATACGATTGAGACCGGCATTTGTTTCAACCATTTAAGGAAGTAATTTGTAAAACCGGCCATATTTATTCAGCTGTAAAATTTATTGAAAAGTTAAACTTTGGAAAAGTAAAATTGCCTGAAAAATCAACTGTTTTTACGGAAATTAATCGGAATGCTAAACATCGAGATATTTTACCAGGTCGTTCCGGTCGGTAAGGTGTACCAGCATATCGGCTTTTTGTAAATCGGCCACCGCTTCTTTGGCCGTATCGAGATCAATATGATTACGGTGACAAAAATGCCAGATATCAATGGATGCGGTCATGATTTCCACCAGCAGCAATTCCCGCACCTCAAGCCTTTCATGGTTGTCCAGTTTGCGTCCGATCACTTCCATCAGTTCCTTTGCTTTGGGTTTTATATGCCGCACGCTGAACCAGTAGTTTTCGGAATCAACCAGGTCGCAGATGGGAAAGCCGTTGCCTTCACCCACGAAATGGTGAAGGAAATCGGTGCTGACACGGTACGGTTCATCATCACCGCCCCACAGGTCTTCCCACACCGTTAAATCCATTTCCTTCAGCCATTCGAAAAATTCAATTTCGCCTTGCGGCAGCATCATCAGTGCCCTGCCCTGAAATGTATCCTGAATTTCACGCACGTCGGTTTCGTTCAGCGAGGCGATTTCGGATTTGGTAAAACGGATATACCCCTGAGCCAGTAGTTGCGCCTGTTTCTGTTTAATAATCTGTCTCATTTTTCCCTTTCAATTTCGGGCAAATTTAGTACAACCGCCGGCCGGAATCAATTTGACTTTAATTTTACAGTGGAATAATATTGTCAAACAAAAGTGTTAAATTGCGGTA
>JAJRVZ010000313.1 GCA_024277055.1 Calditrichota bacterium
ACCGTGCGTTGCGGTCTCAGGTTGGCGTTTCCGAAGGTAAACGAACCACTGACCGGAATTTCAAAATCGGGATTGATATACAAGTTGCGCAACGAAGGCATCTGGTAAAAATGGCCGTAGGAAAAGTGGATAATTCCGCGTGCCGTAATCGGGAAAGAGATGCCCAGGCGCGGCGCCAGCATGTGTTTCGGTTTTGCCGCTTTCCTTTCACCATCCGGTTGCAATTCGTTTACCGCATAGTCCGAGTTCGAATAGAAATAATCGTAACGTAATCCGGCATTGATGATTACGTCGGTAAATTCGATTTTATCCTGAATATAGGCCGAAGCCTGCTGCGGATATTTTTTATATTTGTCATGCAGGTTGGTACTTTCATCGGGCACGGTCGGAGTTTTGTAAACATCACGATCGTACTGAATAGTAAAAGATTCCCTGTCAAGGATATGCAGGCGTCCTTCGAGACCAAATTTCACCAGATGATTTTTATTTACCTGGCTTGTAAAATCCAATTTACCCAGAAACGACTCCGATTTCTCATAGACATGTCCCATCTGAGTTCCGGAGAAAACAAATGTCGGCGAGCCCGGACTACCCTTAACAAGATCGCTGGGTGCATAACGCGGGTCGGTGGGGTTTTCATAAACGAATTGTTTATAGTCACTGGTATTAAATCCACCGCGCAATTCATAATAGGTACTGGGAGAAATCGTATGCGTAAATTGTAAATTACTCGAGATGCTTGTGCGTCGAAAATTATAAGTACCATCCGGATTATATTTATACGCATGAACATAGGCTTTGGATTTGGCGGTTTCAACCAGGCTTTGTATCCGCAAAGTTTTGTCCGGTGCCAACTGAAATTTTATTTTACCGAGCAGATTCAGTCGTTCACGGGGATTCATCGGCACCACGGCGCCATCCCCGTTATTTTCGATGTACCAGTCTTCGTAGGGAATGCGCAGGGTTACATTTTTTTCATCATCGTCTTTAAAAGTAATAGTCCGGTATTTGGTTTCAAAATTAGCGGAATCGAGGGGAGTGTGTTCACGAACGCCGTAATAATAGCCCTCCGATTTATCATAACGGGCTGATAAAAAAAACGTCTGGTTATTATCAATAAATTTCAACGGACCGGACAGAGTGCCTTCAATTATTTTATTGGCAAAGGGACTAACCTCGCCGATATTGAAAAATATATTATCATGACTGCTGAGGAAATCTCCCGTGTAGGCACTGAGGAAGGTGTTGAATTTTGGAGAACCGTCTTTGGTCGTAAAATTAACGACTCCACTCATGGCGTTGCCGTATTCGGCGTTGAATGCTCCGGAAACAACGGTCATTTCCTGAATGGCATTGGTGGCGACGGTGGTTGCCAGACCGTTTGTATTGTAAGGATTGGCGGCGGAAACGCCGTCCACCAGGTATTCCACTTCATTCGATCTTCCGCCCCGAATATGTATTTCACCGCCGGCTCCCTGCGTAACGCCGGCCTGTGTCAGCATGATTCCCGCATAGGTTTCTACCGGCAGGGATTTGATTTCTTCCGAGGTAGTAACTTTTTTGGACGATGTTAAGTCCTTCTGAACCAGGGGGCGTTGGGCAATTACAATAATTTCCCCGTCCAGTTCCATGGTTTTTTCCGGCATCCGGAAACTTATAACGGTGGTCTGATCAGATTGAATTTTAACATTTTCAATCACTACGGTTTGATAGCCGATAAACGATGCCTCCACGGCATAATCACCCGGAGGAATATTCAGAATGTAGAATTCTCCGCTGAGATCGGTTGCAGCGCCCAATCTTGTACCTTTAATGAGCACATTCACCCCCGGCAGCGGTTCTCCGTTGGATTTGTCGACAACAGTACCCACCAGTTTTCCGGCATTGCCTGCCAGAATCAAGAAAGGAACCGTTAAAAACAGCATCACGCAGAGCAGACGCTTCATTTACCACACCTCCTGTTAGTGCTAGCGATGAGTTTGTTAAGGCAGTGAACTTATTGCCCGTGAATATAAGAAAAAATGAATAGCAGCGAAACTTAAATTGTGTTTGTTATGCTTAAAAGACATCAAAAATGAGGATTAAACCTGATTTCAGAATATTAAATTTTTATCTTGCATTCATGTAATGCTTCTTTTTATCTTACTTGCCACAAGTCATTATAACTTATTTTATTTTTAGGAGGTCGTTTATGAGCCGCAAGTTGCTACCCCTCTTGATTGCCGTTCTTGTATTTCTAGTTGGTTCGGCTTTCGCACAAACCATGTCGGTGAAGACTGCGTATAATTTCCCGGTCTCTGCTGAAGACTCCGTTCTCAATGGTTTGAAGAGTATTCGAAATGTACAGTACCATCCCGACCCGTTGGGTGATGGCGTTGGTGCCTTTGCCGCAACCAATTACAATGAAGGCGGTGTCATTTCCGTATTTAAAAATGCCGGCGATGACGCTATGGAACTGGTATGGACTTCACCTTTTCTGCCTGATTCCACTTCCGGTAATTCCACCCCCCGCTATGTGATCTGGGGCGATCTGGATAATGATGGCATTATCGAGCTTATTTTTCAGAGCAATCGTAACGGAATCGTTATTTTCGAATGGGATGGCGTTCCCGGTAGCTGGAATTTCGGCGATGCCCCGGCAAAAGTAATCGGTGAACCGGAGATTCCCCTGACAGGAAACGGTTATACCGAGTTTCTCCCTTCCGTTGAAGATTTGGACGGCGACGGTGTGAACGAACTGGTTCACCAGATCAACAGCACGCCGAGCTCCAACGACCGCTACTATGTGTGGAGCATCGTTGGTAATTATTCCACCGGCGATCCCGGATTTTCGGCCGTTACGAAAGAGGCGGAATTCATTAAGAATGCCGAACCGTACTCCCTGTACGGCGGCGGTACTCCATGGAGCGCATTTCCGGTTCAGTTCGACGGTACCGGTAACAAAGAATTACTTTTTCACAACTGGAACTGGATGCATGTAACTCCGTTGACCATTCCCGCAGCTGATACCTATCTTCTGGCCGATACCACCAATGGTAAACAATACTATTATATTACTTTTCCGGACGATCAGGTTTGCTTCATGGGCGGTTTTGTATATGATGTCGACGCCGATGGCCGTGAAGAAGTTTATCTTCCCAATTTCTACGGTTCAGGAGACGTTTACATGGTCTCTTATGATCCCGGCCAGAACCTGAGAGAAATTGACAGTACCAATGTCGTCAAAATTGATTATGATGGTCTTGGCGTCAGCAATATTTTCGGTTACGGATATGGCGATTATGATCAGGACGGCAAACCGAATCTGTATGTTTCAGGCGGATACGGCCACCTCGTGAATTCTGCCGAATTTCAGGGCGGGGACAAAAAAGACCCGGCCAACTGGCAGTTTGAAACCCTCTATGAAGGTGATTCGACTATCTATTCGGCAATGACCATTGTCGATTCAGCCGGCATCATGGATACCAGTTTTACCGTGGAAACTGCTTTTGTATCCAAATTTGCAGCCCGCAACACCGATTATGATAAAGACGGTTTCGAAGATATGATCCTCTCCTTCCAGGCATTGGATGACAGTATTGCCGTCGAAAAACTAACCTGGAACGGAGCCAGCTACGATACGACGAACTACAACATATTGAATCCGAAACGCTGGTCGATCCGTATGCTGGAATCGGATGTAGCCAATACGTTGCAACCGAAAGATCTCAAAATCATCACTCCGGCGGATTATGTTTTGAAACAAAATTATCCGAACCCTTTCAACCCGACCACCAATATCGAATTCGTTCTGCCGTTGAATAAACGCATTTCGATTTTCGTTTACAATTCACTGGGTCAGAAAGTGAAAACGCTGGTTGACAATCAGCTGCTGAAGGCCGGTTCTCATTCCGTCAGCTGGGACGGCACCAATGACTTCGGCAAAAAGGTTTCTACCGGTATGTACATATATACCATGAAGTTCGGAAACTTTACCAAGAGCAGGAGAATGATGCTGGTTAAATAACCGCAAAATTCATAAACGTTCAAAGGGAGTATCATAAACGATACTCCCTTTTTTATTTCCGGAATTTTTTTAAGTGCTATTCACATATCAAGATTTTTCAGAATCAGCTCTTTGCCGTCAAAAACGGCATAAGAAAAATTGAAAAGCCAGTCGCCCAGATTTATATATTTTTTATCTCCCTCATTATGCTCCAGCGGATTATGGCGATGCCCCATGAGCACATAGTCAAAGCCCTCTTCAAACCGTTGTTGAGCAAATTCCAGATAATCCGAGTCGTCGTTGAGATTGATATTATTGGTATACTGGCGGGAAGAGCCCGAAACAAAACGTGCGAGGGGAAACCCTACATCCGGGTGCAGCCAGCGAAATATTCTTATGTTGGTGCGGTTGCGCAGAATTTTTTTAAGCATCCGGTAACCGACATCCTTTTTGGCGACGCCGTCACCGTGAAACAAATAAAATCTTTTGCCGGCAATATCACCGGTCCATTCGTTGTCGGCGGTTTCCATATTCAGTTCCGCTTTGAAAAAATTCCCCAGCCAGAAATCATGATTACCGGCGAGATAAACAATTCTGATTCCACCGTCCGTCATTCGTTTAAGCCGGCAAAGCACATGAAAGTATCTGCGGGGAATCGTGTATTTATATTCGAACCAGAAATCGAAAAGATCGCCGACGAAAAAAACATGCGTCGCTTCCTTTTCAATTTTACTCAGGAAATCAAGGAATTTTTTCTCACGCAGCTTTTCAGATTCGTTGTTATCGGCACCGAGGTGCACATCGGATATGAAATAGGCGCGGATCATTAATATTTCTCCGAAAGCAGCAAAATTAAAAAAGCGTAAGTCATGAAAAAAACTAAAGATAATTCATTGAAAATGCAATAATTGCAACCTAAAAAAAGATTGACTTTATTTTTAAAAATGTGTATCATTTCCGACATCTACTTGTATCCAATGGAGGTTTCTGCATGACACTCGACGCATTAGGGATGGTTGAAACGAAAGGTCTTGTTGGCGCCATTGAAGCAGCCGACGCCATGGTAAAAGCCGCCAAAGTTACCCTGATTGGCAAGGAAAAGATCGGAGGCGGATATGTTACGGTCATGGTTCGTGGTGATGTTGGCGCGGTAAAAGCCGCTACAGATGCCGGCGCCGCCGCCGCCGAAAAAGTTGGTGAACTGGTATCCGTCCACGTCATTCCTCGCCCGCACAGCGATGTTGAAGTAATCCTTCCCAAACGCGAGTCCTAGTAAATGGCGGATGAAGGAACCGCACTTGGCATGGTGGAAACCCGCGGCCTTGTTGGTGCCATCGAGGCCGCTGATGCCATGGTCAAAGCCGCACATGTTAAATTAATCGGTAAAGAATTTGCAGAAGGGGGCCTTGTACTTATTAAAGTACTCGGCGAAACCGGCGCCGTACGTGCATCCGTTCAAGCCGGAGCAGCCGCCGCCGAACGCGTCGGAGAATTGGTATCCACACATATGATCCCGCGGCCCGATACGCAGGTTCACGGAATTCTGTTTAACGGGGAACCTGAACCCGGACAAAGCACAAAGTCGACCGAAGAGAAAAACTTCAATTCCGAAACGGAATCCTCCATCGTCGAAGAGTTGAATAATATGACCGTTGAAGACCTGCGGCAGTATGCCCGCAATTTAAAGGATTTTCCGGTAAAAGGACGCGAGCTAGCCAAACTCAACCGCAGTCAGTTAATCGAAATTTTATCTTCCCATTTGCAGAAATAAACTGCTGGAATTATCATCTTTTTATTTTCGTTCTGCCTTTAAAGCGAATTCAGACCATATTTGCTTTGATCCGAATCATACATCGCCAAACGGGTAACCGAATGTATCAATACAAATATTATACGAAGTGGTTCGATACCGAAAGCATGCGTAAAAAAGCTTTCGAAGAATTGTTCTCTGTTTTCAGGCATTTGCTTTTACAAACCAACGGGGATGTGAACGAGGCATTGAACTGGATGACACAGCTGAACAATCGTTACGGCTTTGCCGATGATCTGACCGGATTTATTGATCGACTGAAGCAAGAGGGGATCATCAATGAAGAAAACGATCTGCTGCTGCTGACGACGAAAGGCAATCAAACCATTCGCCGTTCATCGTTCAACGAGATTTTTAGCCATCTGAAAAAACGCGGTTTCGGTTCCCATGCCACTCCTTTTCCCGGCAAGGGCTTTGAACGCCTGCCAGAAACCCGGCCCTATACCTTCGGCGACCCGATTGAAAATATCGAACCTTCGCGCAGTATCGGTAATGCCATACGCCGCTGCGGACTGGAGAATTTCAATCTGCATGAGGATGATCTTGAAGTTTATGAAACCGAGCACCTTTCCACCTGTGCCACCGTATTGCTGATCGATATCAGCCATAGTATGGTTTTGTACGGCGAGGACAGGATAACCCCCGCGAAAAATGTTGCCCTGGCGCTTTCGGAATTTATTTTGCAGGAATACGATAAGGACAGCATCCACGTTGTAGCCTTCGGGGATGATGCCTTCGAAATAAAAGTGGCCGACCTGCCATTTTTGTCCGTTGGACCGTTCCATACCAACACCAAAGCAGCCCTGAAACTGGCCAGACACATTCTCAATCAGAAAAAACATGAAAACAAACAAATATTTATGATCACCGACGGCAAACCTTCGTGTATCTGGGAAGGCCTGAGACTTTACAAAAATCCTTTCGGGCTGGACCGGAAGATCGTTAACCAGACCTTGCACGAAGCACTTTTATGCCGCAAGCAAAAAATTGAAATAACGACGTTTATGGTCGCCGAGGATCCTTATCTGCAGGGATTTGTAAAACAGTTGGCGGAAATCAATAAAGGGCGTGCCTATTTCACCGGCCTGAAAAACCTCGGTGATTACCTGTTCATAGACTTTATTCGCAACCGCAGGAAAACCCTGCGGTAACCGGGAGAAAACATATTGGATTTTTCAAAAACAAACACGATCGGCAAACTTAAATCTGCAAAATTCCCGCATAAAAGCGTGAAGGATGAAATGCGTTTCAACCTGCTGCAATTGATGGATAAAAGTGATGAAATTTTTCCCGGAATTATCGGCTATGACCGCACCGTTCTTCCCGAACTGCAGAATGCAATTCTGTCCAGGCACGATTTCATTCTGCTCGGTCTGCGCGGACAGGCCAAAACACGCATTCTGCGCAGCCTTGTTAATCTGCTTGATGAATATATCCCGATTATTGAGGATTGTGAAATCAACGATCACCCCTATCAGCCCCTGTGCCGTACCTGCCGGGATAAGGTTGCACGATTGGGGGATGATACACCTATTCAATGGATTCACCGCGATCAGCGGTTTAACGAAAAACTGGCAACCCCGGATGTGTCGATTACCGACCTGTTCGGTGATATCGATCCCATAAAGGCCGCCAATAAACGAATCCATTTTGCACACGAAGAAGCCATTCATTTCGGCATTATTCCCCGAACCAACCGCGGAATATTCGTGATCAACGAATTGCCTGATCTGCAGCCGCGGATACAGGTCGGGCTGCTGAATATTCTGGAAGAAAAAGATTTGCAGATACGCGGTTTTCCAATCCGGATTCCACTGGATATACTGATTGCCTTTTCTGCGAATCCGGAGGATTATACCAACCGGGGCAGTATAATCACACCGCTGAAGGACCGGATTGATTCGCAAATCATAACCCATTATCCCCTGAAGCTCGAGGAAGGTATCGAAATTACCCGCCAGGAGGCCTGGGAAAACAGAGATAGTTTTTCTTCGGAGCAGATACCCTATTATTTCCGTGAGATTGTAGAACAAATTGCAATAGAAGCGCGTGAGAGCGAATTGATTGACCAGAAAAGCGGCGTGAGCGCACGCCTGCCTATTTCCTGCATGGAAAACCTGATCAGCAATGCGGAACGCCGGGCCCGTATTAACGGTGAAGAGAATTTCGTACTGCGCATTTCCGATTTCCAGGCGGTTATTCCGGCCATATCCGGTAAAATCGAACTTGTTTACGAAGGCGAACAGGAAGGCGTCGGAAATGTGGCGCGTATTCTGCTCGGCAAAGCGATAAAAAAAGTTTTTGAAAAATACTTTCCTGCGCCGAAGGCTGATCGAAAAAACAAAAACTCAATCACTGACCCGCTGATTGAAAAAACGGTTTCCTGGTTTGCAGGGAACAAAGTCGTTATTATACCCAGCGGGGCGTCCAATAAAATATTCCTGCGGGCGATGAAAAATTCCCCTCCGGCCCTGGAAGAATTCATTCAGAAATATTTCAGCGTTATCGGTACAAAGGATGAAATGCAAACGGCTGTGGCCAAGGAATTCGTACTCGAAGCCCTGCATCAACTTTCCTTTTTAAGTAAATATGAAACTCACGACCAGATTAGCTACAAGGATCTGGTGGAAAGTATTTTCAACTCGTTGCCTGAAGATGAAGATCGCGATCTTAATTATTTCGCCTAAAAACCCAGGAGCTGTAAATGGCACGTATACTGACGATACTTGCACCCGGTTTCGAAGAAACGGAGGCAATCACCGCAATTGACCTTTTACGCCGGGCGGATATTGAAGTTGTGGTAGCCGGTACGGATATGGATTTTGTAACCGGTTCTCATCATATTGCCGTGAAAACGGATGCGTTTATCGACGAAATTGACCCTTCCGAGTTCGATTGTCTGCTTCTGCCGGGAGGACAACCCGGGACCGGCAACCTGAAGAATAATTCCATGGTCATCAACCTGGTTCGTGATTTTGACAGGCATGGGAAATGGGTTGCGGCTATCTGTGCGGCGCCGATCGTTTTTCATCATGCCGGAATTACCGAAGGAAAAAATCTGACCTGTTATCCCTCCGAACAATCCGTTTTTAAAAACAGCTATTATGTGGAGGAAAACGTCGTTACCGACGGCAAACTGATAACCAGTCGTGGTGTTGGTACGGCAATTGACTTCGCGCTGCAAATTGTCGAAATTTTCAAAGGGAAAAAAATCCGCGATGAACTTGCGAAAAAAATATTATGGAAATAAATAAAGGTAATACACTGGAATTGAATCTTAATTTTGATTGGAACGATGTTTCTGAAATCGATCCTGTTTCTTTGGTTAAAGCCCGACAGGAATTGCATCATGCCATTCAGTTTCCTGCGGCATTCGGAAAATCCTATTTGCCTCCGCGTGATGATGACAGTCACACCAGTACAACATGGAATGAGTCACAGAGTGCCTTTCTCAGTGAACCGCTGGAACAGAATGGCGATATCCGTCTTGGGTTGCAGGCCGGCAAATTTATGCTTTTCATATTAAAAAAAAATCTTGTCTATGCCTCGTTGTCCTTAGCGGGCAAAACCCGACAGGAAGTTGAGGTCTGGCTTCGCGGTAAATTCAGCGATCTGCAACTGGATGCTGATAAATTTAAAACGCAGATGCACTATGAAATTCCCGCCCGAAATGCGGGTAATGATGCAGCTTTTTCCGAAGATATAAATACCGGCTGTAAAGAGATTTCCTTTTATTTTGCAAATGCAAACGCCGTATTCGGTGAAATTGTAAGAACAATGGAAAACACATCCGAAATTCGCTGCTGGCCGCATCATTTCGACATTGCAACACTAATTACGCTCGATCCGGGAAAAGACTCACATAACGCACGATCAATCGGTGTCGGCATGTCGCCCGGGGACGGCGGCTATAAACAACCATATTTTTATGTAACCCCGTGGCCCTATCCGGATTTGAAGTTCATTCAGTTGCCGTCACCGGGGCCATTCGGGAAATGGCATACGGAAGGCTGGGTGGGATCTGTTCTGACTGCAGACCAGATTTTTTCAGAGCAGAATCAGAAAACCGTTGTAAAAACTTTTATTGAGACTGCCATTAAGAATTCCCTTCATCTCCTTTCTCTGAACCGATAATTTCGGACAAAAAAAGGGCGTCAATTGAGATCGCCCTTTGCAGTTTTATGGTATCCTCGTGATCAGGAACACCCCATCGAACTCCCACAATTATGGCAGCGATAGCAGGAACCGTTGCGGACCGTTGTATGTCCGCAGGAATCACATAACGGCGCGTCATCCTCAAATTTGTACTGCACCGAATCGGCCCCTCCGACGGGAGCGGCTTTTCTTTCTTCTATTCTTTTCTGCTGCTCTTTTTGTTCAATATCTTCCTTTACATCGTAGGCGGTATCATCACTTTCGACATCCGTTACATGCGCAAGATCCGTTCGGCCCAGGTATTCAAATCCCAATACCCTGAACATGAAATCAAGCACCGAAGTCGAATTTTTTACATTGGGATGATCTGTAAATCCCGACGGCTCGAAGCGGGTAAAAATGAATTTGTCGACAAATTTTTCAAGCGGTACTCCATATTGCAATCCGAGACTTACAGCGACGGCGAAGCAATCCAACATGCTCTTATAGGAAGCACCCGCTTTGAACATGTCGATAAACACTTCACCAAGCGTCCCATCTTCATATTCGCCGGTGCGGAAGTACAGCTTTTTACCGCCGATCGTTGCAGAGTAGTTTATTCCCTTGCGCTTGGCGGGAAGCGGTTTTTTCTCTCCGCGGCGAACCACATCTTTCAAAGCTTCCTGAATCAATGCTTCCGCCTTCTTCTCGAACGACTGATCGCCCTGCTCATCACCCGAACTCTGATTGTAAACCTGCGCACCCTTACTGCCGTCACGGTAAATGGCAATAGCTTTCAGACCCATTTTCCAGGCATTCATGTATATTTCTTTTATCTCTTCCATCGTTGTTTCATTCGGCAGATTGACGGTTTTTGAAATAGCTCCGGAAAGAAAGGGTTGTACGGCGGCCATCATTCGAACATGTCCCATTGGCTTGATGAACCGCGTACCTTTTACACCGCATTTATTGGCGGTGTCAAATACGGGATAGTGTTCCGGTTTAAGATGAGGTGCACCTTCGATGGTCCCGGTACCATTTACAAATTCGTAGGCCTCGTCAATCTGCTGGTCCGTCAGTCCCCGTTTCCGTAATTCGGATCGGGAAATATGTCTGGTATCCGAATTAATCGTCTGAAACAACTCAACATCGGTAAGTACTTCTTCGATTTCTTTGTCGCTGTACCCAAGCTCTTTCAACGCCTGCGGATTGATGTGCGGCGCGTTTTCAATTTTTCTTCCGACAACATAGTTGATAATATCCATCACCTCGTTATCCGAATAACCGAGGCTTTTCAGGGCGTATGGCAGCGATTGATTAATGATTTTGAACACACCGCCGCCGGCCAGTTTTTTCCATTTAACCAGAGTAAAATCCGGTTCGACGCCCGTAGTGTCACAATCCATCAGCAGACCGATGGTGCCGGTCGGAGCAAGTACTGTTGCCTGTGCATTGCGAAAACCGTATTGTTTCCCCAGTTCAAGCGCCTCATCCCAATCCTGACGGGCGGCATTCAGCAAATAGTCGGAACAGAATTCGGAATCGATGTTCTCGACGGCTTCCCTGTGCATTCCGATTACATTCAGCATCGGCTTGCGATTAACGGAGAAACCGTTGAATGCTCCTTTGACGGAAGCAATTTCAGCGGAAACACGATAAGCATGCCCGGTCATGATTGCGGTAATAGCCCCGGCCAGAGCATGTGCCTCAGAACTGTCGTAAGGAATGCCCTGCACCATCAGCAAGGTTCCGAGATTGGCATATCCCAGTCCCAGCGGACGGAAATCATGGCTGTTCTGTGCGATCTGGTGAGTCGGATAGGAAGACAGATCCACCAGAATTTCCTGGGCGGTAAACAGCACCCGGCAGGTATGCCGAAAGCCATCCACATCAAAGCGTCCGTCACTTTTCAGATACTTCATCAAATTCACGGATGCCAGATTGCAGGCGGAATTATCGATGAACATATATTCCGAACAGGGATTCGATGCATTAATCGGTGAGGTATTCGGACAGGTATGCCAGCGATTGATTGTATCGTGAAACTGGATTCCGGGATCCGCAGAAGCCCAGGCGGCCTCACTGATTGCATTCATTATATCATTGGCTTTATGCACTTCGGCAACTTCTCCCGTGGTACGAAATTTCGTCGCCCAGTCATCATTGTTTTCAACGGCTTTCATAAAATCATCCGTAACGCGCACGGAATTGTTTGAATTTTGTCCGGAAACGGTTCGATAAGCATCGCCGTTAAAATCGGAGTCGTACCCGGCTTTTATCAGCGCTTTGGCCTTTTCTTCTTCACGAACTTTCCAGTTGATGAAATCAAGAATTTCAGGATGATCGACATCAAGAATAACCATTTTGGCTGCACGACGGGTGGTGCCGCCGGATTTTGTCGCGGCCGCTCCCTTATCCAGCACTTCCAGAAAAGACAACAGGCCCGACGAAGTGCCGCCGCCGCTCAGTTTTTCATGTTTGCTGCGCAGGGTTGAAAAATTAGTGCCGGTACCGCTGCCGAATTTGAACAGCTTCGCTTCGGTTTTTGTCAGCTCGAAGATAGACATCAAATCGTCGTTGACCGAATTGATAAAACAGGCAGACCCCTGGGGATGAGAAAAAGAATCGGTAGCTTCTTTAATGGTGTTGGTGGCCGGATCCCAATAAAAGTTGCCGCCGTTGCCTTTTATGTTATACTGATGGTACAAGCCGACATTAAACCACACCGGCGAATTGAAAGCGCCGTGCTGATGAATAAGGATATATTTTAATTCGGATTCGAAGGTATCGGCCTCATCCTTAGTGGCGAAATAGTGCTGCTCCTCGCCAAATTGCCGAATTGTATTGGCGACGCGATGGACCACCTGCTTGGCCGAGGTTTCATATCCCGTTTTTGGGACGCCGGCACGCCGGCAATATTTGGAGGCCAGAATGTCCGTTGCCAGCTGCGACCAGTCTTTCGGTACTTCAAGGTTTTTTAATTCAAAAACAACTTTACCGGACGGTTCGGTAATTTGCGAATTACGCTTTTCATACTCCACTTCGTCCAGAGGATCAACATCCGAACGGGTAAAAAATCTATCGAAACGCAGACCGGGATTTTCCCTTCCGGTTTCACTTTTCTTTTCTGATTTAGGCGCTTCCTGCACTATTTCTTCGCTGTCCGTATCAAACAAATCACGCATCTTAATTTCCTGGGACATCTTGAAACCTCTGTTATAATGGAAAATTCTTTGATTACCGGGTAAACTCAATGTAAAAACATCTCAACCGTTCTATCTATTCCCTTAAAATAACGCAAAGAAATCTGAACAAAAAAAACACCTCCCCAGACGGATTTTCCGGTGAAAATTACCGGTTTGATAACTTTTAATTTATCTATGATTTGTTTAATTTTTGTAGAAGCGGAATTTTCCGGCTTTGTTAAATTAGGCAAGGAAACTCTTATTTGCAACTCGGAGCTTTACATTTTTCCAAGTTATTTTTTAATAAAAGACATACGGTGTTATTGTATGTTTTTATTAGAGTTATACATTATTTTCCCTGGGGGACGCCGGTTGGGGTCGGTCTGTAATTAAAGGACCCAGAGGATCATGAATAACTGTATTACGAACGGGAGTATTTGAATTTATCTTTTGAAGTCGAGAAATAACAAAATGTTAAAACAGAAATATGGCAAACGGTGAATAATTAACCTGCTGTCAGGAGCAGTATTGCTTATACAAATTTCTTAATTCTTCCAGTACACCCATTGAGTTAAAATCTTTGCCTTTGCCGAAGGGTACGAATTGTGCTCCGGCAAAAAACTTCCCGTTATCAATCGAACTTTTAAACCAGCGCACATTGCCATCGAGACGCAATGTTTTGTGCCCCGGAATTTTTATTTCGAGGCGGATTTTTTCGCCATACTTAATCGGCTGATCCAATTCAAAGCAGACGCCGCTTTTGGAGATGTTTCGTAAAGGTTTCGGCTGCGAAAAGCGATCGAACAAAGCGACGGTTTTCATTTTTTTATATGAAACAATGGCGCCGGGAACCATCACCCGGTCCAGGGCCCTTCTTTCCGTAGTACCCAATTTTTAATCTTCCTCTAATACACAAGTGAGTTTAGAAATGCAATAACAAGATAGATAAAGAGACAAGGGCGGCGATGTGACTACCGTCAACTTGAAAAAAAAATGTATAAAAATTATCATTTCGATATATTAGGCGTATTCAATTTTTCGGAGATTTCAAATGGCGGCCGAAGCAATTACAACAAAAAACGAACCGGGAACTCTTTACCGCTGGCTTGTACTTTTTTTCGTCAGTGTGGCCATGTTCGGTAATTATTACGTTTATGACAGTATCAGCCCGCTGGCAGACCTTCTGGCGCGCCAACTGAATTTTACCGATGCCGATATTGGTTTACTGAATGCCATCTACAGTTTGCCGAACATTATCATGGTGCTTATCGGCGGCATTATTATTGATCGCCTGGGTACCAGACTTTCATCCATGTTATTTTCTGTCATGTGCCTGGTTGGTGCGGCTCTTACCGCATTGCAGCCGGATCTGGCCGTTATGGCGGCCGGCCGGTTGATTTTCGGGCTCGGTGCGGAATCACTGATTGTTGCAGTCACCACGATTCTGGCACGCTGGTTCAAAGGTAAAGAATTGTCCTTTGCCTTCGGCGTGAATCTTACCATTGCCCGGTTGGGTTCCTTTGCCGCCCTTAATTCTCCCACCTGGGCGAAAGGGTTGTACGAATCCTGGCAGGGACCGCTTTTCATATCTGTTGCGGCCGGGATCGTTTCGGCCATCGGGATCGCCATTTACTGGGGTATGGATGTTCATGCAGCACGCAAATTCGATTTGCCCGGAGAGGGTCAGCAACAGGATAAAATCATTTTCAGAGAGATCTTCAGGTTCAATCGCTCGTTCTGGTATATTACGTTGCTGTGCGTAACATTTTACTCGGCAATTTTTCCCTTTCAAACCTTTGCCGTTAAATTTTTTATTGAAAACCACGGGGTCAGCCGTGAATTCGGCGGATTTCTTTCCAGCCTGCTGACTTTCGCCGCGATGGTTTTCACCCCGCTGTTCGGCCTGTTGTCGGACAAGATCGGAAAGCGTTCTCTGTTAATGATGCTTGGTTCGCTGTTGCTGGTACCGGTCTACCTGATTATGGTTTACACAAAAATCCCGTTGCTGGTACCGATGACCATGATGGGTATTTCCTTTTCACTCATTCCCGCCATTATGTGGCCATCGGTGGCCTACATAATAGATGAATCAAAACTGGGAACCGCTTACGGATTGATGACCATGGTCCAGAATATCGGGCTGACCGCTTTTAATTTTATAATCGGCTGGAGTAATGATATCAGCGGTTCCTATACGGTCGGGATGTGGATTTTTTCTTCGCTGGGATTCTTCGGACTGCTATTTGCGACCCTGTTGCGGCGATCCGAAATCGGCGACAGAGGCCACGGACTGGAACTTGGAATGGAAGAAAGGAAAATCTGGCTGAAAAACAGAAAAACCGCCGGCGCCTGATTGCACCGGCAGTTCAACAATCTTCTATTCTATCCAATCGGCAAAAAAGACATTGGTGTCGCGCGGGTTTTTATTGGCGCGGTTGCTGGCGAATACAAGATGCTTTCCGTCTTTCGTGAACATCGGGAATCCATCAAAACTGTTAAAATACGTTACCTGTTCCAGCCCGCTGCCATCCTCGTTAATCAGCCACAAGTTGAAATCCGGACGACGGGGATCGGTACTGTTTAAATTTGAACAGAAAATAATTCGATTGTTATCCGGGTGAAAAAACGGAGCAAAATTCGCATACTCATTGTTGGTAACCTGCCTCTTGTTGCTGCCGTCCGCATCCATAACCCAAACCTGAAAATTGGCCGGCTCGATCAATTCCTCCGCCAGAAGGTCTTTGTATCGTTTAATTTCCTGTTCGGTTTTGGGGTGATACGAACGGTAAACGATTTTGCTGCCGTCCCATGAAAAGAACGGACCACCGTCGTATCCCAGTTCGGTCGTCAGCCTTTTCAAATCGCTGCCGTCAAGATTCATGGTGTAGATATCCAAATCGCCATCGCGCTGGGAAGTAAAAACTATTTTATCACCTTTTGGAGAAATGGTAGCTTCCGCATCATATCCCGGTGCCGGGCTGAGTACCTGCGGATCAGAACCGTCCGCATTGGCGACGTACAAATCAAAGGTACTGTAAACTTTCCAGACATAGCCCCTGGAAAAATCGGGCGGTGCCGGGCAATTCTCATCAGCGCCGTGGGTACTGGCGTAAATAATTTTCCGATCGCCGGGCAGAAAATAGGAGCAGGTTGTTCTGCCCTTGCCTGTACTGACCAGTTTTTTTTCGCTGCCGTCAATATTCATGGTAAATATCTGATCGCATTTTAGTTCGCCGTGTGTGCTTTGAAAAATGAGTTTTTTCTGATCAAAGCTGAAATAAGCTTCCGCATTTTCACCCTCATCCGTCAGCATGCGCACATTCTGCAAATGTTTTTCGCCCTTGAAAATCAGAACCGGTTCTGTTTGTTCCGTTTTCTTTCCCGAACAACCGAACAAGCCTGCCAGCATTACAACAACAATTAAAAATCTGAACACCTTTTCTCCTCCATTTATAAAGAATTACATCAGCAAGTTATGTGTAAACTGTGAAAATGGCAATGCTAATCCCATAATAAAAAAAGGCTTTTCCTAAACGCTGGAAAAGCCTTTTAAAACTCCGGCATTAAATTTTACTGTGAAACAGGGCCGGCTTTTTTCACTGCATCCGGCACATAATCCATATACTGGGCGAAATTTTGATGGAAGCGATGTGCCAGTTCCGCCGCCGTTTTATCGTAAGCAGCCTTGTCATTCCAGGTATTCCGGGTCATCAGTACTTCCGATGGTACGCCTTCGCATTCGACCGGCACATTCAAACCGAATACCGGGTCTTTCTGATAAGCCACATTGTTTAGTTTACCATCCAGCGCGGCATGCAGCAGTGCGCGCGTATACTGAATCGACATGCGCGATCCTTCTCCGTAGGGCCCGCCGGTCCAGCCGGTATTTACCAGCCAGCAGTTGACACCGTGCTTTTCGATTTTCTCACCGAGAATATCCGCATACACAGACGGATGCAACGGCATGAAGGGCGCACCGAAACAGGTACTGAAGGTTGCCTGCGGTTCATTACCAAGCCCGCGTTCCGTTCCGGCTACCTTTGCGGTGTAACCGGAAAGAAAATGATACATAGCCTGCTCTTTGGTCAGTTTGGAAATAGGGGGCAAAACCCCGAAAGCATCCGCCGTAAGAAAGATGATATTTTTCGGGTGACCACCCACGCCCTCCGGAACAATATTGTCAATCTGGTAAATGGGATAGGCCGCGCGGGTATTTTCCGTGAAGGTGTCATCATCCAGGTCCGGAATCCGCCAGTGCGTTTCAAAAACAACATTTTCCAGAATAGTCCCGAAGGTTCTGGTCGTGCGCCAGATATCCGGTTCGGCTTCCTTCGAAAGCCTTATCACTTTCGCATAGCAACCGCCTTCGAAATTGAAAATACCGTCTTCACTCCAGCCGTGTTCGTCGTCACCGATCAACGCCCGGTGCGGGTCGGCCGAGAGGGTTGTTTTTCCGGTACCCGACAAGCCGAAGAACAAGGCCACATCGCCATCCTTGCCCATGTTGGCGGAGCAGTGCATGGACATTACCTTTTTATGCGGCAGAATATAATTCAAAATTGAGAAAATGGATTTTTTTGTTTCACCGGCATAGCTGGTGCCGCCGATTAAAACCAGTTTTTTTGCATAATGGACCAGAACAAACGCTTCCGAACGGGTACCGTCAATTTCAGGCACCGCATGAAATTTCGGCAGATTGATCACCGTGAATTCCGGTTCAAAATCATGATATTCTTTCAGATCGTTAATGCGGATGAACATGTTTCTGGCAAACAGGCTGTGCCAGGCATATTCCGTTATAATCCGGACAGGAACCCGATATTTGGAGTCGGCGCCGGCATAACAATCCTGGATAAAAAGATCGCTGCCCTGCAAATAGGCCTGAACACGCAGAAATATTTTGTCGAATTTTTCTTCATCAAAGGGACGGTTTACATCGCCCCAGAAAATATCCTTTTCAGTTGTCGGTTCTTTTACGATAAACTTATCGTTGGGCGACCTGCCGGTAAAGGCTCCGGTACGTACGATGATCGGTCCGGAATCGGCCATTACCCCTTCGCGTCGGCGAATGATCTGTTCGTAAAGCGAAGGTACCGAGAGATTCCAGTAAATATTATTTACATTGTGAATCCCGAGATAATCCAATCCCACCCTGCTTCGGGAATGAACCGTTTCCTGTTCAACCTGATGGCTTTTACTCATAATATCCCCTGTCGTTTTCAATAAATGATAAATGTGTAATTCTATTTACTTTAATCGAATTTAAATTACGAATCTTAAATTAACAACAGAAATAATTAATTGAAATAAGGCGGGATAATTTTCTATTTTCCGGGAATCGCATGAATTTTATCGTGCTCCGGCAGGGCCAACGGATCTTTTTTCGGCTCGAAAATACGCGTTTCTCCGTGTTTCAGAATCAGAAATTTTCCGGCTTCCAGATTGTTGCGCTCGATGGCCTTTTTCAAGTCCTTCGGAGGTTGGTCCAGCGGTTCATCCGCCAGTTCGAAAGTTCCCCAGTGAATCGGAATGAAATATTCGGCCTGCAAATCGAGATAGGCTTCCACAGCCTCCGCCGGGTCAATATGAACCGGGCTCATAAACCAGCGCGGCAGGTAAGCGCCGATGGGAAGAGCGGCGACATCTATCGGACCGTATCGCTTTCCGATTTCTGCAAACCCGGGAAAGTAACCGGTGTCCCCGGCAAAATATAGGGTATGTGTTTTTCCTTGTATGACCCAACCGGACCACAGGGTTTTATTTCGGTCGAACAGCGAACGGTTTGAAAAATGCTGAGCGGGTACACAGGCCATTTTAACGCCGTTGAAAACCAGCTCTTCCCACCAGTCTTTTTCTTCGAAGTTTGAAATACCGAGATCGTCCAGAAACTCCCCTATTTTCAACGGAACCAGATACAACGGCCGGTTACCCAGTTTTTCGATGGTGCGCCGGTCCAGATGATCATAATGATTATGCGAAATCAAAACAACATCGACAGGGGGTAAGTTTTCAAAGGCGATTCCCGGTTCAACATGACGCTTCGGGCCGGCGAATTGAACCGGTGAACATCGGTCACTCCAGACAGGATCGGTCAGGATATTCAGCCCATCGATCTGAATAAGTAAGCTGGAATGGCCGATCCAGGTAACGGTGAGGGTGGTATCATTTTCAAGCAGAAAAGAGCCGTCATTTTTTACCAATTCAAAATTATATCGATCCGGTTTATCCGGTTTTTTCCCCTGAATTCTTTCCATAACCTGCCATTTCAGAAAATCCGCAAATCCCCGGTCTTCAAATCCGGGAAAAGGATTGCGGAATCCCTTATCCGTATGATGCACAGGTTTCTGGGCAGAAAGCGGTGCCGTCGTAAGCATGATAATCACCATTAGGTTTCGAACGGTATTCTGCATCGGAGTACGTACTTTCCTGTTTTGTACGGTAACGAAAGACCGATTGTTTTTAGTCCGTCCGCAGAAACAACCGGATTCCGAACAAACCGGACAAAAAAAAAGGCGATCGAACCGACCGCCTTTTTCGTTTAAATCTATTTTTATTTCCCTGTCTGGCTGCTTAGAAATTTATAGAAATCGCTTTTGCTGGAAAGGATCAGCCAGTCGTTCTTGTCGAAAGAAGCTTCATAACTTTCCATGGTTTTCAGGAATTGGTAAAAAGCCCGCGATTCGGCACTGCGGTTATAGACGCGCGCGTAAATATTCGTGGCCTCCGCATCCGCCTTGCCTATTATTTCCTGGGATTTACGAAAAGCTTCGGAGGTGATTTTTTTCAGCTCCCGTTCCTTTTCACCAAGAATTTTAGACGCCTCGCCCTGACCTTCCGAGCGGTAGCGATCGGCAATCCTGTTCCGTTCCGATATCATTCGGTCGTAAACTTTCTGCCGCACCTCTTCAACATAGTTAATACGTTTGAAGCGCAGATCGAGCAATTCAATACCCAGGTCATGGACCCGTTTGCCGGCCGCTTTCAAAATTTCTTTCTGAATCTGTTCGCGTCCGGCGGTAATTGTTCTAAGGTTTGCTTCATCTTCCACGTTCTGCCGATCCTGATCGAATGCCTGCTCGCGGTTTGTTGTCCGCACCAGTTCAACCAGGTCATGGTTGGCAATAGCCGTACGGGTCTCTCCGTCAAGAATATCATCGAGACGCGACTGGGCGCCCAGTTCATCGCGCAGGCGCTGAAAGAAAAGCAGCGGTTCGGAAATACGCCAGCGTGCGTAAGTATCGACCCAGATGAACCGCTTGTCACGGGTCGGCACCTGGTTCGGATCGCCATCCCATTCAAGAAAGCGCTTATCAAAGAAATTGGCTTCCTGAATCAATGGCAGCTTAAAATGAATACCGGGTTCGATGATCGGATCGCCGACCGGTTTTCCGAACTGGGTAATTATCACCTGTTCGGTTTCACGCACCACGAAGGTGGAGGAGAACAGGACGATCAGCAACACTGCGCCGATAATTCCGAATATCATTAGATTTTTATTTTGCATCACCCAATACCTCCTTTTTAAGATCCAGCAACGGGATCAGCCCTTTAATATTTTCATCGATTATCAGTTTTCTACCGACCTTCGGCAGAATCTTATTCATGGTTTCCAGATACATGCGCTGGCGGGTAACTTCCTTCGCTTTGATGTACTCCCGAAAAATGGAATTAAACCGGGCCGCTTCACCCCTGGCTTTATTTACCCGTTCCAAAGCATAGCCTTCGGCTTCCTGGATCATCTGTTCGGCTTCGCCACGGGCGCGCGGAATAATTTTATTGTATTCGGATCGCGCCTGGTTAATCAGTTTTTCCCGCTCCTGCTGCGCCTCGTTTACTTTGTTGAAAGACGGTTTCACGCGGTCCGGCGGATTCACATCCTGCAGTACGACCTGGTCCACATTGATCCCGGTTTCATACTGGTTGCACAGTTCCTGCAGCTTGGCCTGTACGGTCACGCTGATTTCCTGTCGTCCGACGGTCAGTACTTCGTTCACTGTCCGGTCGCCGACCACTTCACGCATAACGGCTTCGGTCATGGCGCGAAAGGTCAGATCGGTATTCCGCACCTTGAACAGATATTTGTAGGGATCGGTGACACGATACTGAACAATCCATTCTACAACGGCGGCGTTTAAATCTCCGGTAAGCATTAATGACTCATCCAGGAAACTGGCCTGACTGTACCGGGTGCGGATTCCCGGCTGGTCGGTTCGAAATCCGAACTCCTCCTTTAATTGTCGCTGAACCGGTACGCGGATCAATTCTTCCACTCCGAGCGGAATTTTAAAATTCAAACCGGGAAGCACCGTGCGATTGAATTTCCCGAAACGGAGGATCACCCCCACCTCCTCCGGGCTAACGGTAAAAAACGACGGCAGGATAAACAGTAACACTAGCACTGCAATAATAACCAGACGAATGGTGGCGGGTGAAAACTTCGGCAATTTCATCTGGTTAAAGTCAAAAACTTCTCTTTCTGGCATGGGATTATTTCTCCTTATATTAAGTCAAACCCCTGTTGGCATTGTAAACTAATCATAACTCGGTTGAATACCAAAATCAATTTTAATATGTTACCCCTCTCCCGGGATAATATTCATTAATCAATAAAAAACCCGGTCTCCATTGAAACCGGGTTGTGTCCCAAACTATTTCATTTTATCCGTGCTTTCGCTCGAAATCCCGCATAAATTCGGCAAGCGTTTTTACCGCTTCCAACGGTACCGCGTTGTAAATGCTGGCCCGAATACCACCCACCGAACGATGTCCCTTCAGACCGATCATTCCTGCGGCGGTACTCTCCTCCACAAATGCCTTTTCCAGGTCTTCGGAGGGCAGGCGGAACGGTACGTTCATAAGTGAACGACTTTCTTTCTCTACGGTTCCCCTGTAAAAACCGGTGGCATCGATGGCTTCGTAAAGTATCCGCGCTTTTTCACGGTTGATCTGCTCGATCTTTTCCAGGCCGCCCATATTTTTTACCCACTGCAGTACCAGCTTTACAATGTAAATGGCAAAGGTCGGCGGCGTGTTATACAATGAATCCTTACCGCCGATAATCTTGTAACTGGTCATCGTCGGAATGTTGGCCGGGCTGCGTTCCATCAGCTCCTCGCGCATGATGACGATGGTTACGCCGGACGGTCCCATGTTTTTCTGCGCCCCGGCGTAAATCAGGCCGAATTTACCGATGTCAACTTTACGGCAACCGATGTCCGACGACATATCGCAGACCAGCGGTACGGTACCGGTTTCCGGCCATTCCTGCCACTGCGTTCCGAAAATGGTGTTGTTGGAGGTGATGTGCAGGTACGCCGCATCGGAATTGATCGTGAATTCGCCAGGGATACGGCTGAAATTACTGTCTTCGGAACTGGCGATGACGTTCACGCTCTTACCCAGTTTCTCCGCTTCGGCAACCGCCTTTTTGGACCAGGCGCCGGTAGAAATGTAATCGGCGCTGCCGCCGTCGGGCAACAGGTTCAGCGGTACCGCGGCAAACTGCAACGATGCCCCGCCCTGCATGAAAATCACTTTATAACCGGCAGGAATTTGCAGCACTTCTTTTGCCAGCGCTTCAGCCTCTTTTATGATCGCGTCAAAGGTTTTGGAGCGGTGGCTCATTTCCATCACCGACAGCCCTTCACCCTTGTAGCTGATCAGGTCGTTTTTTATTTCTTCCAGTACGGCCAGCGGCAGTGCAGCCGGTCCCGCGTTAAAATTGAAAATTCTGTTTTCCATGGCATTTTCTCCGCTTGTAGTTGGCGTTAAAAAAAGGTTTCACAATATACCAATTAACAGCCAATTATTGAAGCAATTTCGTGAAGGATTTTTTGCTTTTTAATATTTCGCAATAACGATCATCCCCGACCGATTTAAAACCGAAATGATTCAGGCTCTGCTACGGTTTTACAATTTTGGTATATGGAAATGTGTAATAATTGACGACACTTCAGGTCAAAAGCCGGAAAATCTGGAAAGGCCAACAGAAATATCAGGAATTCCGGGGCTTGTTTCACAGGGAAGCATCGTGATTTTTTCTGAACCCCAAATTTCGTTATGCAGATATTCTAACCGGGCACTATAATTTTTGAATTAAAAATCAGGAAGATTATATTTGTCGAAACTAAACCCGGATTCATTTTTTCCGTATACCTGCAAAAACAAGCAGCGGGAGTAATTATGAAATCGAGCAATGCCATTTTCGGAGCCGGACTGATTATCATCGGCCTGGTATTTCTGCTGGAAAATTTCGGATTCATCGAATTCGCCTTCGAGTCCGTCTGGCCGTTTTTCCTGATTATCGGCGGCGTGGCATTCTGGGCCGGCTATTTCACCGACCGAAAAAATATCGGGCTGATCATGCCCGGAACCATTTTGACCATTTACGGCGGATTGTTTCTCTATTGTTCCCTCTACGGCTGGTACCACATGGAAACCGCCTGGCCGCTCTTCATGATCGGGCCGGGAATCGGTTTTTTCCTGATGTACCTGCTCGGCACCCGCGAGGCCGGTTTGCTGATCCCGGCCGGTATTCTGACCGGTATCGGTATACTGTTTGCTTTCCGCCATGCCGGCTATGTGCGCTACTGGCCGGCACTGCTGATAATTCTGGGAATTATTATCGTTATTCGCCACCGTATGGAAAAAAAGGAAAAACAATATGAAGGTTAGATTAATTTTATTCGTTTTTTTACTGACAGCCCTGGCGGCAGCGCAATCCGCCGATTTCAGCCGGTTGTTCGACCCCAACAGCGACTACCGCTACCGCGGGCAATTTCGTCCGACCTTTTACCGCACGGTGGATGAAACGCAGTTCACCGGCGGGAAAACGGTTGCAGTTCGTGATGCCGAAGGGAATGAAATCGCCGCGGTTTCGGAAAACTTCAAAAAGCACCTCGATATCGAAGGCAGCGGCAGACTGGCCGACGGCCGTGTGATCAATTTTCACAGCAGAGCAACAGACGGTATTCGCTACCGGGTGGTAGACGTCAGGTTTGGTCTCGGGGTGCGCAATTATCAGCTGCTGCCCTATCGTTCCATTGCCGTCGACCCGACCAAAATCCTGATCGGCAGCGTGGTATTCATTCCGCAGGCGGTTGGGATTCCGTTGCCGGACGGCACCTTTCATGACGGCTATTTCTTTGCCCACGATATCGGCGGGGCGATCAAAAACGACCGTATCGACCTGTATGTCGGTTTCGAATCGGATGTGGACAATGCTTTTACCCGAAGTGGTAAGCTGGCCAATCTGCAACCGCTTGATTTGTATGTTGTCAAGGGCGTCATGGCGCGCAGCATGAACACCCGCTTCCGCATGCAGTACGAACACCGTTATATAAAACAGACCTGGGAAATGGTCGCCGCTGATTTTGATTCACTGATGCAGTATACCAATACCCGTTTTAAAAAACTGAACGAGCGCATCCAGTATATTTCTCAGCGCGGACTCGGTACCCCCTACCTTATTTTCAACCTCGGCGAAGGTCCGCAGGCCGCTTACGATCCCGATCCGACGATGGATTTCGGGCGCACCGATTGCATGACCTTCTGCGAACATACGCTGGCGTTGTCGTTGTCCGGTAACTACCGCGATATGTACAAGACCCTGCAGAAAATCCGTTACAAAAACGGGAAAATCGGGATGAAAACCCGCAACCATTACACCATCGCCGACTGGCTGCCGAACAACGACTGGCTGTTGTACAACGCCTGCGAAGAGATCGGTAAGGAATACTGTTCACAGATGACCAAGACCATCGACCGTAAAAAAGACTTTCTCGGCATGGGCATGCCGGAAGCGGATTTGCAGGATGTTCCGCCGCCGCAAACCCTGACCGTAAGTTACATTCCCACTGAAAATCTTCTGAAAATAAAAGACCGCCTGCAGGGAGGGGAGGTCGTCAGTATCGTGTCCAGCAAACCGGGCATTATTTCCGCACACATGGGTATTATTGTAATCGATGAATGGGGCAATGTTATTTTCCGTCACGCCAGCAGTCCGCGTAAAACCCACGAAGTAATCGACGAGCGGTTGGAGGATGTGGTTAACTATCTGAGCAAGTCTTCCTCTCGGGTTGGTATGCTGTTCATGCGCACGAAGGAAGATACACGAATCGGGGATGTTACCAGGTAACGGGGTTTGATGTTTCCAGCTACAGGATCAGGTTTTGAATTAATCCTGCAAAAGCCAATTATTATCGAATAGAACCTACTATTCAGCCGCCAACCGGTTATTGGCAGGCCGCCCCCGTCAGAACAGCCATTTCACTTACAAGGAGTGACAAACATGAAACGAATCTTTTTCGTCCCGTTAACAAAATCACTGCTGATAATTGCATTAACCTTTTTCACAGTTCACAGTTACGTCTCTGCACAGGATAAAGCAGCTGAAATTGATAAACTGATGATGCGCTATCATACTTACGGTCAGTTCAACGGAACCGTGCTGGTTGCCGAAAGCGGGAAAGTAATTTTCAAAAAGGGATATGGTCTTGCCAATATGGAGTGGAACATCCCGAATGAACCCGGTACCAAATTCAGGCTTGGTTCAATTACCAAGCAGTTTACTTCAATGCTGATTATGCAATTAGTGCAGGAGGGAAAAGTTAACCTGGACGGAAAAATGACGGATTACCTGCCCGACTATCGTAAAGACACCGGGGATCAAGTGACAATTCACCATTTATTAACCCATACTTCCGGAATACCGAGTTATACCAATTCACCTGTTTTTTTCAAAGAGGTTAGCCGCGATCCCTATACGGTCGATGAATTCATAAAAAAATTCTGCAGCGGCGATCTGGAATTCGAACCGGGCTCAAGGTTCTCTTACAACAACTCCGGCTATTTTCTCCTTGGAGCCGTCATTGAAAATGTAACCGGTAAGACATACGAAAAGGTTTTGAAAGAAAGGATTCTTGATCCCCTGGGCATGAAAAACACCGGTTATGACCATCACGACCAAATCATTGCGAAACGTGCCGGCGGCTATGAAAAAACGTTTCACGGCTACGTAAACGCCGCCTATCTGGACATGTCGCTTCCCTACGCCGCCGGGTCTTTGTATTCCACGGTAGAGGATTTGTACCTGTGGGATCAGACCCTGTATACAAATGACCTGCTTTCCGAAAGGCTGAAAAGTATAATGTTCAAGCCTTATCTTAACAACTATGCTTACGGATGGAATATTCGGAAAATTCCGTTTTCCGAAGCCGGGGACAGCCTGCTCGTCGTATCACACGGCGGAGGTATTAACGGATTTAACACCCGCATCAGCAGGCTGGTTGACGATAAACATTTAATAGTGCTTTTAAACAATACCGGTGGAACTAACCTCGGAAGTATGAGCCTGGGAATTGTAAATATCCTTTACGGCAAGCCTTACGATATGCCTGAAAAATCAATTGCGAAAGCGCTTTACCGGGAAATAATGGAAAAAGATATCACATCGGGTATAAACCGTTACCATGAATTGAAGGAGAAATTTCCCGATGAATACAATTTCAGTGTGTCCGAACTGAACCGTCTGGGCTATCAACTGCTGGCAGCGAACAAGGTGGACGAGGCAATAGAAATTTTCAAATTAAACGCCGAAGTTTACCCGGAAGCATCCAATGTTTACGACAGCCTGGGCGAAGGCTACATGAAAAAGGGCCGGAAAGAACTTGCAATCAAGAATTATGCGAAATCACTGGAACTGAATCCACAGAATACCAATGCCGTTAAAATGCTGATGAGAATCAGCAAGCTTAATAATTAGTGACGGATCAATCTTCAGAAGCCGTGTTACCTGCCGGCGTATCAGGCCGGTTGAACAGCAGCGCAGTGAGGAATCACACAGCAATATTACGGTTACTTCGGGCCGGTTTTGCTCATGATAGTGGCGCCTTGAACACAGAATTGCACATGACTGGCTACTCGCCACTTTTTACATTTAATCTTGCATTTTTGCCTTTCGATTTATACTATTCTACATCACTTGTAATCTTTCAATACAGTCAAATATTTTGAGCAAACTAAGGGAATAGTTTTAAATTAATTGATACAGGAAAAAAATGCCCGGTTTTAACTTTAAAGAAAAAGCAAATCTAATCTGGTCTGTGGCGGACTTGTTGCGTGGGGACTATAAACAGTCCGATTACGGTAAAGTTGTTTTACCGATGACCGTTTTAAGGCGTTTGGATTGCGTGCTTGCTCTTACCAAACAAAAAGTGCTCAACTATCTGCCAAAAGTTGAAAAGCTCTCCGACAACGCCAAAGACCTGACCTTGAACAAAGTGGCCGGATTCAATTTTCACAACCGAAGCAAATATGATTTTGAAAAACTGGCCGCCGACCCAAGCAACGTGGCGGCTAATTTACGCAATTATATTAACGGCTTTTCAGCCAGCGCCCGCGAGATTATCGAGTATTTCAATTTTGACGACCACATCGAGCGCATGGATGATCCCAAGGCGGATATTCTGTTTCAGGTGGTTAAACGCTTTGCGGAAATTGATTTATCCAATATGGGCTCCATGGAAATGGGCTATGTGTTTGAAGAACTGATTCGCAGATTTGCCGAGCAGAGCAACGAGACGGCGGGGGAGCATTTTACGCCGCGTGAAGTGATCCGCCTGATGGTAAACCTGCTGTTTAATGCCGAT
>JAJRVZ010000018.1 GCA_024277055.1 Calditrichota bacterium
ATATACTGGTGCGGGTGTGGTCGGAAAATACGATGAGCGGTAAACTGAAACTGGCCAACGAGGCTTTTTTCACGTTTGTGGCAATGGATGAATCGGGAAAACCGACAACGGTGCCTGCGCTGCAACCCGAAACTGAAGAAGAGCAAACATTTTTCGAAGAAGCGGCCGAGCGACGTGAAAGACGCCTGGCGGAAAAGAAATAACCATCCGGATTCGTTCAGCCTTTTAAGCCGATCAGCCGGTTTTTCAAATAATGAAGTTTGAGTTTGAAGCCGAATAAATCAATCAGATTGGCCTTTGCCGTTCTGCTGAAAACCACTACATCCGTGGCCTTACGTGGCTGTGCACCCCAAATTTTTTTAAATTCAGGATACTTACCCATCATGCAATAATCTTTTAAATTTTCACGGAAATAATGATGCAGGCTTTCTGCACGCAAAACCTTCCCCGGTGAAAATGAGGCGAATTGCCGGCTAAAACCCCAGCGCAGACCATAAACGCGTTTCCTGTAAATCACGGAGAATTCAAAAGCAGCCGGTTCATTGCCGATAAACAGAATCCAAATATCCAGACCGTTTCCCAAACAGGATCCTGCCAGGTTGTAGTAAAATTCCGCATGTTGCGGCGAAGTCATGCCGCTACCCTGTGCAAACTGCCAGCTGTTCCGGTCGATTCCGGAGAGAATTTTCCAAACCTTATCCATATCGAATCGCCCGGAAAAATGAGTTACCTCAAATCCTCCGGCTTTACGCATCTGGTTCCGCCGGTTATTTAAGGATTTTTTAACATTTTTTGATAAGCCGGCATAATAGCTATCCCAATCGGTTTCCAGTGGTAGCAGCCAGTCTATGAAAACCTGAAAAAGATCACCGCTGTATACCGGCAATCCGTTAAATCCGGCGCCATGGAATACAGCCTGAACGGCGGAATCCTTTTCAAGCAGGCCCTCAATATAAAGATAATCCCACCCTGGTATGTTTTTCAGCAGATACTTCAGCGCTTCTTTCCAGAAATCCGTTTCGTCGGTGTTACAGGGGAGATGAATAACGTTTCCGTGCGAATTTATGGATATCAGTTCAAGGGTTGTGACCGGCAGTTTTAAATAGGTGTGCTTTCTTTTAATCAGCGGCAACATGGCCACCGGTTCGTTGTTTTGATAAAAGAGGATTATAAAAAATTCCTGTGGCCGGTAGGTATACAGCCAGGTATAAATCCATTGAAAAGAGGTAAACAACTCGCTTTCAGGAATAGATTGTTCCAGTAATTCAAGATCGCCTTCAACGGATTGCAGCGTCTTTAAATCGGAAATACATTTTATTTCAAGCTGCACAGTCATTTTGACTCAGGAGAAAAGAGATTTTATATATTGCCTGATTCCGTGAATCTGCGGGTTATATTTAAGGTTCAGGTATTTGCCCCAAAAGGTGTCGTTGAATATCAGCAGTTCGTTTTCATCCCGGGAATATTTGGTCCAGCGTTTTTTTGATTCATCAAATTTACCCAACAGATCAAATTCTTTATATCCTTTTTTTATATAGTACTTTAATGAGTAGCAGCGTAACAATTGTCCCGGAGAATAGGACTGCATTCCCCGATGATATCCCCAGCGCAAGCCGTATATTTTATTGTCGTAAGCAATAGAATATTCAAATGCAGCCGGTTTACCGCCGACTTCCAACAGCCAGATGTTTAATCCCCTGTCGGAAAATTCCCGGGCCAGGTTTAAATAGAAGGAATGGTTTTTGTGCGAAGAAAGCCCGATTCGTTTTTTATACTGCCAGCTGTTACGATCAACTTCAAGCATTTTCTCCCATATCTCATCGTTATTTTTAAGAGTGGTAATAAAATGGATTTTAATACCGCCGTCCCTTTCACCCCTTTTAAATTTGCGTTTCAATTGCTTTTTGAAATTCAGAGACAATGATTCGTAATAATCATCCCAGCTGCCTTCGAGAGGGATATACCAGTCCAGTTGCCGTTCAATCAATTGCCCGTATTGAACATTAAATCCTGATGCCTTTGCTGCGGAAGTAAATCCGATTAGAGTGGGATCATTGCCAAAAAGACTTTCGAGGTAAATATAGTCCCAGAATTTTTTTTCGGAGCGAAGATAAGTGAAAAATTCCCCGGCAATTTCATTTGCATCTCCCAGGCAGGGGATATAGATGAGATCCCCCTGCGAGCTTAGCGAAACGAATTCCAATCTGCGTGGTGAAAGATGTAACTTATGCGGGTCCATATCAACCAGCGGCAGAAAAGCAACGATTGATTTATCCTGCCAGACAATAAAAATACTCAAATGAAAATGCTTTAAATAAGCACGTATCCATGCCTCGATCCAGCGGTACGAAAGGAAAAGGGATTTTCCGGCCAATCTTTGTTCAAATTTCTGCAGCTCTCGTGCATAACTTCGCAATTCTGAGAGGGATGTTATTCTTTGTACCCGGTACATTTACACCATTTGTTAGTAGTTTGTTATTAAGGGTTTGTAACAACTCCTTCTACCCTTGCCGAAAATCAATTTACAACATCCCCCAATTTTCGGCCGGAATTTACAAAAATCAAATTCGGAATTTACTAAGAAAATTTATAAAAGATGCTATTTAACCCCATTTTGATATATGAATTTTTTGACGACTTAAATAAATCAGGCCTTTGACGATAATACAGGAACATTATTTTAATACGGGAAAACTATGAAACTGAAAAGCCGGTTAAATGATCTTCTGCAGGAGCTTCGCACCAAGTTGATATTTACAGTTTTATTTATGCTGACGGGTATTGGCTTTGCTTTCCTGATGGTCAATTATTTTCCTCCGATGGCATGGGTTACTTTTGCCTTTCCTTTTTACGTGATATTATCAGGCCGTTTTTCGACAGGGTATAAAGTACTTTTTATCATTGTCTTTTCATTTCTGGCGCCTGCCCTGGCTGCCTACTGGCTGATTTTTTTTGCGAAGCGCATCTATTTGATCGGCAGTATTTTGATGTGGTTCGTATTCTTTATCCTGTTTGTCCTGTGTATTTTATTACAAAGCAGGTTCAAGTCGCAATTCCTCAAATCGATCATGGTGCTGCATGTCATCGTACCGTATTTCTGGTTGTTGACCTGGCTGCAGGTACCCTACGTAATAGAATTTTCAAGCTATGTAAACCTGTTTTCCATTGTTCATTATCTGGGAAGCACCGTGGTGTCGATTATTGTGTTTTTATTGAATCTTGTGCTTGCAAATTTCTTGCTTTCAAATCAAAAACCGGTGCGATTGACGCTGGCCGGCGTTTTTCTGCTGACTCTCGTAATTCTGTACACCATCGACAGCCGAATGCAACCCGGGCACAGACAGGAACAAAACTTTGAGGTTCTTATTATACAGGGAAATTATCATAAAACCTGGGAATGGCGGATCGAAAATGTGGATTCCATTTTCACTTTTTACGAAAATGCAACGCGACAGGCGGCCGCCCATGAATCAGACAAAACAAGAATTGTTGTCTGGCCGGAGTATGCCATCGTTGGAGACGTAATAAAACGACAACCGCAGTATCTGGATAAATTGCGTTTGCTGGCAAGGGAAACGAAAGCATATCTGGTAATCGGCACGATTGTTTATACGGTGAAGGCAGAGCATTACGACTCGGCGATAATTTTTAATCCCGAGGGAGATATAATCGATCGATATGATTCCGTTCTTCCTGTTTATTTCAATGATCATACCGAGGCCGGCAGTGAATATACCACCGTCAGTATCGGTGGGAAAACTTTCGGTTTTGTGATTTGCTACGAGGAAATGATTCCGGAAGTATTTGACATATATAGTGAAAAACAGGTAAATATAATTGTTTCTCTGGTAAATGATATGGATTTGAATTTTACACCGGGACTGGATTTTCTGCTGCGCTACACACAATTGCGGGCGGCGGAATACAATATGTATATCCTGCGCAGCGCCAATACCGGCCATTCGGTTGTAATTGATAATTTCGGACAAATCCTCAGCCGGGCGGAACCCTACAAACAAACATGGCTTGTATGTGAATTCTAAACAATCCGGCATTCCTTTATGGATCATCGCCAGTTAAAAATCGAAGCTATCGAAACTTTCAGCGACTTTTGTGCGCTCGAATCCGAGTGGCGGCAACTGCTGGATCAAATTCCCGGTCATACCGTATTTCAAACCCACGAATGGATGCGGGTGTGGTGGCAAACGGTTCGCAATAACGAACGCATGCTGGTCGTCATCGTCAGGGATTCAGGAAAACTGGTCGGACTGGCTCCGATGATGCTCGCCGGGCGTAAACACCTGCGGCTGACCGTTCGAGATATACGGTTCATTTCAACATTGAAACCGGCGCGTTCGCCGCTCAGCTTTTCAGGAAGCGAAGATTTTATCATATTGCCCGGTCGCGAATCCGTGTTGCCGCCAATGCTGGAAAAACTCGTCGAAACTGCGGGACAGTGGACCTATCTTTTTCTGCAGCCGGTTCCGGTGAACTCACCGCTGCTGGAACCACTGAGCCGGTTTGCCGGGAATAATAAATTCAGACAATATCGCCGGGTTATTCTGCAGAACGCTTTCCGGCGTATCGAAGGAACTTTCGAAGAATATATTCAATCTCTTTCACGCAACATGAGAAAAAATATCCGGCGTGCGCTGCGCCAATTTGAAGAATACGCCAACGGTAATATAAAAGTATTCGTATCGCCCGAAGAAGTTAAAACGGCAATTGAACACATTCTGCAAATCGAACAGGGCTCCTGGAAATGGAAACAAGGTATCCGAATCGACGCGGCCGAAAACAGGGAGTTCTATTTCAGTATAATGCGTGATTTCGCACCCCGCAACTGGCTGCGGGTTTATGTTTTATATATCGGTGAAAAACCGGTCGCCTATGATCTGAACGTCGTTTACAAAAATACCGTGAAAACTCTGAAGGGAAGTTACCGAGAGGATTCTGCCCGCCTTTCACCCGGCACGGTACTGACCTATCATGAAATTAAAGATTTCTTCAGACAGGGATACGGTTCCTTTGACCTGTTGTGGGGAAATCTCGATTATAAGCAGAAATGGACCGGCCAGCCGGTTCCCCATTTTAGAATTGAAATCACCAACAGAACGCCTTCCGCCGGACTTATCAGCTGGCTGGAGCATTCCGGATTTGCACTGCGTTTGCAAAACTACTGGAATAGAATAAGCCGGTAGACGGGAATAATATTTTTCAGACTTCACTTGTACACTGGAATCTGAATTTAGAGGTTGCTACATTACCAATTCGATTTTGCATGCAGGACGCGAATGGACAAAAGTAATAAAACTCAACTGACACTGATATTTCTGACGATTTTTATAGATCTGCTGGGGTTTGGTATAATCATCCCCATTGCGCCGTTCTATGCCGAGCATTTCGGGGCAACCGCTTTACACGTGGGGTTGCTGGGAACCGTGTTTTCACTCATGCAGTTCATTTTTGCCCCGATCTGGGGGCGGTTTTCCGACAGGGTAGGACGACGTCCGATCATTTTGTTCAGTCTGCTGGGTACCGGAATCGCCCATTTCTTTTTTGCCGTATCCAATTCACTGGAATGGCTTTTTATTTCCCGCATACTGGCCGGTATCGCTGCGGCCAGCGTACCGACGGCCATGGCTTATATTTCCGATATTACCAGTCATGAAAACCGCGCAAAAGGCATGGGTATGGTTGGAGCCGCATTCGGACTGGGCTTCATTTTCGGGCCGGCCATCGGCGGCGTGCTCAGTGTGTACGGATATTCCGTACCGATCTTTTTTGCATCCGGTCTTTCTTTTTGTGCCGCGACGCTGGCATTTTTTAAATTGCCCGAATCTCTACCGAAAGAACTGCGCAGCGATAAACCGGAACGACGGTTTAATTTTCAGAATCTGTTCAATGCCGTTCGCCATCCCGATATTGGTATTCTGTTTCTCATTTTCTTTTCCGTAACCCTGGCATTTGCCAATCTTGAATCGATGTTCGCTCTGTTTACCGAACGCAAATTCGGGCTTGGTGCTTCCGCCAACGGATATCTGTTTGCATTTTTCGGGATTATCAGCGCTACGGTGCAAGGGGGGCTGATCGGACCGCTGGTGAA
>JAJRVZ010000314.1 GCA_024277055.1 Calditrichota bacterium
AAATACGAACTGCGCTGGACTGATGTACAGATAATCAAAAAACGCCTGATAAAAAAAGGAAGCTTTGAAGAAAAGGACCGGATGTTTCGGCGTGAATTACGGTCGGCGCTGGAGGCGTTTAATTTTCAGAATTATGATCTTACAGACCGTATGCTTGAGGAAATTCTCACTCGATATGATTACCTCGGCACTACCGACGATATCCGCTACTATCGCGGAGAGGCGAATTTTTTATTGGGTCGATTTCATGAAGCGCGCGAAATATTTGCCGGGCTGGTAAAGAATTTCCCCACATCGCAGTTTGCAGCTCCGGCTTACAGCCGCTTAATGCGCATCGAAGATGCATTTGATAATTATGAAAAAGTAAAGAAATATTTTTCAAAATATCAGGCTGTGGCTACCGGTTCGGAACCGACCTGGAATGAAACACAGTTTTTTGCCGCCGCATCTGCATTAAATCATAATGATTTCGAAACGGCGGTTTCGCTTTTCTCGCAGATTCCGAATACCTCCGAGTTTTATATTGATGCTCAGTTCTTTATGGCTCAGGCCTATGCCGGCGCGCAAAACCTCGATTCTGCGGAATCCATCTACAATAAACTTCTTACGGATTTTCAACTGCCTCCCGACTACCGGTTCAACGTATTAATGCGTCTCGGATTCATTAAATATGAAAAAGAAGATTATAACGGTGCAATTTTAACCTTTGATAAAATAAATCCGAATTTTGAATTGTTCGACAGGGTATTGCTCGGCTATGGCTGGGCGTTCTATAAAAGAGAACTGGCTAAAGAAGACAGGCGGCTGAATTTTGAAGAGGCTAAAAAGTACCTGAACTATCTGACAAAATACTTCTCAGATTCAGATTACTATCTTGAAGGCAAAACGTTGCTGGGGTACATACTTCAGCTGCAAGAGCGTCCTGAGGCAGCCATCGATCAGTATGATTATGTGTTCCGGTCCCGTTATACGAAGAACTATTCGGACCGTCTGCTTAACGAACGGGACAGTCTGAAAACTTCCCTGAAAATGACAACTAAACTCAGAGATGAAGCACTGGTGAAGAATAACCGGGCAGCTTTCACAAAGGCCGAAAAAGTTACAAATCGCCTGAGTAAGGCCTATAACAGAATCAGCTTCAGTGATGTCAGTTCATCCAGTTTTGCGGCGAAACAGGAAATCGCAAAACTCAGCAGACAGATAAAAGAGCTTGATCGGCTGGAGGAGAAGGCGAAAGCGCAGGGAAGGAATTCGCTTGTTGTAAAAATCACCGATTTGAAATTACGGCTGTACAAAGTTCTGAACAGTTTTCCGGTGGAAGAAACGCAGTCGAGCTTCGGGCAAAACTTTTTTGATACGCATCCCCAGGCACGTAAAGAAAGCATGCTTGAGGATCAGAACCGGAAAGTGCTTGCCCTGAGGGCCATGTCGGAACGGGAAAGACAAAAAATTGAGCGGAAACTGGTGGATGTAACCGCGGAAATCGCCAGGGCAAAAGCCGCCAAGGAATTCAGAACACTGGTTGAGTTGGAATTGAAAAAAGAAAAATTTGAGGACTTGCTTAAAAAATTCGACCATTTGAACACCTATGCACATCTGATGGATGTACGGCAATCCAATATCAACCTGATGCGCTGGAGCGATTACGGGGCTTTTGGTATTGCCAATGCCAATTTCGCATTGAAAAAAACCAAGGCGGAGCAAATTGCCGAACTGACGGATCAAATTCAAAAGATAAATCAGATTTTCGTAAGCAGAAAGGAAATTCTGCAGCATAAGATCGGTTTGATTGAGGAAGAAATCAACATTATGACCCGCCGTGTGCGCGAGCAGGAGCGTTTACGCGAGCGTGAGGAAATGGAACGTCGATTTAAAGAAAGTTACTTCGATACACATACATCCGAGGTCGAAAACTCGAACACGGTTCCGCCAGCTCTTGAAGAAGAGAAGCCGGAATAATCGGTTTGGAGCAGGACTATGAATAATTCAGAGCAACAAACCAAAAAGTATTGTCCGGGAAAAAGAATGAATAAAATATTCTTCAAATCTTTGTTTACCTTCGCCATCTTATCAGCATTAACCTTCGCACAGGAAAGAGATGTTGCCAAAATGGAGGCATTGGCAGATACCGTATTTAAAACCATGAGTACCGATGAGTTGATCCGAATACAAGAGACGTACCGTAAACAGGTTGAAAAGCTTCGAAATGAGGAAGAAAAGATTCGGGGCAGGGGACTGGAAGTAACCGAATCCTTCCTGAAGAGTGAAGGTATGGACATAAAAGACCAGGACAAAATCCTGATCCGGGTTGCGGAGTATTATATTGAAGATGCGGATGACGCCTATTCCCGGGCATTTGAAGAATATATCAAAGCTGATGAAGAATACGCGGAACAGCTCGAGTTGTTTGATGAAGGAAAACTGGAAGTCGAGCCGGAACCGCCGAAAGAGCCGGTGATGGACTATTCAAAAGCCATCGAAATATATGACCAGATTCTGTCTGAATTTCCACAAAGTGATTTTGCCGATGACGCCCTGTATTCCAAGGCTTATCTGCTGGAACAGATGAAGCAGGGGAAAGTGGCGCGGCGCATCTATCAGGAAGTTATCGATAAATATCCCGACAGTCATTTTGCCGCCGAATCGTACATGAGACTGGCTGAATATTTTTTCGCACCGAGAGAAGGGAAAGATACCGAGCAAAGTATTGTCGAACTGCAGAAAGCGATTAAACTTTATAAAAAAGTACTGAAATACAAAGATTCAAAACGATATGATGAAGCCCTTTACAAACTGGGTTGGAGTTATTATAAATTATCCGCCACCGATCCCGATTATTATTCCGATGCAATCGTTTATTTTCTGGCGGTTATCGATGATATTGAACGTGCGAATAAAATGGATCCGAAGGACAAGATCAGCAATCCGAATGTTCGCGACGAGGCCATCCAGTATATCGGGATCAGTTTTTCAGATGAAGATACCTACGCCCATGCGGGGGTAAGCAATGCGCGGAAATTTATAGAGAAACTGGGTAACCGCGAGTACGGTGTTGAAATCATGCGGGCACTTGGCGAGACCTACCAGCGGGTTGAAAATTACGAGAAAGCGATTAACGCTTACCAAAACCTTCTGGATATGTATCCCTATTACAAGGAAGCACCGATTGTAAAACGCAAAATTTCCGAAACCTATTTTGATATGGGTGAAGATGATCTCGAGTATAATACAAGATATGAAATCTTCCGCGATTATAATCCCAACAGCGAATGGTACGCAGCACTGGAAAAATCGGAAATTCCGAACAAAGTAAAATACCTGACCGAAGCACGTGAGATATCGGAAAAGGCGATGTACACGAATATTTTTCTGGATATTGAACGTGCACAGGAACTGGAATCGGATGGACTGCCTGCGACAGACGCATGGAACAAGGTCGTTAATAATTGTGAAGAGTACATGCAGGTATTTCCAGCAGACTCGAATACCTATGATATTAATTGGAGCTATGCTTACGTACTGGATGTCCACCTCGGTAAGTTTAAAGAATCTTTCGATCAGTATATAAAAGTGAGCAATGATTATCTGGAAAAGGAACACCAGGAGGAAGCGGCGAATAACGCCATAGTTGTGGCCGAAACGCTTGCCACTGTCGCGAATGCCGCATTGCGCGATACATCTGCAGTGATCGATATCAGTGACGCCGGGCAGTTAAATCCCGAAATGATGACTGCCGAGGAAAAGCGGCTGGTAGAGGCTTACAATAATTATATCCGGCTCTTCCCGGACAATGAAAAAACCCCGATATTTCTGGCAAAGGCCGGAGCCATTTATTTTAACAGGAAACAGTTCGCCGAAGCAAAAGTCTATTTTAATACTCTTGTTTCCAGGTTCCCGGGAGCCAAGCAGAAAAGCATTGCCATGCGTTCGATTATGAATTCCTATTTTGCACTGGGTAAATTTCGGGACAGTGAGTTTATTGCGAAAAAGATTCTGGGGTCTGTCGATTTGCCGGATGAGGAGAAGATATTCGCCGAACAGAGGCTGGCACAATCCATCTTTAAAAATGCGAAACTGCTGGAAGAACAGGGCCAGTTTTTTGAAGCGGCGAACGAATACCGCCGTGTATATGCTGAAGCGCCGGAAAACAAGGAACTGGTGGAACCGGCGCTGTTCAACAGTGGGCTGATGTATGACAAAATCCAGGAATGGGAGAAAGCGCTGGATACCTACCTGTTGCTGGCAGATGCGTTCCCGAAATCGAACATTGCACTCGATGCGTTGAACAATGCCGCAGAAGATTACAAGGAATTAAAACAGTTTGACAGTGTCGGTAAAGTCTACGAGCGCATTTATGCTTCGTACAAGGACAATAAGGAAGTGGCGGAACCGGCATTATATAACGCCAGCTATTATTATGAAAAAGGTGAAGCCTGGGAAGATGCCATCAGGGCTAATAATCTGTACATTGCCGCCTATCCCGACGAAACGCTGGCAATAGATCTTTATTTTGCCAATGCCGGTCACTATCTGAAATTGGACAATGTTGCCGAATCGAATCGTATTTATGAAGAATTCGCAGCCCGTTTTCCTGACGATCCGAAAGCGGTGGAAGCTTTCTACCGCAGGGGTTCTTATTTCAGGGAACACGGAAAATTTTCCGCCGCCAAGGTGGAATTCGATAAAGCCATCCGCAAAAGCGAGGAATTCGCCCGGAAAGGACTTGATCCGAACCGTTATTATGCCGGGGAATCTTTAAACGAACTGGTGGCAATGCTTTACGATGAATTTGATGCCATTGAACTTAAACAGCCCGAAAGCAATATTCTGGCGGCGCAAAACAATATGCGGGATCTGGTACGGCAGATTATCTCGAACAACACAAAGATCATCGCCAACGGGTCGATCCGCAGTTTTGAGGCTACTTTCCGCAATGCAGAGATTTATGAGGAATTTGCCGATAAGTTCGTCAATCAGGAACGTGATCCGAATATGGATCCGATCAAGCAGTTTGCCGAATCGCGGAGAATAAACTCCCAGGCTGCGCAACTTTATGAAAAAGCTGTTGATGAGTATAAAAAAGTAATCAACAACATTCCGATCATTGCGGAAAAATTTGATGTTGATATTTTTGCGGAGGCCGTTCCGGACACTGTCGGTCAGTTTCAGGATACGAGCGATGTTGTCAAGCGGGTTGTAGAAACCGACTCGACACGCGAAGTGGCCAAACGGTGGTATGCAAAAGCTCAGGATAAAATATCCAGTCTGTTATACACGGAAGCCCAGCTGACCATGGAAAACGTGAAACAGGCCATAAATGCCGAAAATCCGGCGACCGACCCGTTGACACGGTTAATATTTCAGGTTCGTCTGATAAACGATGGGGTTGCCCCTGCGGTTACGCAAACGATAAATGCCCATAAGCGAAACATTGCCGAAGCAAAAGAACTGGGGCTTTCAAATAAATACGTGGAAGAATCGAAAAGACAGATTCTGCTCACCAGCAATATTCTGGCCAATGAACTGGAAAAATTAACATTTCTTGCAATTGATCCTTACGAGAAAATGGCTGAAGATATTATTGATCTGATTGATAAGGAGTGGGGAGCCAAGAACGAACAGGGTCTTGATTATCCGACCATACACAACAATGCCATGCAGATGATCGATCTGTCCCGCGATCTGGCGCTGGCAACCATGAATAACTATGCGAATTCACTGAACCTGGCGCAGGAAGAGGGTCTGAATAATGATATCGTGCGGACAACCAAAGACCGGATGATGCGTTTGCCGATTGAATTAACGGACTTGTATGAATCCTATTCGGACAGTGCTGAAGAACGGACCAAACGCTATGCCGCATTGTTTGATTCAACTGAAAATTACAACTATGATGATGGCTCCGCTTATTTTCTCGATCATCAGCTGGCTTTTGATGATTATGAACTAATCGTTCTTGAAGAAGCTTATCAGCATAAAGAAAATTTCCAGATAAACAATCTGTGGACAACAAGACTGGGAATGAAACTGTTTAAAATCGATCCGGCGCGTTACGCAACATCCGTTAAACGTGATACGATTGAAATCATGAGCGTTGACGATTGGCTGTTTTCGGATGTGTATGTTCGCGGTTATGTCGATTCCAGTTTTGATGACAGCAACTGGACGAAGACTTCCGAAGTGGAAAGCAAATATAATCAGTTTCTGGAATTCGGGTTTAATCCACCTGCTATGTGGAAAGCGAAACCGAAACCGGTAACTGCCGTAAGCGGATCCGATTCATTGTTGCAGGATTCGCTGGCGGTGTCAACGGATACCTCTGCGGCTGCCGGCGACAGTCTGTTAATGGCGGTTGATTCGCTCTCGGTTCCGGATACTACCGCCCTGGCGGCAACGGATTCCGTCGCGGGTGATACGGTTACACTTTATTTCAGGAAAAAAGTCAACCTGACCGGTACCCCGGTTGGCGGGATGATCTATATAACCGCCGACAATGATTTCCGCTTTTTTATTAATGGTGAGTATATAATTGACGATGAATTAAATAATTTCGCAGTAGTCGATACCATTGATTACGAAACGATTTCCTATTATCTTAAAAGCGGCGAAAATACTTTTGCCATCGAAGCTGTTGATTGGGATAACAGCGGAGGCGGGGTAAAAATTGCAGGGTATATAGAAGTGCTTCCAACGGACATCATGGATAAAATTGCGTCCGGAGCTCAGACCAGCGGACTGAATGTCGACCCGGCTGAGTTAAAAAAGGTAAATATTTTAAATAAAAACAGAATATCCGTACAGGATTAGCAAGGTGATCGCATGCATTGCAGGTTTTTTTATTTCACAATACTGGTTTTTATTGTAGGGACAGGTGCCCTGACGGCCCAGAGCCGGGATACCACTGCAACGACGACAGGCGGCGAAAACCAGATTATTGATCTTTCGGGGCAGGCAACGATTATTAAAGTGGAACCGGAAAAGCCGCGTGTTAATATTTTTTCGGATCGCATAAAACCTGAATTTGATGAAGTTCATTTACGTCGCTCCTTTATGAATGAACTTACGGGAAAAGGTGAAAAGATTGTCGTAAAAACAGCCGTTGAAAGAAAAGGCAAACCTGAATATATCGATATAGATAAAGTTGTAAATAAAAGTAGATAGCTAACTAATTGGTGTTTAGGAGGGTACATTTATGGAAGTGTTTTTGAGTCAGTTCGGAGAAAGCTTCGCATTCAACTCGACTGCATCCTTTTATATGTATTTTATTGCCATTTTCGGAGCTTTTGCTCTGGCAATCGGCATCGAGCGATTTTATTATATAATGATTCGCTCGAATGTGAACTCGGATAAGTTCATGGCGGAGATCCGTAAACTGGTCGCGGGTGGAAACATGGATCGTGCAATAGCACTCTGCGACAAGGGGAAACAAAAAGCATTGCCTTTCGTCGTTTTGCGAGGTCTGAAAAGGGCTATCGAAAGTGAAACACTCGATTTTCGGGCAATTCAAAATGCGGTTGATGAGGGAACGCTGGAAGTGATTCCGAAATTGCAGGAACGCACAAATTATCTGTCCATGTTTGCCAATGTGGCAACTCTGACCGGTTTGATGGGAACGATTTACGGTCTGATCATCTCATTTGCCGCCGTATCGGGAGAGGGTATTCCCGAATCGGAAAAGACTAAGGTTCTGGCGCGTGGTATTTCCGCAGCAATGAACACGACTATTTTTGGTCTTATGGTTGCAATCCCCAGCCTGATCGTTTATACTTACTTAACGAACCGCACAACCAAAATCATCGATGAAATGGATGAACATTTGGTTAAACTGATCAATCTGATAACCGGGAACCGTTAATAAGAATTGAGGTAGTGACATGGCATACAGACCATCGTTACGTAGAAAAGGTGAAGATCTGAACATGGATCTTGATATCAAGCCGGTTATGAATTTGATGGTTGTTTTGATCCCTTTGCTTTTGGCGGGCGTTGAATATGTTAAACTGTCCATTGTTGAAATCGATTTGCCGCCTACTTCCGGTACAACGGGTAAGGGAAGCGAGAATCAGCCACCAAAAGAACAGCAGAAAATGCTGAATTTAACCATCGCTATTACGAACAGCGGATTTACCTTAACCAGTGCTTCGGCTGTTCTGGCCGGTGAAGGCGGAGAGGGTCCGACGATACCGGTCAATGAAAATAACCAGTTTGATTTTGCCAAGCTTAAGGAAAAACTTACGGAAATAAAAAAGTTAATCCTGGATAAAGGGTTCAAGGATAAGGAAAGCGCAATAATTACTGCCGGCGCGGATATTGAATACCAGGTAATAATTGATGTTATGGATGCAATCCAGACTTATGAAGATGAAGAAGGAAATATACAACCCTTATTTCCGCAAATTAACTTTGGTCGAGTGATCGTCTGAGCGAGGTGAAAACAAATGGCATTTCAACCATCAAAATCCAAAAAGCATAATACCAAGATTGCAGGTGAACTGAACATGAATTCGATGATGGATATGATGACCATCATCCTTCTGTTCCTGTTGAAGTCTTATTCTACAGGTGGAGCCCTGGCGACCCAATCCGAGAGTTTGACTTTGCCTACATCACAGAGGACGATAAAACCGAAAAAGGAATTGAACGTATCGGTTGCAAAAGATGTAATCCTGGTAAATGAAGTTCCATTAATGAATACGGCGGATATTCCGAAAGAAGGCTTTATGATTCCGCAGTTGCAGAGCAAATTAATTGAATATGCGGACCAGGAAAAAGCACTTGAAGAAGTAGGGAAAGAATTTACTCACGAAGTGATCATTCAGGGTGATAAAAGCATTCAATTTGAAACGCTGTTCAAAGTAATGTATACGTGCAGCAAATCGGAATTTTATAAAATGCGACTCCTGACAATACAGGGAAGCAAGAGCGCACCATAAACCATAAAGCAAGGGTCTTCTATGAGTAATCAAAAAAGCAATCCAGGTGCACAAGGGGGCGCTCGTCCCGCGGCAGCCGCTGGTGGATTTCGGCTTGTCGGATTCCCAAAGGAATTTGAACGACATGTTTGGGAAGAACTGGACAAACGCTTCTATATCATCCTACTGGTATCATGGTTATTCGTTTTTACCATAATTACAATACTGGGCAGCTCCGACTGGGAGCAAAAACAATTAAATGAACAGATTCGTCAGCGGTATCTGCAGAAATTCTATCAGGCGGAAATTGTTGAGCCGGTAATCGACCAGCCGCAGGATGAAACCGGTGTCGGTATTGGTGAAGAACCTGAACAGGAAGCACCGAAGGACGAGCGGGCCAAACGGGATGCGGGAAAAACGGCTGAAACAAGAGGCCGTTCCGCGAAAGAAATAGCTCAGGCACGCAGAGCGGCGGCTTCCCAGCGCAGCAGCGCCCGTCAGAAAATGGAACAGGCTGTTGCGGGAGTAGGCGTACTTGGAGTTCTTTCTGCAGGTGGCAGCGGCGGTTCGGGGAGTGCCGTTGTTGATGTGCTCGGTGATGTTTCTGCAGGCGGAGCCGGCAACCTTGAAAATGTACTGTCCAATGTTGGCGGACTTGCCACGGCTTCAAGTGCAGGAGCCAGAACCAGGCTTGGCAGTCGTGGAGGGGGGCGTAAAACCGGAAGTGCCGACATCAGTGATTTAATGACAGGCGTAGCCGTCGGCGGTTCGAAAAGTATAGGCCGCCAGGGCGGTATAAATCTCTCGCTCGATGATGCAAGGGTCAGCGGAAAAGGATCGCGTTCCGCAAACCGCAGCGGCGATGCCATATCTACGGTCATCAACAGCCATAATGATGCTATCGAACACTGCTATAAACGCGAAGCAAAACTGAATCCGAATCTGAAGGGGGACGTACAGATAGAATTCATAATCAGTTGGAACGGACGGGTAAAAAATTCGCGGATTCTGCGTTCCAGTCTGAGAAATAAAAATGTAGAGAATTGTATCAAAAACCGAATTCGCAGCTGGAGATTCAAACCAATCGACAAACGCGAAGGTGATGTCACGGTTAGACAAAAGTACATTTTCTCCTGAAAATCACGGAAATAATAAAATGTAAAAACCGGGCATCTGAAAAGACTCCCGGTTTTTTTATATACTGAATTGCAGATGGATGGGTTTGTCTGTAAATTGGCGGCCTTTTACGAGTGTTGGAGACTAGCATGTTAAAACGAACTCACACGTGTGGTGATTTACGAAAAGAAAATGTAGGGCAAAAAGTAACTTTAAACGGATGGGTAAAAAACTGGCGCGATCACGGCGGATTGATTTTTATCGACTTGCGTGACCGATATGGGGTAACCCAGATTGTATTCAACCCGCAAACCAATCATGAAAACTACGAAAAAGCACAGGCGCTGAGATCGGAATTTGTAATCGCTGTTTCGGGTACGGTGCATGTTCGTCCGGAGGGTTCCGCTAATCCGGCACTTTCTACGGGAGAAATAGAAGTTGCTGTCGATCAGCTGGAAATTCTCAATCCTTCGAAAACAACGCCCTTCGAGATTAAAGATAATATTGATGTAAAGGAAGAATTGAAACTGACCTATCGGTATCTTGATCTTCGCCGGGACGAATTGCAGAATAATCTGCTGTTGCGAAGCCGGTTATACAGTGTTGTAAGAAATTATATGCACGCCAACCGGTTTGTTGAAATAGAGACGCCGGTGTTGATGAAAAGTACACCGGAAGGCGCGCGGGACTTTCTTGTTCCGAGCCGCAATTATCATGGCCGGTTTTATGCCTTGCCACAGTCTCCGCAAACCTATAAACAAATCCTGATGGTTTCGGGATTTGACCGCTATTTCCAGATTGTCAAGTGTTTCCGGGATGAGGATCTCCGCAAGGACCGCCAGCCTGAATTTACTCAGATTGATATCGAGATGTCGTTTGTGGATGAAAACGATGTAATGAGTGTTTCGGAAAACCTGGTTAAGGCAATATACAAAGAAATAAAAAATACTGATATCGATTTCGATTTCCCGCGCATGACCTATGAGCAGGCATTGATGGAATATGGATCTGATAAACCGGATACCAGATTTGATCTGAAAATTCAACATTTTACCTCCGTTTTTGAATCCGGTGGATTCAAAACTTTTGCAAGAATAGCGCAGGAAGGTGGTGTGGTCGCGGGGTTGAAAATTGCTGATGACGGCAGTTACGGAAGGGCGAAAATTGATCGTCTCAATGACCGGGTTAAGAGCCAGGGGGGTCCGGGACTGGCATGGTTCAGAATGAATTCAGGAAATCTTGAAGGACCGATTGTGAAATTTCTCGGTGAATCTGAAAAGGAAGAATTAAAAAAACAGGCAAACTTGCAGGACAATGACCTGTTATTCTTACTCGGCGGTGAAAAAGAAAAAACGCTTCAGATTCTGGGTAATTTACGTCTGCATTTGGCTGAACAGTTAGGTTTGATTGACGAAAATAAAGATACTTTTTTATGGGTTGTTGATTTTCCCATGCTTGAGTATGATGAGGATGAAAAACGATATGCAGCCAGGCACCATCCGTTTACAAGCCCGCAACCGGCGGATATGGACAGGCTGGAAAGCGAACCGGCATCGGTGCGGGCCCGGGCTTATGATCTGGTGATAAACGGTAATGAAATTGCGGGGGGAAGTATTCGTATTCACCGCAGGGACTTGCAGCAGCGGGTTTTCAGAATGCTGAATATAAGTGATGAAGAAGCGGAGCATAAATTCGGATTCCTCATGGGAGCGCTGGAGTACGGGGCCCCGCCCCATGGGGGAATTGCCTTTGGTTTTGACCGGCTGGTTATGATGCTGACGGGTGCGAGGTCCATAAGAGATGTTATTGCTTTTCCCAAAACCAGTTCTGCTTTGTCTCTGATGGATGGCGCACCATCAACCGTTTCCGATGCCCAGCTGCGTGAACTGGGCTTAATTGCGATTAAGAAAGATAATTAGTATATTGGAGGAATTATTCAAAAGCCCATTTTGTTATGAAAAAGGGGTTTTAATCCGGCATCAGGTTTTTCGTGTTAAACAATAAGAATTTTTAAGTTTAGGAGAATAAGGTTTTCCTTGACAGAAAATTTTATTTTTCTTACTTTTCGTTAAACTTACGATTATCTACATATTTTTAGGAGGCTTACTGTATGAAGTTTTTAGCCAAAAATTTGCGGTTGATTCTTTCGAGCTTGGCGGTGATTGCTCTGTTGATTGGCTGTACTCAACATCCGGATGAAGAACAGATTCAAAAACTGGAAGAGACGAAGTCCGCAGCCTTATCAGCCGAGAAAAAGCTGAGCGAAAAGAAAAAAGAAAGAAGCGACCTGGAAGCGCAGCTCGAAGCGAAAAAGGCTGAACTTGCCAAGGTTAAAGCGGAAAAAGAGCGTGTGAAACAGAAATTGGAAGCACGCAATGCAGAAACACAAAATTAATCAGAATTGACAATCATTTAGGAGGCTCTAAATATGAAACTGACCAAATTGATATTTTTCCCGATGATAATTTTGGTTGCTGTTTCACCGCTTCTGGCACAATCCTACAACTACGAAGAAATGGAAATGGAAGAATACAATCAATTGTTGCAGGAATGGCAGGGACGGCTTGACGCAGCCCAAAAGGGGATTGCTGATGAAGACGCGCGCATTGCGGCACTGAATCAGGAAATTACGGACACCCAGGCGGAAATTGATAAATGCTGGGATGAGATTTATGCTGCCGTGAATTCTTCCAAACAGCAGGATGATTCCTATCGTGCCGATCTTCGCGATTTGCGTAACGACGCCAGTGCATTCCTGAGTATGAATCCTGAAGAAATCTACGGTAAAAAAGATGAGCTCACGGCATTACGTGATCGTCTGGCCGCTGCACAGGAAAATGACCTTTCACTACTCAGTGAAAATGAAGCCGCACTGAACGACATCGAGAGTCTGCTGGCACAGGCTGAAGAAAAAGGAAAACCGGCCGAACCGGATACCTATACGGTAAATCGCGGCGATTATCTGTGGAGAATTGCAAAAATGCCGGATATCTACGGTGATCCTTACGCATGGAGCCGTATTTACACTTCCAACCGTGATCAGATAAAAAATCCGGATCTTATCTTTCCGAACCAGATTTTCAGAATTCCACGGGATGTTGGTCCGAACGAACACCTTGTTGCTAAAGGTGAATTTTTATCAAAGATTGCCGGTTATGGCAATGTTTTCGGAAGCCCGTTTAAGTGGCAGAAACTTTATGAAGCCAATAAAGAAGTTGTCAGCGACCCGAATGTAATTTATCCTTACCAGGTGCTTACAATTCCCAGAAACTGATTTTAAATGAAATTGTTTCAGGAATAAGATTTTTTTAAGCTCTTAGCCCGGCGTGGGTTAAGAGCTTTTTTTATTGGAATCAATTTTAATGAGGTATTTCATTGACTGATAGTCTGGAAAAGATATTCGAGCTCGAAGAGGTTGATCCTATTATCTTTTATGGTACTAATGACAGAAATCTGAAAATTATTGAAAAATACTTTTCGGTAAATATTTTTGCCAGAGGAAACCAGATTAAAATTTATGGGTCGCCTGAAGAGGTTTCACAGGTTGAAGACCTTTTCAGTGAACTGATTTTTATTATTAACCGTAATAAGAACCTTAGCCGCAACGATCTGGTTACCGCAATCCAGATCATAAAAGGTGAATCCGGACAAAACGGAACGCCCCAGACCCATACACGGGAGGAATTGAATTCGGTTATAGTGTTTACAGATTCTGGTTTCATAAAGCCACGGGGGCCCGGTCAGATGCGTTATGCAAACGCAATTCGTAAAAACGACATTGTCTTCTGCATCGGACCGGCCGGAACGGGCAAAACTTATCTTGCCGTTGCATTTGCCGTCTCGTTTCTGAAAAGCAAACAGGTGGCTAAAATCGTTCTTGCCCGTCCTGCGGTCGAGGCCGGTGAAAGCCTGGGGTATTTACCGGGAGATTTCAAGGAAAAAATCGATCCCTATCTGAAGCCGCTTTATGATGCCTTGGCGGAAATTCTTCCCCGGGATGATCTGAAAAAATATCTCGAAAGAGAAATAATAGAAGTAATCCCTATGGCGTACATGCGTGGCAGGACATTAAACAACGCGCTTGTACTGCTGGATGAGGCACAGAACAGTACTTTCATGCAGATGAAAATGTTTTTGACCCGGCTGGGAGTAAATTCCAAGGCCATCATCAACGGAGATATCACCCAAATTGATCTGCCGGACAAAACACAGTCCGGTTTGGCGGAAATACAAAATATTTTAAACGGAATAGATGGTATCGAATTCGTTCATTTAAAATCGGAAGACGTAGTCCGTCATAAACTGGTCCGTAAAATCATCGATGCCTATTCTCAATTGGATAAAAATAATGGAGCCCATTAGCATCTGCGATCTTTTTCCATTCTCTGTTTTTAACATAACTGATGGCTTCTTTTCTTTCAATACAAAAATTCTGAAACTGAAAAAACGACCTTCCCGAATAGTGACATTGAGTGTAAATTACCATTTAGTGAAAAATGGAAATGAAATCTGGTTGCTCGACTGTGGAATCGGATCGGTTCCCACCGAATCTTTTAAAAGGAGAAAAAAGCCAACCGCTGTACCGGTCGACCTATTATACCATCAAACCGGAATCGGTATTAAAGATCTTTCCGGAATTATTATTTCTCATATGCACGAGGATCATATCGGTGGATTTTATTCGTTGATGAACCGCGAACATGCTTTCAAATGTCCGGTGTTTATACACGAGAAAGAATGGATATTCAGAAAAGAGCGTTATTCAAAGATGACGGACCCGTTAAAAAAAATCATGAATTTTCTCGAGCGACATGTATGCTTAATTTCTGAGGATCGTATTAAATTTAATAATTTTGAAGTTCAATGGACGGGCGGTCACACTCCCGGTCACATGATTGTACTGCTTCATGGTAAAAAACGGACATTTTGTTATCCCGGTGATCTGTTGCCGACTTCCTCTCATTTACGTCCGGAGCGTATCGCCTACGCCTGGGACCGGCAAAAATACCGGATTGAGAAAGAGCGGCTGATTAATCGTGCCCTGGAGGAAAAATGGATTATCGGCTTCAGTCATGCTCCATACATGAAGTTTACGATTCTTGATAAATCTGAAGAAAATGGTTACATTGTATGTCAGACAAAAATGCAGGAAACGCGCAATGAAAACCCTTCGTGAAGTAGTAATTGTCAGTGCCGTTCGGACTCCAATCGGCGCCTATATGGGAAGTTTAAGTTCGTTGCCAGCAACGAAACTGGGCAGTATTGTAATCGAAGAGAGTCTGAAGCGCAGCGGTATAGACACGGACCTCGTTGATGAGGTAATCATGGGAAATGTTTTGCAGGCGGGGGAAGGTCAGGCGCCTGCACGGCAGGCTGCCCTTGGTGCCGGCCTCCCCATAAAAACTGAGTGTCTTACAATAAATAAAGTCTGCGGTTCAGGTTTAAAATCCGTCATGCTTGCTGCTCAGGCGATCATGGTCGGTGATGCGGATGTTATTGTTGCCGGAGGCATGGAAAGTATGAGCAATGTGCCGTACTACCTGCCCAATGCCCGTGCCGGTTACCGGTTGGGGCATGGCAAAGTTCTTGACGGAATGGTGCACGATGGTTTGTGGGATGTCTATAATGATTATCACATGGGAAATGCTGCAGAATTGTGCGCCGCTGAATGCA
>JAJRVZ010000315.1 GCA_024277055.1 Calditrichota bacterium
CAATAACCGTGTTTTCGGTGCCGTGTACCTGGACAACCGCAACAGCAATAATGCCTTCGACAGCAAAAGCCTTTCGGTTTTACATACCTTCGCCAACCAGGTTTCTCATGCGGTGGAAAACTCTTTGCATGTGAAAAACCTGGAAAATCTTAATGAAACGATCCTGCGTGCCGGTGCTGCGCAAATGCGTTTTTACGAGATTATCGGCAACGGGCAGGCGATGCAGAAGGTGCTGAAACAGGTTGTTCAGGTTGCGCCGACCGATGCAACGGTCTTACTTCTGGGGGAAAGCGGTACGGGAAAAGAGCTGATCGCCCGGGCCATTCATGAAAACAGCAGCCGGGCAGGTGAAAATTTCATAACCCTGAATTGCTCCGCCATCCCCGCCAATCTGCTGGAATCCGAACTTTTCGGGCATGAAAAAGGGGCCTTCACCGGGGCAACATCAAGTAAAAAGGGTAAATTCGAAGCCGCCGACGGCGGCACACTTTTCCTGGATGAGATCGGGGATATGGATATTGCCCTGCAGGCGAAACTGTTGCGCGCCCTGCAAACCGGCGAAATCCAGCCGCTGGGGATGAATGAGGTTCATCACGTCGACATCCGTATTATCGCCGCGACCAATAAACCACTTAAAGAAAAAGTCGCTCTGGGAGAATTCCGGGAAGACCTGTATTACCGGTTGAATGTATTCGCCATTAAAATTCCGCCTTTGCGGGAACGCATCGAGGACATTCCGGCCCTAGTTTATTACTTTTTCGAAAAATACAAAAAACGTCATAATAAGCAGCAGATCGCAAAAATCGCCGCTGAAATATTTGAAATTCTGGCCGATTATTCCTGGCCCGGAAATGTGCGGGAACTCGAAAACACCATCGAGAGGGCGGTGATCCTTTGCCAGGAAACGACGATCACCCATCAGCACATGCCACCGGAAATAGCTTCAACTTACCAGGGCCCGGCCCGGCCCGATCCTCAGTCCGCCGGCAGTTTTGAGGAAAGCGTAAATGAATACAAAAAACGGCTTATCCTGCGCGTAATAGATGAAAAAAACAATAATATCACGGAAGTGGCAAAGCATTTAAAACTGAACCGCTCCTATCTTTATCGTCTGCTCTCCAAACTGGGAATTGAAACCTGATGTGACGTAAAACCTACACGCGGCAAGGAAATTCTGTTGCAATATAGCAACGATTGACAGTTGACCCGCTTGCGATCCACGCCCCGCAATTTCAGAACTAGCGCCGCTAATCCGGCCGGGACCCTTTATAAATAAGCCCCCCGGGCTTTATTCTTCTCTGAAACGCTATCCTGAAAACCGCATCAATTATTTTGGAACGAAAATTGTATCGGGTATCGGCATGCCGGAAAAAACAATTCATAAAAAAGTGCTTATCGTAGATGCGAACCTTGACGGCCTGTTGTCTTTCAGAAACATTTTAAGCCGTGCCGGTTTCCAGATCATGACCGCTGCAAATCTGCAGGTAGCCGAAGAACTTATCAGCGTTTCGCAGTGTGATTATGTTTTAATGCATGTGAAAGATTTAACCGCCGAGACAAAGGCCATTTTAGCTTCGATAACACAAATAAATCATCAAAAAACAACAAAAAAAGACAATCCGTCTGCAGCTTCATCCTGATTTCCGTTGAATCCTTTTGTGTTTGCCATTATATTCGTTATCTATGGCTGTCAAAAAGCACATACTGGTAATCGATGATGAATTCGAAATTCGTGAAATGCTGATCGATTTTCTTTCTTTTCGCGGATACGATGTGAGTGTAGCCTCGGATGGAAAAGCCGGACTGGAATTGTTTCGCAATCAAAATTTTGATGCCGCTATCATCGATGTTAAAATGCCGGTTATGAGCGGCATAGAGTGTGCCCGTATCATCAAAAAGATCAATCCGAAATTTCCGATAATGATGATCACGGGGCATATTGAAAGTTTTTCGCGTAATGAAATTGAAGAGCTTGAAGTGGAAGACCTGTTATGGAAACCGCTGGATATTTTGGAAATTGAAAAGATTCTTCAGAACTATTTTAATAAACAACCTTAATCCCTCATCAGCCGAATCCGGAGATTATTCAACATGGAAGGCCTGAAAAAACTACTGGCGCCCCGATCGCTGGCCGTTATCGGTGCATCCCGCAAAAACGGTTCACTGGGTAAAATGTTTATTGACGCCATACGGCAAATGAATTACCGGGGCAAAATATATGCAGTCAATCCCAAAGCAACTGAAATTAACGGAATTCCCTGTTTCCCTTCGGTGGAACAGCTGCCGGATATTCCTGACCTGGCCGTAATTCTGTTGCCGAAGGATTTTGTTTTGTCGTCAATTGAGGCCCTGGGCAGGCTTGGCGTCCGCCATGTGGTCGTTATCAGCGCCGGTTTTCGTGAGTCCGGCGTGGACGGCCGGCGACGCGAAGCGTTACTCATTCAAAAAGCCGGACATTTCGGTATGCGAATTGTTGGTCCCAACAGTATGGGGCTTTTCAACACCGCGCCGGAACTTTCGTTGAATGCCACTTTTTCCCCGACCCCGCCCCAACCCGGACATATCGGGTTTATTTCTCAAAGCGGTGCTCTGGGCGTGGCGGTACTGGAACTTTCCGTTGAAAGGGGTATAGGGTTTTCCGTATTCGTAAGTACGGGCAACAAAGCGGATATCGGCGATGTGGATATACTTGAATACCTGGCCGAAGATGACAACACCCGGGCAATCATTCTTTACCAGGAAAGTATCGATAATCCGGCACGGTTCCGGGAAGTCTGCAGCCGGCTTTCTTCCCGCAAGCCCGTATTGAGCCTGAAAGCCGGACGAAGTGCCGCCGGGCTGAAAGCCGCTTCTTCTCACACCGGTGCGCTGGCCAGCGACGATGTGGTCGCGGATGCCTTTCTGCGCCAGTGCGGTATTTTGCG
>JAJRVZ010000316.1 GCA_024277055.1 Calditrichota bacterium
ATATATTCCAGCGAATCCACCCCGAGATACTCTTTTATCTGTTCGATATCGTTCTGCTGTGCTATGAGTTCTTTTCTGGTCGGAAAATCCATCCCGTAAAAACACGGAAATCTAATCGGCGGGGAACTTACACGGACATGTACTTCTTTCGCGCCGGCATCACGGATGCGTTTAACCAAGCCTTTCATAGTCGTACCGCGCACAATGGAATCATCAACGATCACCACGCGCCGGTCTTTCAGCACTCCTCCGACGGTATTGAACTTAATACGAACATTCAGGTCTCTTACGGTTTGCAGCGGGTGAATGAAGGTTCTGCCGATGTAGTGATTTCTGATCAGTCCAATTTCGAACTTGGCCTCGCTGCGCCGAGCATATCCTATTGCGGCCGTATTGCTGCTGTCCGGTACGGAAATAACGATATCCGCATCGCAGGGCTTTTCCTCAGCCAGGTTTTTGCCCAGCTTACGCCTGGTTTTGTCCACATACTCACCGAAAATCTGGCTGTCCGGGCGGGAAAAATAGATAAACTCAAAAACACAGTGCCTAGGTGAATTTTTTTGCAACGGTTCGGATGAATGAAAACCATTTTCGTCTATAACGATCAACTCGCCGCACTTTACGTCACGCACATATTCCGCATTCAACAGATCGAAAGCGGCCGTTTCGCTGGCAATGATCCACGCGCCGTCTTTTTTACCGATTGCCAGCGGTCGAAAACCATGGGCATCGCGGAGGGCGATAAGTTTGTCTTTGGTTATAAACACCAGGGAAAAAGCGCCTTTTATTTGTGCAGCGGCATCAGCGATCTTTTCTTCAATTGTCGGCCGCAGAGACTTTGCCACAAGATGTAAAATTACTTCACTGTCTGTGGTTGTCTGGAAAATGGAACCGCGATCTTCCAGTTTACCGCGTAATTCATTACTGTTGACCAGGTTGCCGTTATGGGCGACGCCAACGGTTCCAAGTTTATGATTTACTACAATCGGGCCAATATTGTTTTTATTTGATTCCCCCGTCGTTGAATACCGGTTGTGACCGATGGCAATATGTCCCTTCAACGATTCGAGTATATCCTGATTGAACACATCCGACACAAGTCCCATATCCAGATGTTTGTAAACGTTCGTACCGTTACTGGAAGCAATACCGGCACTTTCCTGTCCTCTGTGCTGTAATGAATACAACCCCAGGTAAACCCACATGGATGCTTCCGGTGTACCGTATACGCCGACTACGCCACAGAATTCACGGGGTTTATCATTAGTCACGTGCATTTCATATTTCCTGTTCTGATGATTCTAAACCGGGTTAACTCAAACGGATGTGGTTTGAAAAAATCCAGGGCCGGTCTGAAACATACACTTCAATTCTATAAAGCCCTGGTCGTCGGGCTTCAAAAATCAACTCGGTACCCAGCCGGGTATCAATTCTATCACCGTTACAAATCAGAACCGCCTTGGCTGTGTGCGGTAAATTTACATGAAAATGGGTATTGGGTTCAAATTTAAGTTTGCCGCCCAACTGAACTTTATCAGTGTTATTCTCCGCCCAGAATCTGAATCCGCGGGCGTCTCCACAATAGAAATTTGATATGAAACAACGGCAGTCCAGCAGGCTGTCGTACAAACTTTTAATATCGCCCTGCGGATCGGTTTCACCGCTCAGGGCCGACTCCGTTAAAATATGGGTTCTGATCGTCTTAAACAGTACTTTATATCTGAAAATCGTTATGCGGAACAACCCCCAGAGTTTGTAGATATGCCCGTGGGCATCAACGCCGCCGATCCCGACAACAGGACGTTCTCTGTTTACTTCATCCCAGCGTTTCAATGTTTCCGGCATCGGGTTGATAATCGCCCGTCTCGGATTGAAAACGCGCCAGTATTTATTGGTATGGGTCAGCCCTTCCAGCCATTCCGACATCTGATTCCATATTTCAATGCCGTGAAAATACCCGGATTCCCACAACGTCCACGGATATGCCGGATATTGTTCCATCGCTTTTCGTTTCTCATCGGGATGGGCAATAATCCCGAATCCGCCCTGTTCTTCAACTTTGCGGACATATATTTCGGGTTTATCGGAGGGTGAAACTTCCTCGGAGACATTAAAGGCAAGATAATGGTTCAGATCATCTTTGTCGTTTATCTCATATCCAACGGCGACAAGCACATTACCGTACCAGCCTTCGAGACCATCTCTTTTGGGTTGCAGAGTGTTATGGTCGGTGAACATGAGAAAATCCAGTTCCACTTCCGACGCGATGGCCGCAATTTCCGGTATTGGACGCGAACCGTCACTATAAGTTGAATGGATGTGGATCACCCCGACATATTCATGTAATTGTTCGTGCATATCAGCGCATATTAAATAGTATTAATCCCGCAGTTATTCCCAGCGTATCCGCCAAAAGATCATACCATGAAAACCGGTTGTTCTTTCGGCCGCTGTCCAGAAATTCCTTTCCAAGTCCCAGCGAAAAACTAAACCCCATGGCAAAGGTTATCGACGAAGAACGATTCTGTTCCAGCCATCGCTGATTTATTTTGGCCACCAGTAATGTGGAAACCATACCGGCGACAAAGTGTTGTCCC
>JAJRVZ010000317.1 GCA_024277055.1 Calditrichota bacterium
CTCCCCCCCCCGATTTTCGGCTCAACCCTTTCAGGGGATATCACACCTCCCTTGCCAGGGAAGGGCAAACCCGCAGGACGGGGAGAGTTGACCACGAACCGCGGGAAACAATTACGGCTTCTTCAACCGCCTGATCTCATCCCGCAATGTAGCCGCCCGTTCGAATTCCAGATTTGCCGCCGCAGCCAGCATTTCCTTTTCCAGCCGTTCCAGCAATTCGGCCCTGTCAAGATTGCCGTATTCCACTTTCGGCTCGGCTATTTTCTGCAATTTGTGGCGGACATCGGCAATACTTGTGGTGGCCAGAATTTCATCGGCGGTTTTATAGATTGTTTTTGCGGTGATACCATGCTCTTCGTTGTATTTCAATTGTTTTTTTCTGCGGCGCCTGGTCTCGTCCATTGCCTTTCTCATCGATTCGGTAATATTATCGGCATAAAATATTACTTTACCGCCGACGTTGCGTGCGGCACGTCCCGCGGTTTGCATCAACGAAACATAGGAACGCAGAAAGCCTTCTTTATCAGCATCGAGAATAGCCACCAGCGAAACTTCCGGCAGATCCAGTCCCTCGCGCAACAGGTTGATCCCAACCAGTACATCGAACTGCGCCAGCCGAAGATCGCGCAGGATGTCCACCCGTTCCAGCGCATCAATTTCCGAATGCAGGTAGCGTACATTAATGCCGGCACCGCGCAGGTAATCGGTCAGGTCTTCAGCCATGCGCTTGGTCAGGGTTGTAACCAGGGTGCGTTCTTTTTTGGCGACCCGTTCTTTCACTTCCGCGATCAGATCGTCTATCTGCGTGGCAATGGGCCGAACTTCGATTTCCGGGTCGATCAGGCCGGTCGGGCGGATAACCTGTTCCACCACTGCCCCCCCGCTTTTTTCCAGTTCGTAGGCCGAAGGGGTTGCGGAGACATAAACCACCTGTTTTACATGTTCTTCGAATTCATGAAATTTCAACGGGCGGTTGTCCAATGCACTGGGCAACCGAAAGCCATGCTCCACCAGCGTTTCCTTGCGAGAGCGGTCGCCGTTGTACATGGCCCTTATTTGTGGAACGGACTGATGGGATTCGTCGATGAACAGCAGAAAATCCTCCGGGAAAAAATCGAGCAGCGTATACGGTGGCTGACCGGCTTCCCGCCCGCTGATATGTCGCGAATAATTTTCAATGCCGGAACAGTAACCGATCTCCTCAATCATTTCCAGATCGAAATTGGTGCGCATTTCCAGCCGCTGTGCTTCGAGCAATTTACCCTGCTGGCGAAGTTTTGCCAGTTGTTCTTTCAGTTCTTCACGTATCAGTTTTTTGGCGCGTTCCATTTTCTCTTCGGTCGTTACAAAATGCTTGGCCGGATAAACGACAGCCCCCGGCAATTCTTCCTTTACAAGCCCGGTTACCGTATCGATCAGCGCTATATTTTCAATTTCATCCCCGAAAAATTCCAGCCGGACGGCATCTTCTTCGTAAGCGGGAAAAATATCCACCACATCGCCGCGCACACGGAACGTTCCCCGCTGGAAATCGTAATCATTGCGGTTGTACTGTATTTCGATCAGTTTCATCAGCAATTCATTGCGATCGATCTGTTCGCCTCTTTTGATTATCACCAGCTGGGCAAGATAATCTTCGGGATTTCCCAACCCGTAAATACAGGACACACTGGCCACGATGATCACATCCTTCCGTGACATCAGCGAGGACGTCGCTTTCAGCCTTAAACGATCGATTTCATCATTGATCGAAGCATCCTTTTCGATGTAGGTATCGGATGAGGGGACATAGGCTTCCGGCTGGTAATAGTCATAGTAAGAAATAAAAAATTCAACCGCGTTTTCAGGAAAAAACCCTTTAAATTCTCCGTACAGCTGCGCCGCCAGCGTTTTGTTGTGGGAAATTATCAGCGTTGGTTTATTTACCCCGGCAATCACATTGGCCATCGTGAAGGTTTTTCCGGAACCGGTTACCCCCATCAGCACCTGGTGCCGGTCTCCCCGAAGAATGCCCGACGTCAGTTCCTCTATTGCCTGTGGCTGATCACCCTGCGGCTGGTATTTCGAAGAAAGTTTGAACATGTCTCATCCCGTTTGTCATTTGGGCTAATTTAAGAAAAGGGATGAAAAGGAGGTAATTATATTTCAGTTTAAAGTATTTCTTTGCTGCGTTCGTCGGCAGTAACCTGACTGTAATACTGAGAATGGTAAATCCAGTCGCCCAACTGAAAGGCAAAATATCCGACAATCAACCCTGCGAGTGTTCCACTGACATATTCGTATCTTAAATAGATCCCGGCGACCTGGATCAGAATTGCCAGGGGTAGAATACGGAAGAAAAATCCCCGATCCCCGCGAAAGCTCAACAGTAAAAGGGCGATACTTGCCGCCGCCGGCAGGGAAGGAAAAGCGTTGAATTGTGTGTGCTGGATTACTTTCAATATATCCGGCACCAGTTTCGTGAGGTACACTCCGTAAATCTGTGAATCAAAGTCGGCATTCAAAAGGGAATAGGGTCCGGCAGCCGGAAGAAAAAAATTGCCGATTAAAACCAGGTAAAGCGTGAGGGCCATGATGAAATATGTCCGCCGGATTTCATTCCTGCGATTACTGTAAATCAATTTCAATACATAGATTATCGGAACGGCAAAAAAACTCAGATAGACCAGAAAAGCCACATCTACCAGAATGGGATTCAGAAACGGTTCCAGCATGCGCGCAGGAGAAGTTCTGAATATGCGCAGTTCAAAATTGTATATCGAAACATCCATTGCACGGTTGACATCATCCGGGGTGAAAAGGTAAAAACTTTGCAGAATAAAAAAAATCAAAACGACCGGGTAAATGATATGCCAGTTATAATTTGCGGAAGAATGGCCGGTCGATTCGAAATGCCTGTTTACCTTTATCAGCAGGTAGAAAACCAGTGAAAGCATTACAACCGCCAGGATGTAGACGGGTCGGGAAAATATCTGCAGAAATGCAAAAAATAACAGCAAGGCTACTATAGTTATATTTATGGTATCAAGCGGACGCCATAAAAGATAGCTTTGTTTCAGTTTCAACTTGCGATCAGTCGCAAAATTCAAATCTTCGACCAGGCTCATATTACTCCCAAAAAGAGTCTCCGGCTTTTAGTATACGCCAATAATCAAACGAATACCAAACCTGTGTCACAATTTTTCCGCAAAAAAATTGTAACATAATTTACCCTTTTTAAAATAATCGGATTCCGGCATTACAATGAAAGCCGGAAATATCGTTTGGCTTTTGGCAGGAATTTGCTTATACTTCGCCTTTTGTTAACGAATCATAAAGGGTTTCGATGAAAAAACTGAGAGGCGTGAAACAACTTATTTTTGATGCCGATGATACCCTGTGGGAAAATAATATTTATTTTATCCGCGCTACGGAAAATTACTTACAACTCTTTGACAGTCAGCCGGAAATAAAAAAGCGGGTTGCAAAGAGATTCAATGAAATTGAAAAGCAGGTCGTGACGGATTTGGGATGCGGCAGCGACAGCTATAATATCCTGCTTCGAAAACTGCATGATGAATTTCAGGACAAATTAACTGACCGAACCGGAAAAAACAGTGTTGAGGAAATACTCGAAAAATTTAATCTACACCGGGAAATGCCGCCTCCCCTGTTCCGTGGTGTATCGGAAACACTCGACGAATTCGCCAAACGCTACGAACTTTATGCGCTTACAAAAGGCAAGCAGGATGAACAATCCGATAAATTCCTCCGCTCGGGACTGCGTGGTTTTTTCAGAGAAATTCATATCGTCCCCGAAAAGAATGACAAGGTTTACAAAAAGTTGATTGAAGAGCATGCCTGGGTGCCGAAGGAAACCTGCATGATCGGAAACAGCCCTAAATCGGATATCAATCCCGCCCTGCGTTGCGGCATGTGGGCAATCCTGATTCCATACCGGCACACCTGGCGACTGGACCTTGAAGAACCGATGTCCGGTCATCCGGGATACCGAACGGTCGCTTCTTTTCCGGAACTACTCAATTTACTTTGAACGCCGGGCAATATAGTTGTAAAAATCCGCTATTTGAAATGGTTGTATATCCGTATTGCCAGATTCAGAACAATCGTCAGTATGATACTCAGCAGGATCATGGAAGTTAAAGGAATATACACCCGGCTGTTTTTTCCTTCGAAACGAATATCGCCGGGCAGATTTCCAAACCAGGAAACAATCCGTGGAAAAACCAGCAGCAGTATTCCCGCCAGTACCAGTAATATCCCAATGACTATCAGACCGCGCCCGATTTGCATGGATAAAAATTAAAAACAGCAGCGATACGATTCAAGTATTATTGGCATTTGTAACCATAAAGCCAACGGGCGGTAACGCAACCGATATTGCGCACCGAGTGTTCGGTCATTGCCGGAATCAGCACTTCTTTGCCGCGCTCCGGACGAATAACTTTCCCGTCAAGAATTAATTCAATATCTCCCTCCACGGGCATTACCAGTTCATCAACATTATGAAAGTATTCATCCCATCGCTGGCCGGGCGGGTGAATCCAGACCCCACAGCTGAAACCGCGGTCTTTCCAGCTGGCTTCAATGTGTTTGATTTCCATCATGATGACCCCCCTGTTCATGCTTCAAATGAAAAATAGCACAATATCGGGCGGAATGAAAGCTTTTTTTAATTTTGTGTTTAAAAAGTTAAGACGTGACGGACTTAATCATTATACAACAGACGAATACTGCCGTTGGTCGTCCGGCACTCGATCGAGCCTATTCCGTCATTTATGAGACCACGGATTGACTTTTTCGAATAGCCGGACTTTACCTGCAGCGGAAAGTCGGTTTGAATGCTGCCGTTTGTAGTTTTCAGGTCCACTTCACCGCCGAAATCTTCAGGCAGATATACGGTGATGGAGCCGTTGGTTGTATGAAAACGCATTTCATCATCGGAAGTAACTTCCTCGAGAAATACTTTTATCGGACCGTTAGTGGTTTTGCAGCGGATAACACCGGATATTTTATCGGCTACAATTTTTCCGTTTGTCGTCTTCAGGCTGAAACGCCCGCTGACATCTTCAATGCGGACTGTACCGTTCGTGGTTTTCAGGTTCATTTCCACCTTTCTCGGTACACGCAATTCGTATTGAACGGAATAGGATTCGTTCCAGCCGCCTCCGAACAGCCATGAAAAAAAGCCGCTGTTCCGGTATTTGTTCGGCGTTTCGGTGATTATTTCTACTTCATTCCCCGAAGTCGACACATCTATTTCCAGTTTATCCAAAAGTCTCTGCGCTTCATCCCGGTCGCCCGCGCGTACCTTTTTAAAGGCAATTATCTCAACTTCTTCACGGTCCCAGCTGTTTACTTCAATTCTGCCGTTCGAATTCTCCAGGTAAATGTACCCTCCCCCATGCAGCGGAACACGTTTTTTAAATGTCTCTTCCGCGGTTGCACCGAACAGGAGGTTCAGTGTAAAACCTATCAGGATAAGACCGATCTGGACTATTCGACTATTTAAAACTGACATAGCCGCCTCCGAATTATTTTTCGCTGTTGTACCGGTATATAGTTATCCCCCAGTGGGCTTTATCGCGCGGTGGCATTGCATTCCAGTCATTGTAGGCATGACTGTCATCGGTTATATAATGGGCGATGTATATTCCTGCTTTCAGACGGATAGTACCGTCAAACAGACGATTTTTGGAACTGCCGCCGGCACGCCTTGTTTCACGGTTCCGCATTTTCCACACGGTACGTCCGGTCTCAAAATCCTCGATCCAGCCGTAATCATACATTTCATCCCACTCTCCTTCACCAATGGCATAAATACGGACTTCACTGTCGTTTTTGAGCGTGAACTGCTTTTTAACATGCTCGTCGTTTCCAACCCGGATCAGCTGTAAAATAATATTCCGATCCTCTTCCGGCTCGTACCTTCTGACATAAGCGGAAATCTTTCCTTTTCCTACCGGATAAATCTTGATACCCCAACTTTCGGGATCATAAGGCCTGGAACTGTTCCAGTCTTCATAGGAATGTGAATCATCGGTTACAAAGTGAACAATATAGGAACCCGGTTCAAAGTATTCTATTCCGTCGAACAAGCGGTTTTTATTTGCACCGCCGGCATGTTCGGTTTCCCGGTAGCGCATCTCCCACACCGTGCGACCGGTACGTGCATCGGTAATCCACCCGTAATCATACATTTCACCACTGCGTCCTTCACCAATCGCATAAATACGCAGTTTCGCCGGTTTAAGTAAAGTGAAGCCCTGTTCAATATCTTCATCATCGCCCAGGCGGTCCAGTTTTACGATCGGCCTGCGGGTTACTTCGGTATACTCTTCAACAATACTGCGGTCGAAATCCTCATCAGCCCCGCTCAGGATGATCCCCCAGAAATTCGGATCATACGGTGGATTTGCATTCCATTTGGATGCAGAATGGCTGTCATCGGTTTTATAATAGACGCTATACTCGCCCGGCTCAAGCGTAATTTCATCACGGACTACGCGGTTTTTTATTGCACCACCGGCGTATTCCGTATCATATTCACGCATTTCCCAAATTTTGTCACGAGTAGCGGCATCGATAATCCATGCCGAATCATACATTTCACCCTTATACCCTTCACCGATAGCGTATATTTTAAAACGGGCCGTTTCGCGCAGGGAAAATGATTTTGACACATATTTATCATCCCTGATTCCGGTAAGATCGACAATCGCCTGTCCTTTAACGGCACGCTGATACTTGAGCACGGCTTTGGTATCGAAAACTTCATCTACTCCCGAAACGGAGACCTTCCAGGAGGCGATATTATCTTCCCACCACTGGTCTCCTTCAAATATCTTTTTCATAATCTTACCGAAAGAGAAAAACCCTTCATTCAGAACAAAGTAGTTGGGCTCGACCGCGGAATAATACAATTCGTATTCACCCTTTTTCAGTTCGATATCCAGCTTGCAGATCCGGTTCCATTTCTCCCACCAGTCATCTTTGCTGTTACCGATTGTCATACGCCACACCATTTTGCGCGTCTGGGCATTAAGTATCCAGGCGTAGGCAAACATATTGTGCCTATCTTCGCTGTGGTTGTGAATCCGGTTGATTTCTTTTTCCCCTCCGGCACCGCTGGCTTTAATATGAACCGTCCGGTCCGAGTTCAGCGTGAAACCAACCAGGTGAACCTGCCGACCGCGTACATCATCAATAACCGCTTCATTTTCCTGTGCCGTCAGTACACTGCTCAGCATCACAGTAAGCAAGCCTGTGACAGCCGCGAAGTATTTTAGTTTCTTTACCAGCATGACTTTTTTCCCGTACTCATCAAAACGGTTTCGAGATTCTGAATGTCACCTCCAATGGTCTGCTGTTCGTATCGGTTCGTTTGGCGATATTTAATCTGATCTGGCCCTGCCAGTCGCTCAGTGCAATACCGATATCGGATTTCAAACTGTTAAATTTCAAAAATTCAAATCCTTTGCTCCATTTTGAGTTATCACCGCTGCGCCAGGCCAGGCCGATATCATAAAATAAAATCAGGCGCACGTCATCAAAGAACAGCAAATCCCTGCTGAAGGTCGACGGGCTGATATTGTATTCGAAATTGCCCAGCAGCATTCGGTCGCCGGCAAATTCCTTGTACCTGAATCCGCGTAATGTGCTCAGACCGCCCAACTCATACTGTTTTTGAATCGGCAGATTCCCTTCAGCGGTTGCTGCGATCAGGCGAATATCCAGACGTTCACTATGGCTCAAAGGCTGGTATCGGCGAAATTCAAAAAAATAACGATTAAAAAAGAAATCGCTTTTCAATTTGCTGTTCGAAAACTCCGCCGTCAGTTTTGCATACCAGCCGCGGCGCGGTAGTTCACGATCGTCACGGGAATCCCAGTATATTTCCGCAAATATACTGCGCATATTTCCTTCAACAATTGCCGGATTTGCCCTGAACTTTTTGTCCCCGCCGAATATTGCCCAGTCGGCATTTTTATTCAAAGAAGTATAATCATCACTACGGTATCCCAGGGTTCCTTTTAAAAATACGGTATAATTCTGGCTCATATGCAATTCATAGCCCCTGCGACGGTAATAATCCCGGAAATCCTCATGTATCAAAATCGATGAAAGCATATTTTCCGACGGCATTATGATCCAATTGTCGTGCGTATCGGTCAGGTCGTAGAATTTGCCGCCGATTTCAAATCGGTAATCACGCCGATTGAAAAAATAACGGTCCAGACCCAGCGAATACCGTAATGCTTTTTCCTTAAAACCGTAACCGGCAAATCCGTGAACCGTAACAATCCTCGCTTTACTGGCGATACTTTTCGGTAATTCAAGCCCCAGAAAAATTCCCTGTACACGATTGTAGTCGAACAAAACCCGATCTTCCAGCGGCCACAGCGGTAGGGTGCTGTAATTATTACTGCGCGACCATTGCCAGTCGCTGCCGTCGTATTCAAAATTGACATGGCGGTAAAGATTTCGGGGTGAGGTTTCAATTTGATTGCCGCTGACGACACTGTTCCTGAATTGCTTGATTTCCCCACCGACACTGGTAATATTTCCGGTAACTACGGCATTACTGTGAACATAAACATCCCCAAAGACTACCAGAATATCTCCGTTTACTTCGCCGCGAATCGTCACATCACCATTCATTACCACCAGATTGCCGTCAACCGTCCCGTTTTCTTCAACCAGATAGTCCTCAAAATAACGAAATATAGGACGGTCATTATCTTTCAGATATTTCCGCTCCGCCCGGTTTCGCATCTCTTCGCGCGTAACCGGAATGCCTTTGTCTTCCCAATCCCACTGTGCCAGCAAATTGCCGGACAGTGCAATCAGCAGCAACAGGCAATGTACCGTTTTAAATTTTGTCGCAAAGGGCATACACCTTCCTCCGCATTTTGCGCCATTTATTCATGAAAGATTACGCAAAAATCCTTCTTTTGTTACACCTGTTCCGCAATTATTTTGTTCTGTTTTACTAAACTTTCAGCAAATATTGGTCAGGATAATTTTTTGTAGTTACCTTCGATCCAGTTTCTCAGGTCCGTCGTGTACCATTTCGAAAATCTCGAACCGGAAGGTCCTCCCGGCAGATTGGTTTCAATTCCCTCTGCGGCAAAATCCATTACCATTCGCCATGAAGGAGCAAAGCTGGAATTTAACCCGCCGGTACGAAACATCTGTCCCTGCGGTATGGTGGCACGGGAACCCTGCAGAATGATACCTTTGCGGTCAAACCCCAGAAATCCGGGCAGGCTCCCCATAAAGAAAATGTTCAGCATATCAAAACGGCGGGTATCCCGGTATACCTGCGGTTGTATATTCAGCCCTCTTTCAATTGCCCGTCGTAACACCTCCTCGCTGGAGCGGCCTGTGAACCAGGGAGACTGCTCATCCGTCAGAACATCGTCGAAATAACCGTAATAGGCTGTAAACAATGAAGTTTCATTCAGCATGTATTCAACAACCGCTTCGCCGATATTTTCCGTTGCAAAGGTTTCCAGCACCATCTGCCGGTAAATCGATTCGAAAAGTGTCGGTTCCACCGCAGCCGGCGTGTAGCGCATGTCCCATTCTTTCAGCAGGTTACCGTTCTCGGTTTCGGGCAGCAGCGGCCGTACAATTTCCATCAACCGTTCGGCCTGTAAGGAATACAGGTCGAAGTGCATTTTCCTGAAGAGTTCCGTGTCACACTGACCGCCTTCCTCCAGCATTTGCGAAATGCGGTTCACCCTGTAGGGAGCCATGGCCAGGTTGATCGGTTTTACCTGCCCGAAAGCATTCATATCATTATTTGCCGTACCCAAATAACCCGTATCGGGATTCAGTCTGGTCGGCAGCTGATCGGGTTCAACAAATCCTTGCCAGTCGTTGGCTGATTTCCAGCCCGGAATCGGGATCAGACCGCTGAAACCCTCCGCCCTTTTCGGCATTTTTCCATTCATCTGGTAGCCGATATTTCCGGAGCTGTCCGCAAACAGCCAATTGAAGGTCGGCATTTTCAGGTTTCTGAATACCCGTTGCGCATCCTGTACGGTACCCAGTTTTTCGGGATGCATCAGGTTGTTAAATATGTCCGCGCCGGCATCTTCCCGCCCGCTGAAGGCCATTGAAAGGTATTTACCCGCCCGTGAGGCATCCCCTTCCAGAACACCATGGTGGTTTTCGTAAAAAGTCAGTCGTATCTCTTTTTTGCCCTTCGGTTTAATGATCTCTTCCCTTTTTTCAAAGAAATACCATTGTCCGTCGTAAAGATATTTTTCATCTTTCACTTCCTCGATAAAGAAATCGATCATGTCCATAAAACCGTAGGTGCCGCTCCAGCACAACCGGTTCGTACGCCCCATAACCATGATCGGTAAACCGGGCATGGTTATACCCATGATGCGTTCCTCCCCGAGGTGCCAGACCATCTCGTACCAGATGGCCGGCAAACGGTTTACTTCAAGGTGCGGATCGCTGGCCGCGAGAGCATTTCCGGATGCCGATTTGCTTGCATGCACAACCCAGTTATTGCTCGCTCTCGGCACAGGCAAAACCGTTTCAAACATATTTTTGGGAATGCTGGTATCCTGCAATTTAATCCTGCGGATCAGCTCGTAATCGATTTCGTCGGTTATTGAGGGGAACAGGGCACGTAACTTGTCTTCCGGCAGGTCTGCCTGAATCAACTGAATAATAAATTTTTCCACATCGCCCTGCATCTGCGCCAAACCCAGATAACCCATAATTCGTACGGTAATCAGGCTGTCTTCCGGTGTCCAGGGATCCGGTTTGTAAAAAGTAATCCAGAATTCAAGAGGACGCCAGTGCTTTTTCATGTAATAGTTCACACCGGCGCAATAGGCCTCCAATTCCGCTTTTGCCTTTTCATCTATCTTTTGTACTTCCTCTTCCACTTTATGGCAAAAATCGACGCGGCGCATGAACTTGTCGATTTCGATCAACTCTTTGGAACCGGAAAATTTCTCGGATGCCCTGCCGCGAGCCAGTTCCCTGACCAGCATCATCTGAACCAACCGGTCGCAGGCATGTGCATAACCAATCGCAAAAAACAGATCTTCATGACTATCGGCGGTAATCACCGGCACGCCATGGGCGTTGCGACGGAGGTGCGCCTTACCGTTCGGACCCTGCAAAATCCTGTCTTTCATATTTCCCACAATTATCTCCCTTTTGTCCTCATGCTTCCTGATCGTCGGTTATGATTAAACACAAAATTTTATTGTTAACAGGAAAATTTAGATAGTAAGCGTCTCAACTGCAACCGGGGCCCGATACGGTAAAAATGACGAACGGTATCAGTCGCCGGTCACCTGAAGATTTTCAAGATTTATTTCAGAAAGTTTTTTAAGTTTTCCATCGC
>JAJRVZ010000318.1 GCA_024277055.1 Calditrichota bacterium
GTAAAGTGGTTCGCCGGAAATCGTTACAGGAAGTTGCACAGCAGGTAGCAAATGATTTGATGCGGGAGAGGCGGCAAAAAGCCTATGACCAGTTGATCGACCGACTGATGAAAGCGGAAAAAGTGGAAATATTTGAAAAGAGAATTCATTAAGCGATGGTACGCCTGTTGAAAATATTCACAGCACTGACCTGGGCTGTGGTATCTGTTGGGGCTGTTGCACAGCAACCGCTGATACAGGTGGAGTCGGCTGTTGACACATCGAACATCACCATCGGCGATCGTATTCATTATTCGATTATAATTGATCATATCGAAGGGCTGCGGGTGGAAAAACCCGGCGCCGGTATCAATCTCGGGCAGTTTGAAATAAAGGATTATAAAATCCATGATCCGCAACATGAAAACGGCAGGGTAATACAGAAATTTGAATATACGATTTCGGTATTCGATACGGGCAGTTTTACGATACCTTCTTTTCCAGTAGCCTATTTCCCGAATGATTCAACCGATTACCGCATCATCGAAGCCAGCCCGATCAGGATTTATGTTCGCTCGGTAATCACGGATGATAAACGGGAACTGCGGGATATAAAACCTCCGCTTTCGATTCCATTCGATTATGCCTGGTGGCTGTCACTGGCAGCAATAGTTTTGCTGTTGGGCGCCGGCGCCTGGTTCGGATACAAGTGTTATCAGAAACGGAAAGAAGCGGGATACCTTTTTAGACCTCCGCCCCCACCGAGACCGGCGCATGAAATTGCCCTGGAAAGCCTGAAAGCCCTGCTGGAAAGAAAATTACCGGAGCAGGGTGCAATAAAAGAATATTACAGTGAAATATCCGGAATCCTGCGCAGGTACCTTGAAGGGAGATTTTTCGTTCAGGCGCTGGAAGAGACCAGCAACGAAATCCTGGCGGAAATGAAGCAACAGGAAGTGGACGAGGAAAATTTTAAGAGGCTGGAATCGGTGCTGAAGCTTGCCGATCTGGTGAAATTCGCCAAATTCATTCCCGGTGCAACGGAGCATACAGCCATTGCAGGGGATACCGAACGCTTTATCGAAGAAACAAAAATTGAATTTGATCCGGCGGAAATTCAGGCCCGAAGCGCCTGATCGATTCCGGATTTATGAAACTGGTGTACTACTAAAGTTGGAGGAACAGTCGTGATAGAAGTGAAAGATTTGACTCGCTATTACGGACAGAAACGAGCCATCTCGAATGTTTCGTTCAACGTGCAGAAGGGTGAGATACTGGGTTTGCTGGGGCCGAATGCCGCCGGTAAAACAACCACGATGCGCATTCTTACCTGCTACATGCCGCCGACGAGCGGAACAGCCACCATCGGTGGTTATGATATTTTCGAACAGAGTATGGAAGTGCGCACAATTACCGGCTACCTGCCGGAAAACCCGCCGATTTATCCCGATCTGGAGGTGAACGATTACCTGAAGTTTGTCGCAAAGATTAAGGGGGTGGAAAAGAACCGAATCGAAAAGGAAGTCGATGCGGCGGTTGAAAAGGCCAGTCTGGGTGATGTTCGTAACCGGGTTATCGGGAAACTCTCCAAGGGATACAAACAGCGTGTCGGGCTGGCCCAGAGCCTGATTAATAATCCGCAGGTTGTAATTCTGGATGAACCGACTGTCGGTCTGGACCCGAAGCAGATTATCGAAATCCGTGAACTGATCCGTTCGTTGAAAGGGGAACATACCATTATTCTCAGCTCACATATCCTGCCTGAGGTTGAGCAGACCTGCGAAAGAGTTGTGATCATTTCAAACGGAAGGGTAGTTGCAGAGGATACCCCTGAAAATCTGACCACCCGCATGCGCGGCAGCGAACGCGTACAACTGGAGGTGGAAGGTGACGAGGATGCGATAAAGAAGGCACTCGGTTCCCTGCCGGATATTCTTTCAACCAGAATAGAAACAAAAGACAACGGCGTATGTAAAGTCGTGGTTGAAAGCAAATCCGATTTACGTAAGGAAATGGCCAAATCCCTTGTCGATAGTAATCTGGGCCTGCTCGAGTTACATCCTGATAAAGCCACCCTGGAAGATATCTTCCTGCATCTGACGACAAAAGAGGAGGGAGCATGAAATGAAGAAGGTTATGGCAATACTTGAAAAAGAATTCAAATCATTTTTCTATTCTCCGCTGGCTTATGTTGTGCTGGCTTTGTTCACGGCTTTAACGGGCGTCTTTTTTTACCTGTACCTGAGCAGTTTTGTGGAGGCATCGTTCATGGATGCCATCCGGTCACAGCAGTACAGGCAGCCGCCGCAAAAACTCAATGTAAACCTGATGCTGATCCGTCCCTATTTCTGGAATATAGCCCTGATCACCCTGTTCACGCTGCCCATTGTGACCATGCGGCTTTTTTCCGAAGAGAAAAAACAGGGAACGGTTGAGCTGTTGTATACAACGCCGTTATCCTCGACCCAGATCATTCTGGGCAAATTTCTGGCCGGGCTTACATTGTCTGCGGCTTTACTGATCCCGACCATGTTTTTCCAGGGATTGCTGTTCGTTTACGGCGATCCGGAATTCTGGCCGGTAGTTTCGGGGTACATCGGTTTATTGCTGATGGGCAGCGCCTTCATTTCAATGGGCCTGTTTATTTCAACTACAACGGAAAACCAGATCATTGCAGCCATCGGCGGATTTGCGCTGGCCCTGCTTTTGTGGATCATCGGCTGGGGCGCCAATTTCGCCGGTCCTTCGCTGGCGCCGTTGCTGGAGTATGTTTCAATCATAAATCATTTTGAGGATTTTGCACAGGGTGTGGTGGATACTTCGCATCTTGCCTACTACCTGTTGTTTACTTTTGTCGGTATCTACTTTTCGCTCAAGTCCGTTGAATCGGTTAAATGGCGTGCATGAAAGATTTCTGAACAAATATGGAGACTATGAAAAATGGCAATGAAAAACAGAGATAAATACATCGCGATTGCAGGAGTTGTAATATTTCTTTTTTCGTTGGTGTATTACAATATCCAGAAAATATGGGGCGTGGTCAACTGGGTTGCGCTGATCCTGGGAATCGCCGGGATTGCCTATGGAATATTTGTATTTTACCGCGACCGAGAAAAAGGGATTTCTTCCCGCAACCTTCAGTACGGATCGAATGTGGCTGTGCAGATCGTTATTGTAGTGGCCATCGTTTCCCTGCTGGCCTTCCTGACAACACGCAGACATTTTCGTGCGGATTTGACTGAGGGCGGTTTGTACAGCCTGGCAGATCAAACGGAAAAACTGCTGAACGACCTGGACAAACAGGTTGCCATTAAGGCTTTTTATAAAAGCAGCGAGCAACGCCTCGCACAGGACCTTCTGGATGAATATGACTACCGCAGCGACAATATTTCCTATGAATTTGTCGATCCCGATGAACAGCCTCAGATTGCCAGGCAGTATGGTATCAAACAGTACAATACGCTGGTGGTTGAATCGGGGGCAAAACGTGAAACGGTCGAACAGCTGAGCGAGGCGAACCTGACCAATGCGCTGGTAAAAGTGACACGGGAACAGGACAAGGTTATCTATTTCCTGACGGGTCATGGTGAACGCTCAATCAGCGAAGACGGACCGGAGGGATACAAAAAGGCGAAGGATGCGATTGAAAAGGAAAATCATATTGTGCGGGAGTTAAATCTCGTGCGTCAACGCAGCATTCCCGATTCCTGCACGGTGCTGGCGATCGTCAGTCCGAAAACGAATTTCTTCCCGGGAGAAATTGATACGATTCGTGCATGGATTGAAAAGGGAGGCAAGGCGCTGATCATGGTCGATCCCGATCATCCTCAGGATATAGCCGATCTTGCTCGCTCGTTTCATGTGGAAGTCGGCAATGATATGGTGGTTGATGCCAGTGGAATGGGGCAGCTTTTCGGTGCCGGTCCGGGTATGCCGCTGGTAACCAATTACGATCAGAGTATTGCCATTACCAAGGGCTTTACCGTGATGACTTTTTACCCGTATACCTCCTCGATTACACCAATGGAGGACAAGGGTGGATACACGATTCGCGAAATGCTGAAAACGGGTCCGAACAGCTGGGGGGAAAGCGATTATAATTCTCGCGAAGTCGCTTTCGATGCCGGAAAGGATAAACGCGGGCCGGTGTGTATCGCTGCGCTGATTGAAAAAAGCAGTGGGAAAGATAAAATATCACTGGCGGTTTTCGGAGATTCCGATTTCGCTAAAAACGGTTACTGGCGCAACCAGGGCAATTCGGATCTGTTCCTGAATACGATCAATTATCTGGCCGAAGAAGAGGACCTGATCAGTATTCGCCCGAAGGAAGCCGATGATCGCCGCGTTACCCTGACACAGGCCGATGTGTCCACTATTTTTTACCTGGTGGTAATTGCCGTTCCGCTGATCGTAATCGTGATCGGGGTGGTGTTCTATATTCGCCGTTCCCGCTGAGCGGCAACCGGCAACTGATCTTTCAAAACGAATGAAGTGAATATTTGAGGGAAATATGAAACTGGTAAAAAATCTGGTATTGCTCGGAATCATGCTCGTACTGGCTGCCTGGGTCTATTTTTATGAAATCAAGGGCGGCGAAGAACGCGAACAGCAGAAACAGTATGAGGAAAAAATATTTCACTTTGAAACCGACAGCGTTCGGCAGGTGGAAATTTTCAGCCGCCGCGGAAATTTTGTTTTCGAACGGGTTGATAAAAAGTGGCGGATTAAAATACCGGTTCAAACGGGCGGCGATCAGTCGACGATAAACGGTATGCTGAACACTTTGAAAAATCTGAAAAAAATACGCACTTTTCATGTTACGAAGAACGATCTGAAGAATTACGGCCTGAGCGGAAAACCACTGAAAGTGAGGCTGACTCTGAGCGACGGAACGGTGGATTCGCTGTTGTTCGGTGAAAATACACCGGTTGGTTCCAATCTGTTCTGCAACCAGGTTGATACACTGGTGTATACTATCGCTTCCTACACCAAAAGCAGTGTTGATAAAAAGCTGTTTGACTGGCGCGACAAATCTGTTTCCGATGTGAAGGCGTCGGATATAAAAGAATTTCAGCTGGTCAATAATCATGGAACCTTCAGCCTGGAACGCCGGGGCGGCGACTGGTACCTGACCCGGCCCGGGGAATTTCGCGCAGATAACGGTATCGTCAGCCGGATCGTAAATAAGATTGAAAACGTGCGAATTAAATCGGTTGAAAACGAAACGTTTTCCAATCCGCGAAAATACGGCCTGAATCGTCCTGCCTATAAACTGGATTTGTACATCGGAGAAAGCAAGGCGCGCAAGTCGCTTATTTTTTCAAAACGGGACGGTAACCGGATTTACGGAAAGGATGACGCACGACCTTACGTATTTACGGTTGATACACTTTTCATCAAAGACCTGGAAAAAAACCTGGATGACCTGCGTTATAAAAAGTTTGCCGAATTTAATAAATCCGAAGCGGACAGTATGGTTGTCTTCCAGGGAGATTCCAGTATCGTGCTGGTGAAGGACACCAGCGACACGTGGGTGCGGCTCGATGGGGCGAAGGTAAAGGAAACAAAGATAAATTCTTTCATCAACAGCCTGCAGCAGTTAAAAGCCAAACATTTTCTGCAGGATAACGTTAAGCAGACGGTACGCCACGGATTGCGCAAGCCGATCCGTACCGTTGCTGTATACGGAAAAGACAAGGAATTGTGCTACGTGAAGTTTGGCGATAAACGCGATAAAAACCGGGTTGCTTTTAATGAAACGAACGGCATGGTCGTCGAAATCACCGATCTGGATTTCAGCCGCATCGTATTAAAGGCAAAAGAATACCTCGAAGAGGACAAGCGGGAAATGAGCTGATGTACCGATTCGCCGATCCTGAATATCTATACTTACTGCTGATCATTCCTTTGCTGGCGTACCGGTATTGGAGCAAGCGGGGCCTAGGCGGCGGACGCATCCGCTTTTCGGATATTGGAATTATAAAACGGGTCGGTCAAACCCGTAAGCAAATGCTGCGTCACGGACTGTTCCTGTTACGGTTATTATTTATCGCACTGGTGATTATGGCATTTGCGCGACCCCAGTCCGGCAGTAAAATGCGTGAGACTTCCACTGAAGGGGTGGATATCGTTTTGGCGATCGATGTCTCTTCCAGTATGCTGGCCGAAGATTTTAAACCCAGGAACCGCCTGGAAGCCGCCAAGAAAGTAGCGAAAAAGTTCATTGGCGGACGACAGAACGACCGCCTGGGGCTGGTCGTATTTGCCGGTCAGAGTTTCACGCAATGTCCGCTCACCCTCGACTACGGCGTGTTGATGACCCTGCTGGAATCGATCAGGGTGGCGGATAAGAACTGGGACGGCACGGCCATAGGCATGGGTATCGTGAATGCCGTAAATCGCCTGCGGGACAGCAAAGCCAAAAGCAAAGTGATTATTTTACTGACTGATGGTGTGAACAACCGGGGGCAGGTTGATCCGGTCACTGCGGCGCAAATCGCAGAAGCGTACAATATAAAAATTTACACCATAGGCGCCGGTTCCCGCGGTACGGCCATGTATCCCATCGACGATCCGACCTGGGGCAGACGCTATGTAACCATGCCGGTTGAAATAGATGAAGAAGTGTTAAAAAGGATCGCATCAATCACCGGCGCAAAATATTTCAGGGCAACGAATACAAAAAAGTTAAGTGCGATTTACAAAGAGATCGGCGAGATGGAAAAAACCAAAATCGAGGTAAAGGAATTTACCCGTTATGATGAATACTTCGTCTGGTTTCTGGGCGCCGGTCTGCTGGTGTTTATGTTTGAATTATTATTGACAAACACGGTGTTCCGAAAAATACCCTGACAGAAACGAACGGAAGTTTTTTATAACCGTTAAAAGGATTGAATTAACAGAGCCAATATGGAAGTTTTACGATTTGCCAATCCGGAATTACTGCATCTTTTATGGGGCGTACCCGTTCTGATTGTATTTTTTATATGGGTAGTTCGCTACAAGGAGTTGTTGCTGCAACGGTTTGGAGAACCTGCGATTCTCGAAAGACTGATGGCGAACTTCAGTCCGGCGCGCCGTAACGCCAAACAGGCTTTACTCGTTCTCAGCTATCTGTTCTTTGTAATTGCTCTTGCCGACCCGCAGATCGGAACGCGCATGGAAGAAGTGAAACGGGAGGGCGTCGACATCATCGTTGCCATCGATGTTTCACGCAGTATGCTGGCGGAGGATGTTGCACCGAACCGGCTGGAAAAGGCCAAACAGGAAGTGAGCCGCCTGATCGATATGCTGCAGGGTGATCGCATTGGGGTGCTCGCTTTTGCCGGAATCGCTCACGTACAGTGTCCCCTGACACTGGATTACAGTGCGGCGAAGCTTTTTCTGTCCATTATTGATACGGACCTTATACCGCAACCGGGTACGGCAATCGCCGAGGCTATTCGTACTTCGATCCGGGGGTTCAATGAAAAGGACAGGAAGCATAAAGTACTGATCCTCATCACCGACGGGGAAGACCACGAAGGCGAACCGGTGGAGGCGGCTAAAGAGGCCGAGCAGGAAGGGGTGATCATTTACACGGTCGGTATCGGCGATCCGCAGGGGGTACCGATTCCGGAATATGACCGATACGGCAATCAGGTCGGTTTTAAAAAGGACCGCAGCGGCAGTGTGGTCACCACCCGCCTGGATGTGGTTACGTTACAAAAGATTGCATACCAGACGGGCGGTAAATATTTTCTGGCCAACCAGACGTCTTCCGAACTGAAAGATATTTATGAAGAGATTTCAAAACTGGAGAAAAAGGAATTGGTTTCGCGGCAGTTTGCCCAGTACGAAGACAGGTTTCAGATATTTATTGCTCTGGGTTTGATTTGCCTGTTGCTTGAAATCTTTATCCCGGAACGGAAAAAACTGAAAAAAGAATGGCGCGGGAGATTTGTATGAGAAATTCGATTGCCGTTCTTTCACTGTTTATATTTTTTCAGTTCTTGGTCAGGCTCAGTCGCTGCGGGGAAAAATAGACGAAGGTAATGAGAAATATGAACAGGAATTGTACGAAGAAGCATTGAACCGCTATCAGGATGCGCTGCTGGAAGATCCGAAGAGTGATGTGGTTAATTTCAACCGTGGCGACGCCCTTTATAAAATGGAAAAATACGACAAAGCGCTGGAAGCTTATCAATCGGTATTGGGAAGCAAAGATCTTTCACTGGTGGCAAAAGCCTATCATAATATCGGAAATTCCTTCTTCAAACAGGACAAGCTTCAGGAAAGTATCGACGCGTATAAAAAAGCACTTGACTTGAATCCTGAAGATCAGGACACAAAATATAACCTTGAACTGGCTCGGGCCAAATTGAAAGAAATGGCAGACAAGCAGCAGCAACCGCAGAAAAGCGGACAGCAACAGCAACAGCAAAAACAGGGAGAGCAGGGAGAACAGCAGGATAACCGGGAACAACAGGGATCGGAAGATAAACAGCAAAGCGAACAGAAGCAGGGCGATGAGCAACAACAGGAAAAGCAACAGCAGGAACAACAACATGCCGAAGCTGAGAAACAGGAATCCGGTGAGAAAATGGACAAGGAAGATGCACAACGCATTCTTGATGCCCTGAAAAATGAAGAACAAAACAATAAAGATCTTCGTAAACCTGTACGCAGTCGTAGAAAAAGAGTGGATAAGGACTGGTAACAGATGGTAATCGGATTGAAAAATATATTGATACTGTTATTACTTGTATCTGCTGCCGGTCTGCATGCTCAGGATATCAGTGTCAGTGCCACGGTAAATAAAAACCGGGTTGCACTGAACGAGAATTTTGAATACACGATCACGGTCAGCGGCGGTTCAAGTAATTTACCCAATCCCGTTTTCCCGGACCTGTCGGCGTTTTCTATCATCAGCGGGCCGAACACTTCCACCAGCATTCAGTATGTAAACGGAAAGTCGTCCGCATCGAAGTCGTTTTCATTCTACCTGATCCCCAGAAAGACAGGCAAGTTTACCATTGGTCCTGCGCTGGTAACCACCGATAGCGGAGAATTGAAATCAAACGTCATTACGATTACAGTCAGTAAGGGAACACCGAAAAAACCACAGCCCCGTCAAAAGATTCCAAACAGCAAAGATCGTGACCTGCTCGGTGAAAATCTCTATTTGAAAACGATAGTCGATAAAACCAACGTATTCCAGAATGAACAGATACTGGTTGAATATAAACTGTATTTCAGGGTGTCAGTCCGGAATTACAATTTTGAGAAAATCCCGTCCAATCCCGGTTTCTGGATGGAGGAATTCGATTTACCCCGTCAGCCCCGCATACAAAATGAGGTCATTAACGGGATTACCTATCAGGTTGCGACGTTGCGTAAGATCGCCCTGTTCCCTACAAAGCCGGGCGAACTCACCATCGAACCACTGAGTGTAGCGGTAGAAGCGGTATTGAAAAGACGATCATCCCGGCGAAGTATTTTTGACAGTTTCTTCGACGATCCCTTTGGCAGAACGGTTCAGAAAGTGTTGAATACCAAACCGGTAAAAATCAGGGTGAAGCCTTTCCCGGCAGCCGGCCGGCCGGCCTCATTCGGCGGGGCCGTCGGAAAGTACCGCCTGAAAGTGAATATTGATAAGGAGCAGGTTAAAGCAAATGATGCGGTGTCGGTTAAACTGACGCTGAACGGTACCGGCAATATAAAACTGCTCAAACCTCCGAAATTGAAAACGCCTGTGGACATGGAGGTCTACGATCCGAAAGAAAAGACGAAAATCAAGCGAGAGAATAATATCATTGCCGGTACAAAAACGGTTGAATATATACTGGTTCCGCGAATGGAAGGAGAATACCTGATCGAACCGGTACGATTTGCCTATTTTGATCCGCAGACGAAAAAATATCGTACTCTGGTTTCCAAAGCGCTGAAGATAACCGTATCACCCGGCGTTGTGGTGCCGGGGGGAATGGTTTCCGGTTCGGGGCTTAGCAAACAGGAAGTTGCGCTGTTGGGCGAGGATATCCGGTATATAAAGGAAACAGCGGAGTATTATACATCAGGTGCCCTGCTGTATCACAACGTGTGGTACTTCATTGCCTATCTGCTGCCCCTGTTCGGAATTGCCTTTGCTTTGTGGTACAGTAAACAGAACGAGCGCCTTCGCAGCGATGTCGGTCTGGCACGCCGCAGGAAAGCCGGTAAAATTGCGGCCAAACACCTGGCTGCCTCGAAAGGATTTTTGAAATCGGGCCGGCATCACGAATTTTACAAGCAGATGTCACAGGCTCTGCAGGGTTTTGTAAGCGATAAACTGAATATACAAATGACAGACTTTAATTCGCTTACAGTACAACGGAGTCTGGAAAGGGCCGGCGTTGATCCGAAAGAGATTCGGGAATACATAGATTGCTTATCGGAGAGTGATTTCAAGCAATTTGGTGGGGAAAAAGCCGATCTTGATGAAATGAGAGCGTTTTATGAAAAGGCGAAAGGTGTTCTGACACAATTGGAGAAATATATTTAAATGTACATTTCCGAAATGAAGCGATCCTTTCTGATTACTCTTATTGTCCTGATGTCCTTCGGAGTCCGTGCTGCCGGGTGGGACCGGTATTTCGAAGCCGGTAATCAGGCTTATGCCGCAGGCGATTACGAGACGGCCTTTCGCCAGTACAAACAGATTATCGATAAAGGGATAGAAAGCGGAGAAGTATATTTTAATATGGGCAATGCCTGTTACAAGCTGGATCGTATAGGAATGGCGATACTCTATTATGAGAAGGCGAAACGCTATTTGCCGGCGGATGAGGCGTTGCAGAAAAATCTGAGCCTGGCTCAGTTGAGAATTGTTGATAAAATAGAGCCCGTCCCAAAATTATTTCTGGTTGAATGGTGGGAAGCGGCGATACAGATATTACCGGTGAATGCCTTTGCATGGCTGGTATTTGCATTGTTCGTACTCATGGCGATTTTTGCCTCACTTTATATTGTGCGTGGGCGACAAATCTTCCGGCGAATGTCCTGGATATTCGGTTCACTGTTGATTCTTACCGGCCTGTTATTTGCCGGAAAGATTTATCAGAACGAAACTGAAAAATTTGGTGTGGTGCTGGAAAAAAAAGTTTCGGTTTTCAGTGAACCCGCCGGTGGCGGCACGGAGGTTTTTATTATTCACGAAGGTACGCGTGTGCAATTAAAGCGTGAAGTGAATAACTGGTACGAGATAACACTGGCAGACGGTAAAACCGGCTGGTGTAAAAATCAAAGTGTTGGAATAATATAGGGCTTGCGCGTTAAAAAAACTTGCAGTAAACTTCGCAAACGTTCGAACACTGCAGACAGGTTAAGTAAAATGAAATATGTCGTATTAGTTCTGATTACCTTTGCTCTGGCGTGCACAGCAGGAAAGAAAAATACCGCACAGCCCCCTGTGGCGGACAGATTACGGTTTGATGAATCCTTCGATCCCGTCTCGCTGAACGATGATGATATCGTCATCGGCAAAAAAGAGGTGGAAAACTCATCCAACCCCGACAGGGTGAATACGAATGCTGTGAACCGCTCCCTCGTCAAAGAAGTTGATGGCTTCCGCGTTCAGTTGCTGGCAACAAAAAACTTTGAGATGGCGTCACTGGTGGAGCAGGAAGCAACGGATAGATTTGCCGAAAGCGGGCAGAAAACTTACCTGATATTCGAGGAACCGCTTTATAAAATACGTATCGGGGATTTCACGGATCGGGAAACAGCGGAAGAGTTCAGAAAACTGGCGCGCAGCCAGGGCTACCGCCAGGCATTTATTGTCCGCAGTAAGGTAATGCCTGTTAGAAACGAAGATAACAGTGCTGCAAATCTGCAATAGCGGTTGGCTCAGCCTTTAATAACCGCAACCGGTCTGAGTCGTGCAACCTTACGGCTGATTCCTGAATCATGCATCACGCTCACCACTTCAGAAACATCTTTATAGGCATAGGGCATTTCTTCAGCGACGGTATGTCTGCCCCTCGCACGCACGGTTACCCCCATAGCTTTCATTTCTGCAAACAGATCGCGGTTGCCTGCGGTTTTTTTCGCCTTGCGCCGGCTCTGCTTTCTTCCGGCTCCGTGACAGGTACTGCCGAAAGTATCCAGCATGGCCTTTTCCGTTCCGGTACAGACATAGGAATATCTACCCATATCCCCCGGAATGAGCACCGGTTGTCCGATAGTTTGGTATTTTGCGGGAATCTGTACATGTCCGGGGGGAAAAGCGCGGGTCGCGCCTTTACGATGCAGGCATAACCGGCGGCTCCGCCCGTCGATGATATGCTCTTCTATTTTCGCGATATTGTGAGAAACATCATATACCAGTTGAAAAGCCAGTTCCGATTCCGAAATCCCCAGGGATTCCATAAGGGCTGTTTTAGCCAGAGACATAATCACCTGCCGGTTTGCCCATGCAAAATTAGCGCCGGCCGCCATCGCACTGAGGTAATCCTGTCCTTCCTTTGACCTGACCGGCGCACAAGCCAGTTGCCGGTCGGGCAGGTTGAGCTTGTGTTCACTGCTTTTTCTTTCCAGGATTTTCAGAAAGTCATCGCAGATCTGGTAACCGCAGCCCCGGCTTCCGGTATGAATAAGGATGACGATCTGTCCTCTGAACAGCCCCATGGTTTCAGCAGCTGCCGGATTAAAAATCTCATCAAAGATAATAATAATGATCTATGGTATGTTTGTGGTAAATTAGAAAAAATAAATCTGCCTCCACATTTTGATTTCCAAGATGATAGAATGACTCCTGAACAAAC
>JAJRVZ010000319.1 GCA_024277055.1 Calditrichota bacterium
CTTTCTGCCGATTATTGGGTTTATGGCCTTTGCCATCGGGATACACAATCCATCGGTTGTTACCATGATTTCAAAAAATACTCCCCCGGAGCAGCAGGGCGGTATTCTCGGTTTGAATCAATCCTTTTCCTCCATGGCAAGGGTGCTGGGACCGATGTGGGCCGGCTTTTTTTTCGATGCGATCGGTATTTCCTTTCCCTTTATCAGTGCCGGAGTGCTGTTGTTTCTGATCTTTATTCTGTCATTTCGTCTTTACGGAAAATCGCTGGTACAATCGAATTAATCACCAACCCAATTGTTGCCGCAATTGACGTCCGGCATTACGGCTGATTTCCAGCGTTGTCAGTTTTTTGTCTTTTACGGTCATCCGGTACCCGCCCGCAAACCAGGTTTCAATGGTTTTTACATATTCCAGGTTTACAATTGTTGAACGATGAATACGGAAAAACATATCGGGGTCCAGACGTTGTATCAACTGTTCCAGTGTGTAATTAATCAGATACTGATCATCAAACAGATAGGCGAAAACCAGTTTGCGGTCGCTGTTGAAGTAAACAATATCCTTTACATTCAGTATGAAAATCCTTTCCCCGATTTTTGAAGGAATGCGCGTCAGGTATTCGCCCGCCGGATTCCAGTCCTTTAACAATTGTGCAATCCGCCGCATCGAAGGGTTTTGCCGTTCAACCTGTTCGCGCACGCGCTGCAGGGCCTGCTGCAGTCGCTCACCGGCAAACGGTTTTAAAAGATAGTCAACGGCTTTTATCTCAAACGCCTGCACGGCATATTGATCATAGGCAGTGCAAAAAATTATATAGGGGTTGTGTTTAATCAGTGCCGGCAGATCAATTCCTGAAATATCTTCAAGATGAATATCAAGGAAAATGAGATCCGGTTTTAACGCATCGATTTCTGCGGCTGCAATCCGCCCGCTGCCGGTGCTGCCGACGATTTCAATTTCATGGTCGGCTGCCAGCATATCTTTCAGACGCTGCAGTGCCGGTTGTTCGTCTTCCACAATATAAACACGCATTTCACTTATTCTCCGGTATCATAATGGTAACACAGGTAATCTGATCCGGGTCGGACTCGATTTTCAACAGCCCGGATTGCCCGTAATGCAATTTCAGCCGTTCATGGATATTCTGCAGGGCATGACCGGTCCGGGGTAATTTTCTTAATGCCGATTCGGAAATGCCGCCACCATTGTCCTGAACCCTGATGCATAACATACCTTTGTCCTGAAACTGTTCCAGAACAATCTCCAATATCTGCTCGCGGTTCTGCCAGCCGTGTTTAACCGAATTTTCTATCAGCGGCTGCAGGATCAGCGGAGGCACTTCAAGATGGTCAAGAGTATTGGAAATTAGCCATTTTATTTTCAGTTTATCCGGAAAGCGGGCTTTGAGCAATTCGAGATAGTTGCGGGTAAAGTTGAGTTCCTCTTCGAGGGACACTTTTAATTTTCCGGATACCCTGAACTGGTAGCGCAATAAATCGCTCAGTTTGATCAGCAAAGTCTCGGCACGTTCCGGATCTTCCCTGATTACGGAAACGATGGTGTTTATCGTGTTGAAAAGAAAATGGGGAGCAATTTGAGATTTCAGGACTTTGAGCTCTGCGCTGTCAATCATTTGCTGATTTCTGATTTCCCGCCAGCGCAATTCAACGTATCCGATAATAATTGCCGCAATCCCGACTGCGAAGATCAGTAAAAAAAGTAAACCGGCCATGCGTTGCGAATTTTCGGACAGAATACCCGGTTGCTCTGCCCGGCTGAACGGGATTGTGAGCAGATAAACAAAGCCCTCAATAAGACTGTCGATTACCAGTCCCGTAACCTTTTCCTTCGGAACAAAAACAGCTGTTTGGATAACAAACCCGATCAAAATAGCCAGAGACACTGCCAGCACATAAAACAGACTGCGCAGCACCCAGCTTTGCCAGAAACTGAATACCGATAATTTCCTGCTGGTAAATCGGTAAACGATGAACAGAGCGGCGGTCAGGGCAATTGAGTAGGTAAGGGAAACCGGAAAAACACCGCTTTTTTCAGGATAAAGATAATTCAGCAGAAAAGAAATCAGGACGCCGCCGGTAAGGGCAGCGCCCGAAAAAAATATCCAGGTTTTGTAATTTTTCATGCAGCCTTTACCGGTTTCAGGTTCTGCCATCCGTAGAGAATAAAGGTTCCCAGTCCCAGACTGACAAACGCGATGTCGATCAGCCAGCCGATATAGGGAATCTCCGGCAGAAAAACTACAAAAATAATTCCGACAATCAAAGGAATGAACAGGCGGCCGTTCCGAAAGCCGGAGTCTATTTGTCTTAACATCAGGTCTCCCAGTATCAGTGCGGAAACGATATGGGCGAGATAAAAAAGGATCAAATACAGGGTACCCCCAATTAAGGCAACCGGAATCGTGAAAATTAAAACAACCAGAATCACAACCGCAACGGGGATTACTATCAGGAACACGAATCCCATTCCGCTAGCTTTGAAAATATTGTTCTGTGCGAAAGAAATCATATCTCGGGCCGTTTCTTTGAAAACGGCGACAAAAAGTATACCGGTGATCAACAGTGATACCACTCCCCAGATAAAAAACATCGAAGTAAAAAAATAGCTTTTCTCTGCAAAACTGAGTTCCAGATCCGCCGGCGCATACTCAATTTCATCGATTGTCGTTTCTTCCTGCAGAACCAGTTTGGTGCCGCCTTTGGCGAGGTAATTCTCTCCGAAACTAACCGTACCCAGTCCCAGATCAACTTTCCCTTCTACCATACCGTTGAGGGAAGCACGACCGGCACCGCCTGTCAGGTCGCCCATAATACGGGCACCGTCAATTTCTATTTTACCGGCCCCGACATAAATATTTCCATGCACCAGGGCGTTTTTCCCGAGATACACTTCACCGCCATAGGCAAGCACATCACCCATTACTTCCGACTCGATAAAAATACGTCCCGCAAAGCCGATGACATTTCCCCCAACCGGACCGTATACCTGCACTTCCTCACAACCGGCGAGCACATCGTCTCCCACACGGCCGTCCTTGCTGATACGTACATTCTGTGCTCCGGCATAAACATCTCCGATCACGATACCGTCTATATAAACGGATCGGGCTCCGGCATACAGATCATCGGGTAAAGTATCGCCCATCGACACGGTTACACTTTGTCCCGCCCGATAATCGGATGCCACCGCCGGCGTAAAAATCGCCAGAAAGGCTGTTAAAACTAGAATTAAAAATCGCATATTGACCTCCTGATTGTTTTCAGGTAAATATACCGGCTGCATGGTAAAAACAAAGTTGCTTTGGATGAGTGGTTGATTTTAAAGGATGAACGGTCCGCGGTTAATTTTTATTACCGATAATCGCTGTCTGACTTCTGTAAAGGAAAACCAACGGTCGGGACCGGAGTTTTTAGTCCGGGAAGATTCCCGGTCAATTAAAATTGCAAAAAAAGAAGCGTAAACCTTGACTGCAAAAATACAAGTGTTTATATTACCCGCTCTTTTGAAATAGGTCCGGTAGTTCAATTTGGTTAGAGCACCTGCCTGTCACGCAGGAAGTTGCGAGTTCGAGTCTCGTCCGGACCGCCATACTTTATGGGAATCAGCGATGGTTCCCATTTTTTATATTGGCGAGTGAGTATTGACAGACAAAAACGGTGCTTTTCCTACGAAAGCAATTCCCTTCCGATTCACCCGTTGCTTCGAAGGAAGGAACGGCGCAGAGGGAAAAGCAGGAAATATTTACGGCAATTGCTTTTCAACGCTGCGCAACTTTATACTTTTATCGCGCACGATTTGCACAATATGTAAATGATCAAACCGTAAACCTGATTTTGTAATCGGCCTGATTATGACGGGTTCCCCTGTATTATATCAGAGAAGGCCTTTATTCGGATAGGTGGCACAGACTTTGCCCTTACAGCCCTTAAGGAATATAAAATATCGGGAATGATCTGAATTCATGGAAAGTCGGTTCATTTGTAATAAGGAGGTTAAGATGAAACTATTACCGAAAAAACAGCTGCTGTTTGCTTTACTTATTCTGCTGTTACAAACCGGTTGCGACGACAACCCGGCGTCTTCCAATCCCGTAATGGGATCAATCAAAATCAGTGTCAAGAGCACTTCAAATACGGCGTTGGTCAAGGCAAGCGGCATAACGGTAAACCAGATAAAAATTACCAGCGCCCAGGTGGTCATTGAAGAAATCGAGTTTGAAAGCGTCGAAGGTGATTCTTTTGATTTTAAACTCAAAACACCATTTGTTCAGGATTTACTGGTTGATTCCACTGCCCATGAGATTCAGTCTGTACAGATTCCCTTTGGAAGTTACAAAGAGAGCGAAATCGAAATTGATGACCTGGACTCCCTCCATGGCACGGTTTACACGCAGAATCCGGAATTGCAAAACAAGAGTATTCTGGTTAAAGGTTATCTGAATGATGATCCGAATGAAACGTTTGTTTTTTCCAGCGATCTTGAAGCGGAGCAGGAAGAAGAATTTGACAACCCTCTTGTTCTGGACGAGAATTCTCCGTCGACTTCCATCGTGCTGACGATTAGTCTGGATTCATGGTTTGTTGATGGGAACGGTAATCTGCTCGATCCGCGGATAGCCGGCAATAAAAGTCAGATTGAAGAGAACATAAAAAATTCCATTGATGTTTTTGAGGATGAGAACGAAAATGGTCTGGATGATGATTAAATTTTAATAAAAGAGAACATCGGTTTACGGTAATCGGCAATTAAATTCGGGGGCCGGATTTCAATTTCTTTTTGATGCTGTGTTGACAATCCCTGAAAATTGCCTTATCTTTCCCGCCAATATTTGATCGGTTTGCGCAAACCACGTTCTTTAAAATAGATACTTATCGAGAAAGGTGGAGGGATCAGGCCCTGTGAAACCTTAGCAACCGTCCCGCTTTGCCGGGAAATGGTGCTACGTCCTGCCCCTGTTACGGGGACAGATAAGGAAAAGGATGATTTATAAACCTCTTCTGCAATCTTTCCTGAAGAGGTTTTTTTTTACCCGCCTTATAAACGCCCTCCATTTTTTGAAACAGTATCTCTGAGCAATCAATTTTAACATCTGAACAGGAGGGTGAACATGTCAGAATCACGTTTACGTTACGAAACCCTGCAACTGCACGCCGGACAGGAACCCGATCCGGCCACCGGTTCGCGGGCGGTACCCATATACCAAACGACATCCTACGTTTTCAACGATGCCGAGCATGCCGCCGATCTCTTTGCGCTGAAAGAATTCGGCAATATCTATACACGTATTATGAATCCGACCACGGATGTGTTCGAAAAGCGTATCGCCGCGCTCGAAGGCGGTGTGGCGGCGCTGGCTACCGCATCGGGGCAGGCGGCGCAGTTTCTCGCCCTGAGCACCATCGTGCAGGCCGGCGAGAATATCGTTTCCACCAGCCTGCTGTACGGCGGCACCTACAATCAGTTCAAAGTGACTTTTCCGCGATTGGGAATTGATGTCCGCTTTGTGGACGGTGACGACGCGAACGATTTTGCCAAACTCATTGATAATAAAACCCGGGCCCTGTATATCGAAAGTATCGGCAATCCGCGTCTGAACGTGCCCGATTTCCGGGCGCTTGCCGAGCTGGCCCATGCCCATGATATTCCGCTGGTGGTGGATAATACTTTCGGCACCGCCGGCTACCTGGTGCGCCCCATCGAATTCGGTGCGGATATTATAACCGCTTCGGCGACAAAATGGATCGGCGGACACGGCAACAGCATCGGCGGGGTAATTGTCGATTCGGGAAAATTTAACTGGGGTAACGGCAAATTTCCGGTATTCACCGAACCAAGCCCCGGCTACCACGGATTGAAATTCTGGGAAGTGTTCGGTGAAAACAGTTCTTTCGGTAACATCGCCTTCGCCATCCGCGCCCGGGTGGAAGGTTTGCGCGATCTCGGTCCGGCGCTCAGCCCGTTCAATTCATTCCTTTTTCTGCAGGGACTGGAAACATTGTCCCTGCGGGTGGAGCGACACAACAGTAACGCATTACAGCTGGCCCGCTGGCTGGAACGGCACCCGCAGGTTGAATGGGTGTGGTATCCCGGACTGGAATCGCACCCCTATCACGGACAGGCCAAAAAGTATCTGCGTCCCGGATTGTTCGGTTCGATGTTATCGTTTGGTATAAAAGGCGGTCATGCTTCCGGCAAGAAATTCGTGAACAGCGTGCAGCTGGCCAGTCTGCTGGCCAACGTGGGCGACGCCAAAACACTGGTCATTCATCCGGCGTCGACAACACACCAGCAGCTGAGCGATGACGAGCAGAAAACATCCGGTGTTACCCCGGACCAGATCCGTGTATCGGTGGGAATTGAGCACATCGATGATATTATCGCCGATTTTGAACAGGCACTGGAAAAAAGTTCAAATTAGTTGAAGAGTTGAAAAGTTTAGCAGTTAAATACGGTGATTTCGCCCGGGTACAAAATTGTGTGTCAAAACAGCCTGGGGATGACGAACCGGTAAGAACAAAATAAGATCGAATCATGGAAAAAAGTACCACTAAACTGTTTCGAAGCAAATCCTCTTTTGCTTTTCAGAGCGGAGAGGAGTTGCCGGAAATTACGATAGCCTACGAAACCCATGGCAGCTTGAGCCCGTCCGGCGACAATGCCATTCTGGTGTGCCATGCACTGACCGGTAACGCCAATGCCGCCGGTGTTGCCCGATATTCGGACGACCTGTTGGAAGAGGTACCGCTGCTGCGCGCCACGGCCAACGGAAAACCGGGGTGGTGGGACGGCATGATCGGACCTGGTAAGGTGTTCGATACGGATCGCTACTTTGTAATCTGTTCCAATATTTTGGGCAGCTGCTACGGCAGCAGCGGTCCGGCCAGCCGCAACCCGCTGAACGGGGAATCCTACCGCATGCGTTTCCCGCAGACAACGGTACGCGATATGATTGCAGCACAGAAACTGCTGCTCGATTATCTCGGAGTTACGCGGCTGGTGACCGTCAGCGGAGGCTCGCTGGGCGGAATGCAGGTACTGGAATGGGCAATCATGTTTCCCGGCAGGGTGGCGTCGATTATTCCCATTGCCACTGCGGCGCAGCATTCCGCCTGGTGTATCGGCCTGAATCACCTGGCACGGGAAGCCATTTACCAGGATGACGCCTGGCTGGAAGGAAATTATAACAAGCAGCCGGCGCGGGGATTGCAGCTGGCGCGCAAGGTGGGTATGATTTCCTACCGTAGCGATGTGGATTTCAATGAAAAATTCGGCAGACAACGACTCAGCGATAACGGTTCCTTGTCGGAATATGAAAACATATTTCAGGTGGAAAGTTACCTGAATTATCAGGGTAAAAAACTGGTACAGCGCTTCGACGCCAACAGTTTCCTGTACCTGTCCCATGCAATGGACTGGCATGATGTCGGGAAGGATCGCGGCGGGCTGGAGGCAGCGCTGGCATCGGTCCGGGCGAAAACGTTGTGCATCGGTATCGATTCCGATGTGCTGTATCCGGCACACGAGCAGCGCAGTATCGCCGAACGAATTCCCGGAGCGCAGTATGCCGAAATTGAATCGCGCTACGGACACGACGCCTTTCTGATTGAATTCGAACAGATGGCGCAAATTATCGGACCGTTTCTGAGGAAGGCGGAACAGCTATGATCATCATGAAATTCGGCGGCACGTCGGTACGGAATGCCGCAGCCATAAAAAATGTCCGTCAGATTATCCATGAACGACTGGGACAACGGCCCCTGGTGGTGCTGTCGGCCGTAGCCGGTGTTACCGATCTGTTGGAAGCCTCCTTACCGGCGGCCGCCTCGGGCAACTGGTCGCAGGTCGAATCAATACTCGAACAACTGCGGCAAAAACACGATTCGATAATGCGTGAATTACATTCATCAAATCCGGTGTACGATTTTATCCATGCGGAACTTGAGAAATTGCGTGTGCTGCTCAGCGCCACCGAATCGATCCGTGTCAGTGGGCGTAATATTTCCCAGGCTGTTTTGTCTGTTGGCGAATTACTTTCCACACGCATCCTGGCCGATGTGCTGCAGCAGGAAGGCATTGAAACGGAATATGTCGACGCCCGCAAACTGATGATCGCGCGATGGGACCGCACCCGGTTTGTCCCCGATACGAAACAACTGAGCGGTAACTGCGAAAAGCAATTACACCCTTTGCTTAATGATGGCAGGCTGATTGTTACGCAGGGATATATTGCCTCGACTCCGGAAGGTGCGCCGGCCACACTGGGCAGAAACGGTTCCGATTATTCGGCAGCCCTGTTCGGCGCGGCTTTGAGGACGGACGAAATTCAGATATGGACCGATACCAGCGGCATTCTCTCCGCCGATCCGTCTATTCTGCCGCAGGCGCAACCGCTGGCGGAAATGTCCTTTGCCGAAGCCAGCGAACTGGCCTATTTCGGTGCAAAAGTGCTGCATCCGTCGGCTATTCAGCCGGCGGTATCACAGGGAATCCCGGTGCGCGTGCTGAATTCCGGCGATCCCGGTCAGCCCGGCACGCTCATCCTGCGCGAAAAAACGGTGACCGACAGCAGCATCGTAAAGTCCATTGCCTACAAGGAAAATATAACCCTGCTGACCGTGCGCTCGGGCGAACTGTTTTTATCGCCGGAAATACTGGCCCGCTTTTTCAATCATCTGACCGAGCATGATAAAAAGGTGTTTGCCGTGCATAAATCCGCCACTATGCTCTCGCTGACGGTTGAAAACGCCGATGATCTGCCGCATATTATAGAAGAGCTGAACCACGGCAGCGAAGTTTCAATAGAAAAGGGCAAGGCCATTGTCAGCGTGGTGGGTGAAAAATTGTGTGAAGACCCGCACCTGCCGGGACAGATCATCGGTCTGCTGGAATCCGCAGGCGTGAAACCGGACATCCTCTCCCATGCCGCCTCGCAGATCAGCCTGCTGTTTATTATCGAAGAAAAAGATATCGAAGCGGTGGTAAAATTGCTGCACCGTGAGCTGGTTGAAAAAGTGGATGCTTAATGGAATAAAAAATGATGAATTAAATACGATAAATGACGCGTCCCGCAGGGACCGCTCCGTGGAAACACGAGACGGGGAAATTAGAACTATGATGTAGAAAAGGAAATTTCGAAGAGATGATTTGGTCGGACCGTTTGAAGATCAGAAGTTATAAAGAATATTTACACACATGATATCGAATAAACATTCAAAAACATGAATTTAATTGAGTATGCCTATTGATGCCGGTACGTGAATTTTGTAAACTAGGCTGCAAAAAAATAATCCTTACTTTCCCGGAGAGTTTACAATCGATCAGAAACCGGCCCAATTGATTCTTGAAGACGGCAGCGTTTTCGAAGGCGTCTCTTTCGGCTTTCCCGCTTCTGTTGCCGGGGAAGTTATTTTCAACACCGGCATGGTCGGTTACCCGGAATCGTTCACCGATCCGTCCTACACCGGACAAATCCTGACACTGACCTATCCGCACATCGGCAATTACGGCATGCCGCAAAACAACAGCGACGAATTGAAATATCCACACTACGAATCGCAGAATGCCGGTATCACCGCACTGGTCGTGGCCGATTATTCGCGCTCCTATCACCACTGGAACGCCGCCACCAGTCTGGCGCAATGGTTGTACAACAACCGCATCCCGGCCATCAGCGGTGTGGATACCCGTTCGCTGACGCAGCATCTGCGCGTGCATGGCAGTCTTCCAGGAAAGATCGTTATCGAAAAAAATGATACCGACTTCTACGATCCCAACAGTGAAAACCTAGTGGCAAAGGTGAGCAGTTCCGCACCGCAGCTGTACGGCAAAGGGGAGCGGCGCATAGTTCTGGTCGATTGCGGCTGCAAATTCAACATCATCCGCGAACTGCTGCAACGTGAAGTGGAAGTGCTGCGCGTGCCGTGGAATTACCCGCTGTCCGACGAAAAATGCGCCGGTATCCTTGTCTCCAACGGGCCGGGCGACCCGAAGACGGTGACCGAAACCGTGACGCAGGTTCAAAAGGCACTGGAGCACGACGTACCGCTGTTCGGCATTTGTCTCGGCCACCAGTTGCTGTCGCTGGCCATCGGGGCGGATACCCACAAAATGAAATTCGGGCACCACAGCCAGAATCAACCGGTGACGGAGCTGCAAAGCAAACGGGCTTTTATTACTTCGCAGAACCATGGCTTTGCGGTGGACGGCGCCAGGCTGCCGGCCGGCTGGCACGTTTCTTTTAAAAATTTAAATGACGATAGCTGCGAAGGGTTGGAGCACAAATCCGGCCGTTTTTTCAGCGTGCAGTTCCATCCCGAGGCGGCGCCGGGTCCCACCGACACTTCCTTTCTGTTCGACCGCTTTCTGCAGGTGGTGCGATGAGCGGCAAAATAAAAAAAGTACTCATCCTCGGCAGTGCGGCGCTGAAAATCGGCGAGGCCGGGGAATTCGACTATTCCGGCAGCCAGGCCATCAAAGCGCTGAAGGAAGAGGGCGTCAGAACCATCCTGATCAATCCCAATATCGCCACGATACAAACCAGCGAGCACCTCGCCGACCGCGTCTATTTTCTGCCGGTGACGCCGGAATTTATTACACAGGTTATCGAAAAGGAAAAACCGGACGGCATCCTGCTCAGTTTCGGCGGACAGACGGCGCTGAATGCCGGCCTGGAACTGGAACGCAGCGGGGTGTTCAAAAAACACGAAGTACAGGTGCTGGGTACGCCGGTGCAGTCTATCATGGATACCGAAGACCGTCAGCGCTTTGTGCAGCGGTTATCGGAAATCGACGTGCTGACCTGCCGCAGCGCCACGGCGCAATCACTCAAAGAAGCTTTGAAAGTAGCCGGGCAGATCGGTTACCCGGTAATGGTGCGCTCCGGTTTTTCGCTGGGCGGGCTCGGCTCCGGCGTCTGTGCCAATGGGGACGATCTGAGGCGACTGGCGGAAAAATCACTGAGTCATGTTTCGCAAATCCTGATCGAAGAATATCTGAGCGGCTGGAAAGAGGTGGAATATGAAGTCGTGCGC
>JAJRVZ010000320.1 GCA_024277055.1 Calditrichota bacterium
CCTTATTCCGGCATTTAACGCCGCTGGTACAATCGGAACACTGCTGCAGCGGCTGCAAAAAATTGAGCCGGGTCCTGCATCCGTCATCGTCGTGGATGACGGATCAACGGATAATACCGCCGAAATAGCGGCGGAATTTGAAGTGCAGGTTATCAGGCTTTCGAAAAACAGCGGTAAGGGCAAGGCCCTGCAGGCCGGCTACTCATTCGTTGAACAGAATAATTTGCAGGGTTTTCTTGCATGCCTGGATGCTGATCTACAGCATCCTCCGGAACTAATTCCTGATTTTTTACACAAAGCGTCAAACGGGGCACGGTTTATCGTCGGCAACAGACAGAAGAAGCCGGGGCGAATGCCGTTGCACCGTATTGCCTCAAACATTCTGACATCTTTGATACTCAGTATGTTTGCCGGGCAGCGTATCCGTGACAGCCAATGCGGTTTCAGGTTGATTGATTGCAGATTATTGAAGGACCTGAACTACCATGAGGGTGGGTTTCAACTGGAAAGCGAACAAATACTGCGCGTTGCCGAAAAGGGGGTAAAAATAGAATTTGTCGATATACCAACGGTGTACAATAAGTCCGCTTCGAACATGAATAATGTAAAAGATACATTGCGTTTTATGCGTATGATATTGCGTGAATTGGTCGGAAGCCATGTTTGAACAAAAAAGAATGCAAATGGTCGAACGACTGAGGGCTGCCGGTATCGGTGAAGAGGTGCTCAATGCCATGCAAAAAGTACCGAGGGAAAAATTTGTAGCGGCCGGAATGGAATTTCAGGCATACGATGAAAAAGCATTGCCCATCGGATTCGGTCAGACCATTTCTCATCCGTTCACCGTAGCGGTGATGTCGCAGATTTTACAGGTCAGGAAAAACGATAAAATTCTTGAAATTGGCACCGGTTGCGGATATCAATCCGCCGTGCTGCTGGAATTGGGGGCACAGGTGTTTTCCGTTGAAATTCAGACCGGTCTTGCCCGCCGTGCCCGTCAGACACTCGAAGGACTCGGTTATAAACTGGTGATCCGCAGCGGAGACGGAAGCAACGGCTGGCAAACCTATGCACCATTCAATGCCGTAATTGTCACGGCCGGCGCCCCAATTGTAGAAAAATCCCTGTTGCAACAATTGACGGATCCCGGCCGATTGCTGATACCGGTTGGAGATAAGGAAACCCAGAAACTCACTTTATTCGAATTGGAAAACGGGAAAGTTAAAAAGACGGAAATCATGGATTTACAATTTGTGCCGCTTACCGGCAAGAAGGGATGGAAATGAATTCTGAGTTTAAACCGTTGCGCACCTTTCTTGTTGGCGGAGCGATGGGGGTGGCGAATATCATACCCGGTGTCAGTGGCGGCACCATAGCGGTTATATTTGGTATTTACGAATATTTAATGCAGGCCATCGGTAATTTTCTTACCGATAAATCGCGCAGAATGGAATATATTCGTTTTCTCGCCTTTCTGTTCGGAGGCGCTTTAATCTCTATCATCGGTTTTGCAAGGGTCCTTTCCTGGTCATTTGAAAATTACCCGTTGCCAACCGTCTATTTGTTTATCGGGCTGATCATCGGCAGTATTCCCGTCGTATTGCGGTCACACAACGATATGAAAGTTAAGCCGGGACGTATTTTCGCACTTATAATTGGAATAGTTATTGTTGTTGTGCTGGCACTGATGCAGGGGCAGGGCGCCGGTGAAGGGGAAATACTGAAATATGAGCAAATAAAACTGTTTCACTATTTTTATTATGCGCTTTGCGGTGTAATTGCCGCATCGGCAATGATCATTCCAGGCGTATCCGGTTCATTCATATTGATACTGCTCGGTGTTTACTGGACGGTACTGAATGCACTGAGTGGGTTGAGCTCAACCTTGCTCGAACAGGGATTAAACCCGGAAACGATCAGTACTCTTGCCCTGCTTGCCTCGCTGGGAGCAGGTGTGGTGTTCGGCATACTGGTAATCTCAAGAATAATGAGCTGGGCATTAAAAAAACATCCGGCCGTAACCTTTTATGCTATTCTGGGTCTGATAATCGGGTCCTTATACCAGATCTATCCGGGTTTCAGTTTCGATCTGCAGGGATTAATTGCAATTCTGACGTTAATCGGCGGGATAATTATTTCACTGAAGTTCAGCGAATCGGAATAAACGCAAAAATAATGAAAACAAGCATGTAATAGGCTTGACTGACAAAGAATGAGTCTGTAAATTTGCGGCTTATATTTTAATAATCGGGGCGTAGCGCAGTCTGGTAGCGCGTACGGTTCGGGACCGTAAGGTCGGAGGTTCAAATCCTCTCGCCCCGACCATTTTTTCTTGCCGCAGTATTTTATGCAAACCAGGAGTCGTTTTTTATGAGTTTCCCTTTTAATGAAATAGAAAATAAATGGAAAAAATACTGGGAAGAATCCAAAACCTATAAAGTTAATCTCAATAATTATCACAAGAAATGTTACTGCCTGGTGATGTTTCCATATCCTTCGGCGGATAAATTACACCTTGGACACTGGTTCAATTACGGTCCTGCCGATACCTGGGCCCGTTTCAAAAAAATGAATGACTACGAAGTGTTTCACCCCATGGGTTTCGATGCTTTCGGTTTGCCTGCGGAGAATTATGCCGTAAAAACGGGGATTCACCCCCAGAAAACAACTTCAGAAAATATCGCTTTTATACGTGAGCAGTTGAAAAGTATCGGTGCCATGTACGATTGGGATTTCGAAGTCAATACATCCGATCCATCGTATTACAAATGGACACAATGGCTTTTCCTGCAATTATATAAAAACAACCTGGCCTATCGTGCCGAAGCACCGGTTAACTGGTGCCCCAGCTGTCAGACCGTACTGGCAAACGAGCAGGTAATTGAGGGCAAGTGTGAGCGATGCAGTTCGCTTGTGGAGAGAAAAAACCTGACCCAGTGGTTTTTCCGCATTACGGCTTACGCTGAAAGATTGCTTGCGGGGCTGGATAAAATCGAATGGCCGATAAAAACAAAACTGATGCAAAAAAACTGGATCGGGAAAAGCAAAGGTGCTGAAATCGAATTTTCAATAGCCGGCTTTATGGATGAAAAGCTGAAAGTCTTCACTACCCGTCCTGATACGCTTTTTGGCGCCACCTATATGGTTCTGGCACCGGAACACCCTTTTGTACCGAAAATATCTTCAAAAGGGCAGGCAAAGGCAGTGAATGAATATATTAAGCAGGCGGGCAGGGCGAGCGAAATAGAACGGACATCAACGGTAAGAGAAAAAACCGGTGTATTTACCGGTGCCTATGCCGTTAATCCGGTTAATAATGAAAAAATCCCCGTCTGGATTGCCGACTATGTACTGATGACCTACGGCACCGGCGCTATAATGGCCGTTCCGGCACACGATGAACGGGATTTTGAATTTGCTGAAAAGTACAATATTCCGATTCGGAAGGTTATCCTCGAACCGGGTACTGAAAAGGACGCTCCGCTGAAAGAGGCTTACACCGGCGAAGGAACCATGGTCAATTCCGGAAAGTACGATGGCATGTCGTCAAAGGAATGTCTGCAGCAGATCAGTGAGGATCTCGAAAAAGATGGCATAGGAAAGCGCACCATCCAGTATAAATTCCGGGACTGGCTTGTTTCCCGCCAGCGTTACTGGGGCGCCCCCATTCCCATGATTTTCTGTGATGACTGCGGTGAAGTTCCCGTTCCCGAGGAAGCGTTACCGGTTATCTTGCCTGAAGATGTCGATTTTAAACCCAAAGGTGTTCCACCGTTGGCGACGTCTGAAAAGTTTGTAAATACAAATTGCCCGAAATGTGGCAAGGCTGCCCGACGCGAAGTGGATACCATGGATACTTTTGTTGATTCATCCTGGTATTTCATGCGCTATCTGTCGAGCAAAGCGAAAGATAAACCATGGGATACGGAGGTCATAAAAAACTGGATGCCGGTTGATCAGTATATCGGCGGAATTGACCATGCTACCATGCACCTTTTGTATGCCCGCTTTTTCGTAATGGCATTGTACGACATGGGGCTGTCTCCCGTTGAAGAACCTTTTAAAAATCTTGTTCATCAAGGAATAATTAAAGGACCGGATGGCAACCGAATGTCCAAATCGCGGGGCAATGTTATAAATCCGGAGAGATATCTGGAAAAATACGGCAGCGATGTATTGCGCTGTTATCTGATGTTCGGATTTGATTTTCAGGCCGGCGGACCGTGGGATGACGGGGGAAGTGCTGCCATTAATCGTTTTCTGAAGCGGATATGGCGGGTGGTTTCGGAAAATATTGACGTTTTCAGTCCGGAAATCAAGGAAACCTCCTTCAGCAAGGATGACAAGGAATTGAATCGCGCCATGCATTATGCGGTAAAACATGTTACCATAGATACGGAGCGTTTCCATTTCAATACCGCGATAAGCCGTGTAATGGAATTGGTGAATGAACTTTTCCGCTATATACAGGATGTTAAACCTGAAAATCAAAATAAATATTTGCTGGCCACGGTTTTAAGGAATTTGATCCGTCTGATCGCACCGTATGCCCCGCACATTGCTGAGGAATTATGGGAAACGGCCGGCGGACAACCCTCTGTTTTTAATGCCGGCTGGCCCGAATATGACGAAAAAGCAATTGAAACCAACGAAATTACCTGGGTAATACAGGTAAACGGCAAAATCCGGGAGCGGGTTAGCGCTGCAAAGAACCTATCAAAAAAACAGGCTGAGGAACTTGCTTTGAATACCGGCAGGATTCCCGATATGATTAAAGATAAAAAGGTCGTAAAAATAATTGTTGTTCCACAGAAATTGATCAATATTGTAGTACGGTGACTTCGGAAATTATGGTCATAAGTCCTGCAAATACACAGGACTGGCAAAACACTGCATATTTCTTCTTAATATTGCTGGCCATAATTCTCGGTTTTGAACTGCTTCATAAAAAGTTTCGCTTGCCCCACAAATATTCCCGTAAAGCAATTCATATCCTTGTGGGGCTGTCTCTTATCATATCTTCAAATTTCATTCATTCGGTCCAGCCGATTCTGTTACTAACTTTCATGTTTGCAATTATTAATCTTTTTGCCATTAGAAAAATTATTTTCGCAAGTATGCATGACAGTTCACAATCACTCGGTACATTCTTTTACCCGATATCCCTTTTTATTACGGCCATGCTTTTCCGGGAAAGCAATATTCTTATTTTTAACACCGGTGTGGCAATCCTGTCCCTGGGAGATGCAAGTGCCGCTCTGATCGGTTCAAAATTCGGTAGAAATCATTTTAAGGTTATGAAAGACCCTAAATCTGTCACCGGATCGGCCGCCCTGTTCACAATAACCTTTTTTATCGTACTTAGCGTTGCCATTTATTACCATCGATACGGGATAATAGATTCCATAATGTTTTCGTCTGCTGTGGCAATCGCAGTTACGGCAGCTGAATTGCCTTCCGCAAGAGGTTCGGACAATTTGACTGTAACCCTGTTTGCCGCGATAATGCTGGCGGCTTTTTTTCATCCACAATTTAAGGCAATTCGATATCAGGTACTAACCGGGGAAGTGCTGGCAGGGTTTATTGCTTACGCCAGTTTTAGATTGAAATTTGTAACTGCCGACGGTGCAGTAGCAACCTTTTTACTGGGAACGATAATTTTCGGTTTTGGTGGAGGGGCGGGCGCCGCTCCGATTCTTGCTTTTTTTATTTTGTCAAGCCTGTTGTCGCACGTTGGAAAAGCAAAAAAACTTAAAATTAAACTTGAATACGAAAAATCTTCGGTAAGGGATGCCATTCAAGTCCTGGCAAATGGCGGGGCAGGGGGCCTTTTTATTATTTTGTGGAAATTCACAAACGATCCCATGTATTTCTGGATGTATGCAACAGGTATTTCGGTGGCCACTGCAGATACCTGGTCTACTGAAATCGGAATATTCAGCAAAACTGATCCGAGAAATATAATAAATTTTCAAAAAGTTGCTAAAGGCACCTCAGGCGGCCTCACCATTTTAGGTACTTTTGCAGGCATACTTGGTAGTGCGGTAATTGCTTTCATCACCCTTATTTTCGCCGCAGAAACAATTGGTGACTATTCATCTATTACCGTACTTTCCATTTTTATTTTAACCGGACAATTGGGTAATCTGCTGGACAGCACGCTTGGTGCAATTTTTCAGGGCCATTATCGGTGTTTAAAATGCGGTATTCCAACCGAGAAAAAAAAACATTGCGAAACGGAAACGGAGATGGTTTCAGGTATTCGGGCTGTGAATAATGACACCGTAAACTTTCTGGCAATAGTAACTACAAGCATACTCGCAGCATTCCTGTACTGATTTCACGGAATAGACGAACCAATAAAACAACAGATCAGGACATATTACCTAAGATATGTTATATAACATATATTATGTAAACTTATGTATATGCACAATCTTATTATTTACAGTAATATAGGCGCCGCAGGTTCTTTGCTTTGCAGTTTTTGCAATCTCTGCCCTGCTGTCAGATTAATATAACGATCGTTATTTTAATATTAAGGCGAAATAAATTTCAGCGATTGCAATTTGACTGTCCGCTTTATAAATTGATCTAAAATATGGAGGTGAAAAATGGATAAAGATGGAATGGTCGTTGAGTTTTTAAAAATCTATTTCAGTTGCCATCCCGGAGAATTGCCCAAAGATCCGGAAAAAGCATTTCAGCTCATGTCCCGGTTACATAAAAAATATAAAAACACTTTAATTGACAATTTCAAATCAAAAAGTGGAAAATTCGTTGACCGGTTCATGGATGATAAAGGGGACGGATATCTGTAAAAAAATACCGATTAATAAGCAATCATACCCTGCCCAATTAATATTGAGCAGGGTATTTATTTTTCTTCCTTGTTTTTCTTTGGGTCAAGTTCAAAGGAATGTCCCTTGATCTTTACGTAAAGTTCTTCTCTGTAAACCTCTACTGATCTCGGCGCCTCAATACCGATTTTTACCTGATTACCGTCAACATCCACGATAACAACCTTCACGTCATCGCCGATAGTGATAGATTCTCCTAACCTCCGTGTCAAAACAAGCATACCAAAGCCCTCCCCTTTAATGGTTTAGATGCCAGACGGGGCTGCGTTTTTCAAGAAACGCCGAAATCCCCTCCCTAAAATCTCCGGTTTGCCTGGATTCAGCATTAAAATGACATGCTTCTTCCAGCATTTCCTCCAAATGCGGATGAAGCTTCATACTGATCATTCTTTTTGTAAAACGCATTGCTTCAGGTGAGCAATCTTCTATTTGTTTAAAAAAATGACCCGCCCTGTTATCCAGGTCGTTGGTTGTAGTTGTCTCGCTGATCAATCCGATCAATCTGGCTTCGCTTGCTGAAATTGTTTTTCCGGTAAAAAGCAATTCTCTTGTCTGTCTTTCCCCAACAAGATTCAGCAAAAAAACCGATACCAGAGCCGCGACGAAGCCTATTTTTACTTCGGGATACCCGAAAACGGCCTCTTCCGCTGCATATACCATATCACAAACACTCATTAAACCACATCCCCCGGCGATGGCTGCTCCCTGAACCAGCGCAACAGTCGGAACCGGGAAATAATATAATTTCAGAAACAAATCCTTAAGAGCCTGTGAATCCTTTAAATTATCTTCAAAATTTTTCGATTGCAAATCCTTCAAGTATTCAAGATCGGCTCCGGCACAGAAGGCTTTCCCTTTCGCTTTCAGCACCAGTCCGACAATTTCTTCATTTTTGCTGTTTTCAGTCAGACTCGAAGTTAATTCCTGCACCATCAGATGGTTCAGTGCATTTCGCTTTTCCGGTCTGCATAATGTAATATTCAAAATTCTGTTCTCAATCGTCGTTTCAATCGTTTGAAAACTCATGTCTGCAGAACCCCCGGATTGAATTTTTCCGTAACTTCCCTGTTGCATACAATTTGCAGGGAGGTAATTAATTTTTCCCTTGTTTCAGCTGGAAAAATAATATCATCCAGCCACAAACGGGCCGCACCGTATCGCGGGTCCGTTTGATGTTCATAGGTTGATTTTATCGATTCAAATAATTCCCGGCGTTCTTTATCGGTTATCTTCTTTCCCCCTCTTTCCAGCTGTCTTATACGAATGTCCACGAGCGTATTAGCCGCCTGTGCCCCTCCCATAACGGCATAGCGTGCCGATGGCCATGCAAAGATCAGCCGGGGCTCGTATGCTTTGCCGCACATGGCATAATGTCCGGCGCCGAATGTTCCTCCGATTATCAGACTGATCTTCGGAACCACCGAATTGGAAACAACATTTACCAGTTTGGCCCCTTGTCGAATAATACCGCTCTGCTCTGCATCCCTGCCGACCATAAATCCGTTGACATCGTGAATAAACAGCAGGGGAATCAGATTTTGATTACAATCCATAATAAACCGGGCTGCTTTTGCTGCGCCTTCGCTGTAAATAACGCCTCCGAACTCCGGTGGTTTGTCTTTATCCATAATATGCATTTTTTGATTGGCGACAATTCCGACCGAGTAACCGCCGATACGGGCATATCCGCAAATCAGTGTCCTGCCGTATTCTTTTTTATATTCAACAAACTCACTGTCGTCTACGAGCCGGGCGATGATTTCCCGAACATCATATTCCTTCATGGGGTCATCCGGCATCAGCCGCTCCAGTTCCTCTGTGGCATACCGGGGCGGCAAAGGGTCGATCTTATTAAAGGAAGTCACCGGTCTGCGCCCTATGCCCTTTATCAGTTTGCGAATGCGTTTAATTGCGGCTTCATCATCCTTTTCTTTGAAGTCAACCGTACCGCTGATAGCCGCATGCATGGAAGCGCCGCCCAGCTCCTCTGCATCAATAACCTGTCCGATGGCGGCTTTCACCAGAGCGGGACCGGCAAGAAACAGACCGCTGCCTTCGGTCATCAGCAGGCTGTCACACATGACCGGCAAATATGCGCCTCCCGCTACGCACATACCCATAATGGCCGTTATTTGCGGAACACCTTTTGCGGACATCACCGCATTCAGATAAAAAACGCGGCCAAAATCATCGGTGTCGGGGAAAACATCCTCCTGCAAGGGCAGAAATATTCCTGCGGAATCAACCAGATAAATCGTGGGCAGATCATTTTCAAGGGCAATTTTTTGCGCTCGAATTACTTTTTTTGCCGTCATCGGGAAAAACGCACCGGCTTTTACGGTGGCATCGTTGGCGATGATCATACATTTTTTCCCGGAGATCTCGCCGACTCCGCTTATCGTTCCGCCGGCCG
>JAJRVZ010000321.1 GCA_024277055.1 Calditrichota bacterium
AAAATAAGGGAGCGACTATCAGCGGGATCAACATTTCCCAAACTCCCTGGTCGATAAGCATCAGGTAAAGTTCGACGGCGTACAAAACGGTAATCGATGCCGCCAGTATCAGCGCCCTTCTGAAACTTATCTCGTAGGCACGAAATCGCCGGAAAGCAATCACAACAGCCAGTATGGCAAATATTATATATAATATACCTGATGATACTCCCAGTACAATCGAATCGATTTTTAACTTGTATTGCTCGGGTATGTTGTATTTTACATTCAGCCGGGTAATTCGGTCTCCGGTAACAGCCACCGTAATATCAACTTTATTTTCTTCCAGGTATTGCAGACGACTTGACCAGTTGAACCGGTAGTCGGTTCTGCCGTTGGTGACAGTTATACTATCCTCCGAGAGACTGTTCGTTTCGTTTTGGATTAATAATTTACGGCTGACACTGTCTGAATCTTCCGGTATCGCAATACCAGTTTGTATTTTAAAGGGTGTGTTTTCCCGAACAAACCGGCTTGCAATAGTTTTCGCCTGTTCTTCCGAAAGGCCCGGTATTGGCAGTGAATCGGGAAGTGTTTGCTTATACGAAAGCAAATTTCCATGGATATCAAAATTGAGTTGGATTTCACGATTACGTGAATCACGGGCACGGGGCGATCTGCTGTTTCCGGTGGTAACCGTTACCGTACCCCTGCTCTTTTTCTCCGGATTGATTTCTTTGAATCGAACATCCCAAAAGTATCCCGGAAGGGAATCCCGCAGTTTTTGATTGGCATTTAACAGACCGTACTTTTCCTGCACCTGTTGAATCATTGCCGACCGGGAAACCAGTTCGAATTCCGTTTCGTACTTTTCCGGGAGTATCCCGTAAGTTCGTGTGATCTGTTCCGCCTTTTGCCGGATTTCCTGCTTGTCCAAAGCAAGGTGCAGCGCGCCAAGGCTGTGAACGGAAGGGTAAAGCCAGTAGCTGACAATAAAAGATGCGGAAAGTATTGCCAACGGAAACAGGATCGATTTTATACGGTTCATTCAGTATTTCCCGAAAAGGTACAGAAGGCAAATACGAATATATGCGGGTGAAGATTCAACGGTTCGGAATTAAATTTCATTTTCTGTAATATCAATTTCCATGCGCAGCAGGGCGGTGGAAAGGGTTTTTCCCTGTGCGTCGTGCCGCAGGGTCATTGTTCCCCCGCCGCCCAAAGATTCGTGCAGCAGGAAATTCAAGGCACCGATGTTCGGCAGTTCGAAACGTTCAACCTTGCCTTTGCATATTCCGGTGAAGTGTTTTTTTACGCGTTCCGGGGTTACTTCTCGTACCAGAAGCGGATAATACTCCGGTTTCAGGGCGATCAGACCAATGTTGGCCGTATCGCCTTTGTCGCCGCTGCGGGCATGAGCCAGTTTCAGTAGTTTTATTTTCATATTCACCTCATCATTCGCAAAGACCAATATTAGAAATTATGCAGCAAATTATCAACCTCGCCGCCGCTTCAGGGAAATTCCAGGCGGAATTTTTGCAGCATTTCCGTCATCGGGGTGATCGGATGGTTTATTTCTTCAAGCGCAGCAATGAATTTTTCATTAAGTTGCTCTCCGAATTATGAAAGATAATTAAGAGACGATATCTGATTTGATAACGATCAGCGAAAGATCATCATGGGCCGGCGCGTCTCCCCTGAAGTTTTTCACCGCCTGTGTTATTTCCTCACCGATCCGGGCAGCGCTGAGCCGGGCCCGATCGCTGAGCAGCTTACGCAAACGTTCTTCACCGAAAAATTTTGAGTTTTCATTTGTTGCTTCGGTGATGCCATCGGAGTAGAGCAGCAAAATTTCGCCCGCCTGTAATTGAGTTTCGTACACATCATACACAGAACGGCTGGTTAGACCCAGGGCGGACCCACCTTTGCCGATTTCCAGAACATTTCCCGCACTGATCAGGAACGGCGGCATGTGCCCGGCATTAATAAACCGGATTGCCGGATTTCCGGCTGCCAGTTCCAGGTAAATTAACGAGGCAAATCGACTCGGCAGGCTGTCGCGTCGTAAAATGGTATTTATTTTTGCTGCGAGTTCATCCGGATTCGGATTGTCCGGGGCAAGCGCCCGGATGGTTGCCTGTAGTTTGGCCATAACCAGCGCAGCGCCAAGGCCTTTTCCTGCCACATCCCCCAGTGTCAGGGCAAAACGGTTGTCACCCAGGGGCAGGAAATCAATCAGATCACCGCCTACTTCATTGGCAGGTTCACTGTGCAGCCAGACATCCCAACCGGGAATTGCCGGAATCGACTCGGGTTTCAATGCTTCCTGCACGGCATGTCCTGTGCGCAGTTCGTCTTTCGCCAGCAATTTGTCCTTCAATTCCAGCATCAGCACCCAGACTACCATTATGGCTCCCAGGCGAGTTGTTTTCATATCAACATGGATATCATGATCCTGGTTTTGCACGTTCGGAGTCATCAGAATAAAAACAATACCGACCAGAAACAGCAGCCGGCGCAAAGGGGTAAGCCGGTAAAACATGGCTTTCAGCAGCCACCAGGAGATATAAAAAAACCGGCGGAATATCCCCAGGCTCTTCAGGCGCTCTTTTCGTTTTCTGGAAATAAAATATTCTTTCAGCTCCCGATAATCCTGGCGAAATGTACGTTTGAATTGTGCGTTGTGCAGATCGTTCCGTACCGTTTTCCAGAATTTCGGATCCTGGTCAGTAGATTGGTTCATCGGGTTCCCGGATTAGATTTTTTGCAATTTACGTGTCAACCATGGAAAATGTTACTGAAATTTCTTTGTGCAGTTGAAATGCCGTAAAAGTTTATACGAGAAAAGTTCGACAGTCGGGTGCTCAGAAATGGATCAATTAAGTTCCGGCTAAAATGAGATATTAATACAGAGAAAGGGAAAAACCGATGGTTATTTTACCCGGGTATTGCTGAATTTTTCAAACCGGAAGCTTTCGGCTACAAATCTCACAAAAACGCATCCCTTTAATATCCAGGGCATCTGCCGTTGTTGAGGAAGCCATAACACAATCGTATTGAATACAATGGCGGAGTCCCAGCAAATGGCCGTATTCATGCAACACCTCCTTTTGCAACCGTTGCTGCAACAGGTTTTCATTGAATGGAAGTCCGTAAAAAGCCGGGTCCAGCCGCAGCAGAGAAATCACCGCGGAACAGCCGCCAAATTCAGCCAGACCAAATACATGTGTGAATATGGGAATAAAAAGGTCTCTGTCGGTAAGGTATACTGAGTGTGAATTGTGATGTGCCTTTGTATTGTTCAAAAATTGCAGGGCATTATATTGCCGACGGACCGGATCAAGATATAATTCCCATTCAATTTCCTGTTTTAATATTTTCAGTTTAGTAACCTGCGAAACCACATCGAACGAGTAATTTGTAATTCGGGAAAGGGAATCCGGAATAACCAGCCTCAGATCAGACATGTTGTTCCCGGCTGATACCGTATTCTTTCAGTTTTTTGTAAATGGTTACACGGTCGATACCAAGTATGCGTGCTGCCTGCGAAATATTCCAGTTAAAACGGTCCAGTACGGAAAGAATATGCTTTTTTTCAATTTCTTTCAGGGAAAGGTCGGAGGGCATACCTTCACGGATGCTATTATTCAAAATAAAATGCTCCTTGCGCAGAACATTTCCTTTTACAACAACCATCGCTCTTTCAATTGCATTTTCCAGTTCCCTGATGTTACCGGGCCATTGATAGTTCATTAACATGCTCAAGGCTTTATTTTCGATATTTCCGACCGGTTTATTCATAGCCCGTTTATATCGCTCGATGAAAAAACGTACAAGATCGGGAATATCTTCCGGCCGTTCGCGTAGCGGCCTCAGCTGAATGGTATAAACCTGCAACCGGTAAAAGAGGTCTTCACGGAAAGTACCCTCCCGGATAGCCTGCTCGAGATCGGCATTCGTTGCGCAAATGAGCCGGAAATCCGTATGGATAACTTCATTACCGCCCAGGCGGGTGAATTCTTTGTTCTCGATCGCGCGCAAAAGGTCAATCTGTGTTTTTGGGGTCAGGGTACCAATTTCATCAAGAAAGAGAGTTCCTTTGTCGGCCAGTTCAAGTTTTCCCTTGCGTCGCTGCATGGCTCCCGTAAACGCCCCTTTTTCATGACCGAACAGTTCACTTTCCAACAGCGATTCGGATAATGCTCCGCAATTAACGATTACCATCGGGAAGAACTTTCTTTTGCTTTTGCTGTGAATCGCACGGGCTACCAATTCTTTACCGGTACCGCTTTCACCCCGAATTATAACCGTGGTATCCGTTGGTGCCACCGTATCAATCAGATCGTTAATTTCATGTATGTGTTTGCTGTTGCCAATGATCTTCGGCGCTCGTGTCAAATCCTCCAGTTGATCTTTTAATTCAATATTTTCCTTCTCCAGCTGCCGTTGCCGTGCAGCATTGTGTACCAACCTCGATATATCCTCCGGATCGAACGGTTTAGTAATGTAATCGTAAGCGCCGTCTTTCAGTGCCCGAACAGCCGTATCCACTGCGGCATAAGCGGTAATCATGATTACGATCGCCTGTGGATCAACCTCCCGGATTTTATGGTGCAGTTCGACACCATCCATTCCGGGCATTTTGATGTCGAGAAAATACAGTTCCCAGGTCCTTCGATTCAGTGCTTCAAGGGCTTCATAGGCATTTTGGGCGGTATCAACCTGATAGCCATCTTCCTCCAGCCAGCCGGAAAGTGAATTTCTTACGATGTCTTCGTCATCGACGATCAAAATGGAAACATTTTGCCTGGTCATGCTTATTTAACCTTTTTCCGAAAAGGAAGTTTAATAGTGAATGTTGTGCCCCTGTTCAGACCCGATTCCACAGTGATTTCTCCTTCGTGCTTCTGAACGATGGCATAAACGGAGAACAACCCTAACCCCACCCCTTTTGTTTCGCTTTTTGTTGAAAAGAAGGGTTCGAAAATTTGCGGACGCAGCTCTTCGGGAATGCCTTTTCCCGTATCGTTGATAGAGATATGCACAAATCGTCCCGGTGGCGGACAACTGGTGCGAATAGTTATGCTACCGTCATTACCGATTGCCTCTACCGCATTCACATATAATGCAAGTAATGCCTGTTTGATCTGATTGTCGTCGAATTCGAATTGAGGCAGGTTATCCTGATATTCCTTCGTTAACCGAATGTTGTGCAGTTTGAGGTGATGCCGTACCAGTTCTATGGATTCATCGATTGTTCTGTTGATGTCGTGTGGTTTAAAATTGACAGCACTCTGCCTGGAGAACAGCAACATGTTTTTTACAATCTCACCGCTGCGTTGGCTCTCACTCTGGATCATTTTCAGATTGTCAAGTAAGGATTGTTTCTCATCGTGGTTCAGGTCACTTTTCTGTAATTTTTTTGCGATCAATTTACTGTAGGTCAGAATTCCTGCCAACGGATTATTGAGCTCGTGGGCAACGGTGGCGGAAAGCTGCCCGAGCGACGCCATTTTTTCAATTTGAATATTTCGTTTCTGTGTCCGCTCCAGCTCTTTTGTTTTTTCCTTCACACGCTGTTCCAATTGCTCCGACCAGGCTGTTATTTCCTTCTTGGCTTTTTCAAGACCAGCGGACATCTGGTTGAATGAATTTGCAAGGACACCGATTTCATCGTTACTGTTTGTCGGGATTTTATAACCGATATTTCCTGATGAAATTTCCTGAGTTCCCATCAGCAATTTTTTGACGGGAATATGAACAAAAAACCAGATAAAGGAGCCGACTACCAGCGCGGAAAAAAGAGTAATAGCAATCATTGTCGTTATTAAATGGGTTCTGTTCTGTCCAATTTGTTCGTCAAGTTGTTGCAGTGAAAGACTAATATCGAGTACTCCCAGGTATTTCTCATTTGCCGAATGCGCATGACAGGAGGCTTCGTAACAGCTTCGTTCATTAATGATCGGCGTAATATATCCCAGAATTCTGGTACCGTCTTTTTTGGGATATATGCGATGCCACAATTGTACCGGTTGCGGACGTAATCGTCCGTCCGCTTCGTGGCAGTTCACACAGGCATCATTTTCCATGTTCATCACCCGGTTGGTCTTTTCACTGTTGGTAGAAAAAACAACTTTTCCTTTTTTATCATAAATACAGATCTCATTTACAGATTCAAGATGGGAAACAGTATTGATTATATCAAAAGTATAGTCTTTGTGATTATCCAACATGGATCGACGTGTGGCGCTGCGAATGATCTCACTGGTACGTTTGGCGCATTGACGTATAAATTCTTCATATTGAGAAGATTCTATTGAGACATAATAATAAGAGAAGGCTACGGTGAGTCCGGCGAGGATCACGAAAATGATAACAAACAAACGAAAACTGAGTAACCGAAAAAATCGCATTTTTATATGCCTTCGGGTAACTGTTGTAATTTAATACATTAATAAAAACAAAGACAAGTGAAAAATATCATTATTTTGATTTCAATGAAAAACACTTCCCCCTCCACAAGTTCTCAATGAGGAGGTAAATTGTCTGATGGAAGGGGAAATGTGTTATTGTCAAACATCAGTCGTCACTTGTTCGCAGGAATCTGCGAGCGACCTGTTCCCAATTAGCCGCATCCAGTTCTCTGGCAAAACCGTTAACCAGAACACCGCCATCCTGCAGCACAATACCCGGGCGGTTGCTCATCATATCGTTAAGTTCCTTGATCTCGGATTGAAACCAGAGATGGGCCAGGGAACCTTTTAAAAGGTTTCTCAGGTCGGCTTTCAGGCTTAGCGGGCGGATTCGTACCAGCCAGTCCGACGAGGAGTCGTTATCGTCATCAGCAGAACTGAACCCCCGGTTGACTTCAATAATTTCACCGTCCAAGGGGGTAATAATAGGTATTTTCTTTGAATTGACTTCCACCTGTAAATTGCTTTCTCCCTGTTTTAATCTGTTTTTTCGCGGCAGTATCAGGTGGTCGATTCCACCCAGCATTTTTAAGGCAAAATCATCCAGTCCGATCTTTACGGTGCCGTCTCTTTCGGGGAGTGCCCAGCTGTGTCCCGGGTGGAAATAACGATCTTCAGGCAGCTGAAACCAATTTGTCACTGAAGCCGTCGGGTAATGCACCTGAGCCGGTTTAGGGTTAAGCCAGCGCCAGTAAAGTACAAACAGCAACAGGAAAGCGATTACGGTGATATACTCAATTCCTTTTGTGGCAAACATATCGTAAAAATAAAATCCGTCATGCATTTCTTATTCTCCTCCTTTTAATAATTTGTCCCGGAAAACCGATTTAGTATCGGCAGGCGATTTACAATCCAGCGCAACACCACGATCTCAACAAAGATCACTGCGAGGGTGATTTCAATTTCCATCCACGAAGGAATATAATGCTTTGTTGCCTGCCAGTTGTATGCGATAACCGAAATATTCAAGCGGTTAATAATGATTCCGATAAGGGTTAATGCAGCGCTTATTTGAACAAGCAGACGCCGATAATAACGAACGGACCGGGCGAACAGAAATGCCGGCAGCAACACAAAACCAAATATTTCGGTGAGGTACCATGCACCCCATGATGTTTCCAGATATTTCCAGTTCTGCTGATGAATAAAAACGAGCAGCTGTAAGGAAAAATAAACCAGCATCACGACAGCACAAATTTTTGCCAGACTATATAAAATATCATCGTGCGATATCTTTGCCCGCATGGACAAACGGTCGGCGAATACCTTGTGACTTATGCTGCCCTCGAATATAACCATTGAAATACCGGCAACAATGCTGGATACAAAAAACAACACCGGAATGAATTCGGAATACCAGAGCGGGTGTATCTTGTCTGCCGCCATCAGAAAAAGCGCACCCAGTCCTGACTGATGCAACGTCGATAATGTTATACCGAAAATTACCGCACCAAGGGTCAGTTTTTCCAAAATGTACACTGCCTTTTTCATCTTAAGCCACTCGGCAATTGCCGGAGATATTTCCAGAAACTCTGTCAGCATGTAAAGCATAAAATGCCAGGCAACCAGGAACATAACAGAACTGACGCCGAAGGAATTTCCGATGATCGGATTGACTACATTCCACGGTCGACCAAGGTCGAGCAACAAAGCTCCGGCATAAAATACATAAGCAAGGAATCCATTCAGAACAGTAATGCGCACGATCGGGTAGAATTTTTTGAGTCTCAGAATGTAGACCATAAAAGTCAACACATAAGCACCACCGGCAAATGCCACGCCGGTGATCACATCAAAACCAATCCATATACCCCAGGGAAATTCCTGAGATAAATTAGTTACAGAAGCAAGTCCCCTGGAAAAGCGAATGGATATCAGGACGGCAGCAAGCGCAATAATGACAGACGCAAGTACATTAAACGGTGTTATTAATTTACCTTTAGGCTTCAATTCGCTTTTCAGAAACTGCCTTATATTTTGTTTTTCGTTTCCGGTATGAACGGGATGATCGGTTAATACTTCCATGGCTCCTCCGCCTCGTTTTCAATGGTCGTTTCATTCTCTTTTTCAGTAGCCCGGTTTAACGCCAACAGAAACGGCGGCCATAGCATAAGTATGATCGGGACGGAATATAGAAATGTTTTTGTAAATTCCGGATAGGCCACATGTTCCAGTTCGGTTTTCATGGCGAGTTTTTCGAATGGTATTCCGGCCAGGTACAACATCGACGTTCCTCCCGCCTCATGTTCGCCGTAGATATGATGCACATAACGATCCGGCTCTTCAGAGATCCGCCTGCGGGCTTGAAGCAGTAAATCCCGGCGTTTATCGAACAACAACGCCTCTGCCGGACAGTTTTCTGCACAGGCCGGTGTCTCACCTTCTTTCAATCGCTCAAAGCAGAGGATACATTTGCGTATTGAGGGCACTGCCTTATCATATTCGAATTTCGGAATATCGAAAGGGCAGGATATCATGCAATAGCGACACCCCATACATCGGTCCGCTCGCCAAATTACGGGTCCTGCTTCGGTTTTCAGCATGGCTTTTGTCGGACAGGCAGCGGCACAGGCCGGCTGATTACAATGCATACACTGTCGTTTCAGGAAGATTTCTTCATCGCCGTTTTCGAAACGGTTGATAACAGTGAGTTGTGTGGGTGTTGTGGGTCGAAAACCTTCAATTTCATCAATGGCTTCCACCTCGGGTGCGGGGAGTTTATTTAGTTCTGCACAGACTTCGGAGCAGGTTTGGCAACCAATACACCGGGTTGTATCAATCAGTATTCCGCTGAATTCGGTATCTACCGTATTCGACCTGGCCCTCGCGGAAGTTACCGGTGCTGCAGTCAATGCTGCCGTACCGATTACTTTTAAAAATGATCGTCGGTCCATAATATGTCCTTTTTTTGTTTTTAGTAGATGAATCCTATCGGGTCAGTAAGGGTTCGGGATGAGCGGAGTGAAAATAGCGTTCCACGATTTGATTCCATTCTTCGTCGGACAGGTTTTCGAAGAATTCCTCATCCGGTTTTCCACCATCGTTCAACAAAAATTCCTTTTGAATTTGAAAAACCACATCATCTTTCAGCAGTGTATTTACCTGATTGGCCAGGCAGGCGGGAATAAGATTGGCAAATTCCTGTCCCCTGCCATCGGGCTGCATACGCAATACCCATGATTTTTCAATATCTTTTGCCGGCAGGGGAATGCCAAGTTTCAAAGCGGGGTTTATTTCAATAATTGTCCCGCTGATGGGTGCCCGCAACACAACCCTACGCTGAAGATGAGCGATTTGCCAAATCGATTCTCCCTGCTTAACACGATTTCCGACGGCAGGTATTCGCACCACTTCAATGAGACCCGGAAATAACCAGGATACGAAATCATCAAATCCTGTCACTGCCGTTCCGTCTTCAGTCATCTGCATCCAGGAATGGCTGGGATGGAAAAGGCGACCTTCCACTGTTGCCAACGGCAGCAGAGATTGTTCCGGTTTTAAAAAAATAGGTGATTTCAGCTCGCGTTTTTTTGCCTCCAGTTGCCGATCCTCCTTGCGTAAAAAACAGTCGATGGCAATGAAGACGATCAGAGTTAATAAAACTAATGCAAAAACCATGACGTTTCCTTTCCTGATTGATGTTCACTGTTTTCTGTTTCAAATAGTGTACCGGAAAAGAAACACTGGTTTTAAGTGGTTATTTAACTGATAGTTAGTATCATATTTGCGGGGGGAATTATACAAAGTGATTTTGTTGAAAATAATTACGGATATTTTCAACAATACGGTTCAGACCTTATCAATCAAGGAAATCCGGCATGTTGTTAAAAACAACAGATTGTCAGAATAATTAACACAAAAGATTCAAATTTCGATGATCGTGGTTTTCGGCTGAACAACCTCTTTTTTAAGCAGTGCGGGCCAGTAGGCAACGATCTCACGCACCCGCGGACGACCCTCACCGAAGCCGGTAACGGTTGGAGGACCGGTAAGTACCAGCGGTACAATCTCCCTGGAAAACCGTTCGAGCGCTTCCCTGTCATACCCCCGGGCGCCGATACTCAGTTTGACTTCGTTGAATTCATGATCGGCCGGGGAGAGCGGGCCGTGTGTGGCGTTATACCCCAGGTACTCGGTATGAACCTCTTCAAAGGCCAGGCCCAGGTTCTGAAGCCTTTTGCGGATCACTTCGTCGGCCTTTTGCGCCTTTTTCAGGGCGTCCGGCCAGCCGTAGGTAAGCCCGCCGATGCAGGTATAGCCGTCAAAATAGGAAACGGACACCTTATAAAATTCGGTGAAGGGGCGTCCTTCGATACCGGTTACTTTGACCCGGTTCGGACCATCCTGTTCCAGCTGAATGGTTGTAAAATCGGCGACGACATCAGGCGTAATATATTCCTTCGGGTTGCCCAGTTCGTAAAGCAACTGCTCTTTCACCGACCGCAAATCCACCAATCCGCCAAGTGATTCATGTTTGGTGATTACCAGCTGGCCGTTGGTGTAGGCCTCAACGATGGGAAAGCCGATTCGGTCCATATCGGGTACTTCTTCCCAACCGGCAAGAAAATTGCCACCGGTTGATTGCGCTCCGCATTCGTTAATATGTCCGCCGATCACCCCGGCGGCGAGTTTGTTCCAGTCATCGGCCCGCCAGCCGAATTCGTGGATCATCGGTGCCAGGGAAATGCCGGTGTCGGTCACACGTCCGCAGATTACGATCTGAGCACCCTGGCGCAGGGCTTCAACCACCGGCTGTGCACCGAAATAAACATTGGCGCTGCTTACCCGATCAAGAATGGTGGAAAGCTCTTCACCGGTATCCATGTTTTTCATCGTATGGCCGGAAGCGATCAGTTCCTGCAACCGGTCGACAATATCATCGCCGTATACTGCTGCGATTTTCAGACCACGTAATCCGAGTTTTTCTGCTTTTGCCTTAACAGCATGCATACAGGCAATGGGATTTACCCCGCCGGCATTGGCGATCACTTTTATATTTTTTTCAGTAATTACCGGCAGCAGGCGTTCCATGAGCGGAACAAAATCTTTGGCGTAGCCAAGGTTTGGGTCACGGGCTTTCTGCTTCTGCATGATCGACATGGTAACTTCGGCCAGATAATCCATTACCAGGTAATCGAGCGGACCACTGGTTACCTGCAGCCATGGTGCTTCCTGCCAATCGCCCCAGTATCCCTGTCCGCTGCCGATGCGAATCATGTCTTTCATTTGTTTTCCTTTCTGCAGAAATGTCAGCAGGCAAAATAAAAAGAAATCAGGTAAAATGAAATACATAATTAACCGGAGCAATTGCGCCGCGGAAACGGGAATAGAATAATCTAAATAAAAGTTAGATTATTCTAATAAAAAAGGATAAATTAAATTGAAACTGACGGTAGCACAGGAAGATTATTTAAAGGCGATCTGGAAACAGGGGCATAACAGGAGAAAGGTAAATATCAAACGGATAGCGGATGAACTTCAAGTAGCCTCGCCGACCGTGATCTCGATGTTTAATTTTTTAAGCCGTGCAGAGCTGCTGCAATACAATAAAACAGACGGTGCCCGGCTGACGGAAAGAGGCGAGCACATGGCGCGTAAGCTGATCCGCAAACATCGGCTGATAGAAACCTTCCTTGAAGACGTGCTGGGTTTGAGCGGTCCGATATTACACCGGGAGGCTGAAAAACTGGAACATGTGATCTCGGATCAGCTGATGGATCACATTGACGCCCATTTAGGGTTTCCCAGGACCGATCCTCATGGAGAGGAAATTCCCGCACTTCATCATCCGCTTACAAAGTACACCCTGGCAGAACTGGAAAACGGACAGCGGTTCGAAGTTTATCGGATTGAACTTTCTTCCGGTGAAAAGAAATACTGTAAAAAGTACGGTTTCAAAGAGGGAAGTCACTGGAATTTGAGTGAAAAGGATCCGACCGGATCGGTGTTTTTGCTTTCGGACGGATCGCATTATCTGGCCCTTTCGGCAGGACAGGCTGAAAGGATAAGAGTAATTTTACAAACCAGGTCGGAAATGGATCGGGCATAAATATGGTTACTTCAATTTTTATTATTATAATTATTGCACTGGCCGCGGCCTTATGGCTGCAACGGAAAAACAGGGATGAAGACAGGGTGCGGCGAATTAATTTTGAAAATGCGCTGAAATTCATCTACAACCGGTTTGAAACCGGTCGGCCCATTTCGATGGAGGGCTTGCAGCGAGGGTTGCATCTATCGGATACGGCGCTGTTACGCATTATCAGCCGTTTGAAGGACAAAGGACTGGTTACCCTCGACGGCAAAGACCTTGTGCTTACCGAAGAAGGTAAAAACGGAGCGTTACAGATCATCCGCGCGCACCGCCTGTGGGAAAGATATCTGGCGGATGAGACGGATATGTCCATGGAGCGGATACACGAAGAGGCGGAGAAAAAGGAGCATGATCTGGATGACGCCAAACTGGAGGCGTTAAGCGCCCACCTGGGCTATCCAACGGTCGATCCGCACGGAGACCCGATTCCGGGTCCTTCAGGTGAAATGAAGGCGCCGGAAACCACCAATCTGACAAACTGGCCAAAAAACTCCCCGGCGCGGATTCAGCATGTTGAAGATGAACCGGTGCACGTGTTTCGTAAAGTATTCCGCCTCGGTTTTCGTCCCGGACGAATCGTTCGTATTACCGGAGAAACGGAAAGCGGTTTCAGGGTTGAACTGGAAAACAGAGAAATTGATCTGGATTTTCTGGAAGCCAGTAATATTTTTGTAGTACCTGCGACGGAAATTGCTGCAGGCAGGGATGCGGTGCCGTTGACCAATCTTAAAAAAAACGAAACCGGCGAAGTCGTACGGATAGACGAAGCCTGTCAGGGACTGACCCGCAGGCGTTTTCTCGATCTCGGTATCACGCCGGGAACGCTGGTAACCAGTGCACTGCCAAATACCTTCGGGGGTGATCCGACGGCTTATTTTATCCGCGGTACGAAAATCGCCCT
>JAJRVZ010000322.1 GCA_024277055.1 Calditrichota bacterium
CCGGCTTTTATTGTTCTGATCTCATGCAACTCATCAATATTGATAATGTATCCACGCGCTATTCGACGGAATTCATCCGGGCGGCAGAGAACGGGGAACGGTCCGTTGCGCTGAATTATCTTCAGGGGAATGCCGGTACGGATCATCGTTTGCGTTCGTTTCTGCAGCTGGCCGCGGGTGTTACACTTCCCCTGCTGCCTCAGGCCATGGCCGTTGTCGATGCACTGTCCGATATGGCCAAAAAAGTACATGTTGACGATCCGGGACCGCTGTTTGCAAAGACGCTGGATTATTTCCTGACACTTGAATACCGCGAGGTAGACACATCCGGTTTTGTTTTCGGAGAATCAGAATTGCCGCAGGCCGTCATTGTCGGTCATTTACCGGAGGCGATTGGCGACGGTGACCGGCTCCGGGCCGTTCGGACGGTGCGGGATATGATACGTGTGGTGGATTCCAGGAAATACCTGAATGAAATCCTGCTGCAATCGGCCTGTTTCAAAATGATGCCGAACGGCGAAAACCTTGTGCTGGCCAATTCGATAATAAAAGCACTGGAATTATTTGAATGGCAGGATGTCAATAAACTGATCGCCGCACTCATCGATTATCTGACTACGGAGGATTTTCGGAAAAATTCGGAACCCTTTCCGCCTGATAAAAACGAGTATGATTTTGCCGCCGTATATCAGGGAATTCTCGGAAAAAAAACCGGCCACCGTGACTTACTGTTGCTGATTCACAGCCGGCAGGTAGTGCGTTATTCAAATGTGCTGATCCATAAAATTCGTCCTGCGGTGCAGGGCATGTTATTAAAGCAGCTGGCCGAAATTCCGCAATCCGAACCGCTGAGATGGAATACGACCGATGGAAATCCCAATGACCTGGGATTGTTGTTGGATCGAAACGAACACAGCGCCGCTCTGAACCTGATTGCCGGGTTACAGGAGAAGCAAACCGACACCAACGAAATTTTTTCCGTGTTCAGCAAAAAGTGGCTGTTGCAGGGCGGATTCTCTCCCGAGCGGCTGTTGATACTTAACAGCGTACGCCGTATGGCCACCGGTTTAAGATTTCCGCGGAATATGGCTGCCTTTAATTTCCTTTTAAACGTCAATGCCGATTTACTGAATTAACCGTAAAGTGATATGACAATCAGGACGAAAGTGAATATCAGTTTTTATAAAACGCACAGTTGTACTAATTCAGGGATTTGTAATGATTCGCAAAAGTTTTACCCTGACGAATCCACAGGGTGAATTTATCCGGGGTGATTTACGCTACAGGCAGGATTTGCGTGAGGCACCGGTTGTTGTCATCTGCCACGGGTTTAAAGGTTTCAAGGATTGGGGGTTTTTTCCGTTTATCTGTGAACGGCTGGCCGATGACGGCTACATTGCCATCAGTTTCAATTTTTCAAGAAACGGGATCGGTGCAGACCCGTTGAATTTCACGGAACTGGAAAAATTCGCTGACAACACTTACAGTCACGAGTTATCCGATCTGCAAACGGTACTGCAAACGATCCGTGATGGAAAACTCGGTAACGGACTTGTCGATCCTGATCGTATCGGTTTGCTCGGTCACAGTCGCGGCGGCGGAATTGTTCTGCTGCATACGGCAACCGATGAGGAAATAAAAGCAGTGGTTACCTGGTCGGCCATTTCTACGGTGGAACGTTATTCGCAGGAACAGATCGATCTTTGGAAACAGCAGGGATTTATCGAACTGGAAAACAAGCGTACCAGACAAATAATGCGCTTGAATAAATCCTTACTGGAAGATCTCGAAAAAAACAGATCAAAACTGGATATTCTGAAAGCCGCCGGTAAACTGGAATCACCGGCACTGATTATTCACGGCGACGCGGACGAATCGGTTCCGGTTGAAGAGGCACAGCGGATTTATGACAATCTCGGCAGCGTCGAAAGGTCGCTGGAGATCATCGAAGGCGCTTCGCACACTTTCGGAATCAGTCATCCGATGGAAAGCCGCACAAAACAATTCGATACGGTGCTCGATCTGACCGAATCATGGTTTGACCGGCACATGAATTACTAGCGAGTTTAGGTTCGGAGTACAAAATGAATATTGCAGGATACAGCCTTCATGCCATTGAAACCGGCCGTTTTGCCCTGGACGGCGGCGCCATGTTCGGCGTCATACCGAAAGTATTATGGAGTCGCAGTAACCCTTCCGACGATAAAAACCGTATTGAACTGGCTTTGCGAACCCTGTTACTGAAAGGCAACAACCGCACGATTCTCATTGATACGGGCGTCGGAGAGAAACTGGATGAAAAACTGAGCCGCATTTACTCTATTGACCGGACAAAAATGAATCTGCAAAACGGACTGGCGGAATACGGGGTCCGGTTTGAAGATATTAGCGATGTGATCCTGACCCACCTGCATTTTGACCACACCGGCGGTACAACGTACATCGAAAACGGGGAAATAAAGCCGACCTTTCCCAACGCTGACTTTTACGTGCAGGAGGAGCACTGGGACTGGGCTATGAACCCGGCGGAAAAAGACCGGGCCAGTTTTATGAAAGGAAATTTTGCACCGGTTGAACAAAGCGGACAATTGAAAAAACTGGAAGGTCCCGGTGAACTGTTTCCCGGAATCGAAATCATGGTTATGTACGGCCACACGCTCGGAATGCAGGTGGTAAAAATCAGCGATGAACGGAACACGCTGCTGTATTGCGCTGACCTGATGCCTACCGCTTCGCACATCCCTCTGCCATGGGTGATGGCCTATGACAACAATCCGCTGACGACTATCGAAGAAAAAAAACGAATACTCCCACAGGCCGTAAAGGAAAACTGGATACTGTTTTTCGAACACGATCCCTTTCGCGCTGCAGGTACGGTTACGGAAACCGAAAAAGGATTTCGTCTGAACGAAGAAATAAGACTGTAACCCGATGAAACGGCAAGCACAACGCCTGTGCGCCCTGAAAGAAATTCCCGCCGGGCGCGGCAAAAAAATGAATCTCGGCAAGCTACAAATCGCGCTGTTCCGCAGAGGAGAAAAGGTTTTCGCGCTCCAGAACCGTTGTCCGCACCAGGGCGCCGACCTGGCCGATGGTCACATCCACAATGGGGCCGTGGTCTGTCCGCTGCACCAGTGGTCTTTTCTGCTGGAAAACGGCCGCTACAGCTTCAACCCCGACATGTACCTGCGCACCTTTAAAACCGAAATCCGTAACGGCGATGTTTACCTGCTGCCGGACGAATAACATGAGCTGTTTTTTTTCCAGACGCAGCGCAGACGGGTACCGGAAATGCATCCCGCTGAAAAAGTTAACACCGGAAAAAACGATGGCTGTTCGTCACCGCGGCAAAAATATTCTGATTTTGAAACAGGAATCGCGATGGCTCGTTTTTGTGAACGAATGTCCGCACCGCGGCCTGCAGCTCGATGAATCCATAATTACGAACGGACAGCTGGTTTGTCCCCATCACAACTGGCAATTCAAGCTGCCGTCAGGTACCTGCAGCACTTACAGCGGCTATGGCCTGCAGCCGGTACCGTTCCGCATACAAGACGGTTATTTGTGGGTCCGGGCGGGGGATTGAAATGCTGACGGCACAGCAGATAAAACAAATGGCGCTTGATGCCGGTTTTCATCTGGCCGGAATCGCTTCCGCCCGGCAACCGTAAAAATCTTCCCTGCTTTCCGAATGGCTGGGGAGGAACTTTCATGGCACAATGCAATGGATGCAGCGTCACGCGGAAAAAAGGACAGACCTGCAACGGTTTTACCCGGGTGCCCAATCGGTGATCTGTGTAGCTCACAATTATTATACCCCCCATCGGCATTCTGCAGAAAAAGACACGGGCAGGATTTCCCGCTACGCCTGGGGAAAAGATTACCACCGGGTGATGAAGAAAAAACTGAAAGGACTGGTATCCGCAATCAAAAAAATCGAACCGCTGTTTGACGGCCGGATTTGCGTGGACACGGCACCGATCATGGAAAAACTGTGGGCGGAACAGGCAGGGCTGGGCTGGCAGGGCAAGCACACCAACCTGATCAGCCGTGAAATCGGATCCTGGTTTTTCCTGGGCGGGATCGTTACGACTTACAAACTGAAACCCGATCCGCCGGCCGAAGATTTCTGCGGCAGTTGCACCGCCTGTATCGATGCCTGTCCGACGCAAGCCATCATCGCGCCCTATGTTTTGGACAGCCGCAAATGTATCTCTTATCTGACTATCGAAATGTGGAACGAACCGATCGAACCGCAGCTGGCCGCTAAAATGGACAACTGGGTATTCGGCTGCGATATCTGCCAGGATGTGTGTCCGTGGAACCGTTTTGAAACGGAGACAACCGAGGAGGCCTACCGGCCCGATCCGCGAAATATCGCACCGAAACTCTCCGATCTGGCAAAACTGGGTGAGTCGGAATACAAACGCCGGTTCAAACACAGTCCCGTCAGCCGGCCGGGTTGGCGGAATTTTTTACGGAACGTAACAGCAGTCAAACATAACCGATAATCTTAATGAAGTTTTTCCTCTTCTTCATAGCATTAGAATTGTCAGCGGGGCAATCGTCCCAAAACCATGTGACTATCGATACGATACCTGTACCGGAGGGGTTGACACGGGTTCGGGCAGAAAAAGGCAGTTTTGCACAGTGGCTGCGTGAATTACCACTTAAAAAGCCAGACACACCAGTACTGGATTTCCGCGGACAGGAATTTAAAAACGCTGACGATTCAACGGTTTACCGTGTCGTTGATTGGCCGGTCGCCGGACGTCGTCTGTTGCAGTGCATGGACATCCTGATCGACTTCCGGGTGGCTTACCTGCGGGCGGCAGGACGGGAGCGGGAGATCCGTTTTCCCATTGCCGGCGGCTACCGGCTGTACTGGTCGGACTGGAAGAAAGGCCTGCGTCCGCTGTTCTCGGGAATACGGATGACGCTGCAGCCGGAGACAAAACCGGATTCGTCGCTACGGGTTTTCCGGCAATATCTGAAAACGGTGTTTAATAATTCACACACGCAGCAGTTTTATTATGCTTACGAACCGGTATCGCCCGAATCGCTGCGGATCGGCGATTTTATCGTCAAAAAAGGCAGCCGCGGTCATGCCGTAATGATCGTCGATCTGGCGCAAAACGGTCGGGGAGAGCGTATGGCCATTTACGGGCAGGGCGATACCCCGGCCTGCGAATTTTACCTGCTATGCGGGAAAAACGGTTCCCCGTGGATAAAAGCCGATCCGGTCGGGCCTCCGCCACTGCCGATCCGTAAAACTATGGACTGGACAGGATTGCGGCGGTTTCCTGGAAAGTAATAATCATTTTTTCAACCGCCGCCGGCTGCAGAATCGTATACAGGCGAATGTAATAAAATTACCCAATTTTCAACCCTTTTGTACCTGCCAAATTGTGCTTGATTTTTTCACGGATTACTTTTACTTTTTGACAATCCTGAGGTAAACCTTACCTGCCGGATTACAAGGATTTCCATGCAGGAAAATCGTTCGTATTTAGAAAAATCCGAAGCTGTCTCACAGGGGTAAGTTGAATCAATCTTTTAATAATGGAGTCTGGTTTATGCAATCTTTCACTTCTGCTATCTGGTCCTCGGTTGGCAGAAAGATTCTGAACGGATTGACAGGGTTGATGCTGAGTGCATTCATGCTGATCCATCTGGTCGAGAATCTGTTGCTGTTCAAAGGACCTGAAAAGTTTAATAAATGGGTATACTTTCTTACCAGTTTCGATGAATTGTTGTGGGTGATCGAATTTTTGCTGGTTCTGGTATTTGTCGTGCATATTATTTCGGCGGTCAATGTCTGGCTCAGCAAACTGAAAGCACGGCCGGAATCCTATAAAAAACTGACCACCGCCGGTGGACCCAGCCGTCAGACCGTGTTTTCAAAATCGATGATTTACACGGGCGGTCTGCTGTTGATTTTTCTCGTCGGTCATATTATTACACTCAAGTATGGTCCGCATTATTCGGTTGAATACAACGGTATCGTAATGCGGGATATGTACCGGCTGGTTATGGAAGTGTTCAGACAACCGGGATATGTGATCTGGTACGAAGTGATCATGATCCTGCTCGGCTTTCATCTGCGCCACGGTTTCTGGAGTGCGTTTCAATCGCTCGGCGTCAGCCATCCGAAATACTCGCCGTTGATTTACACGGCAGGGATACTGTTTGCCGTAATTATTGCGGTTGGATTTCTGTCAATTCCCGTTTGGATTTATCTCGGAGGAGGTGCAGCATGAAATTGGATTCAAAAGTTCCCGCCGGACCGATCCAGGAAAAATGGGACAAGCACCGCTTTGCCATGAAACTGGTTAATCCGGCCAATAAAAGAAAATACAGTGTTATCGTTGTCGGCACCGGTCTGGCCGGAGCATCGGCTGCCGCCTCGCTGGGTGAACTGGGTTACAATGTGCTGAATTTCTGTATTCAGGATTCGCCGCGCCGGGCGCACAGCATCGCCGCCCAGGGCGGTATCAATGCAGCGAAAAATTACCCGAATGACGGCGACAGTATCTGGCGTTTGTTTTACGATACGGTGAAAGGGGGCGATTACCGTTCTCGCGAGGCCAATGTGTACCGCCTGGCGCAGGTCAGCAACAACATCATTGATCAGTGTGTGGCGCAGGGCGTTCCCTTTGCCCGTGAATACGGTGGTCTGCTGGACAACCGTTCTTTCGGCGGCGCGCAGGTCTCGCGCACCTTTTATGCCCGCGGCCAGACGGGACAGCAGTTGCTGCTCGGCGCCTACAGCTCGCTGATGCGCCAGATAAAGAAAGGACAGGTTAAAATGTACGCCCGCCGCGAAATGCTGAACCTGGTGGTCGTGAACGGCAAGGCACGCGGCATTATCGTGCGCAACCTGATCGACGGTAAACTGGAACGTTACAGTGCCGATGCGGTGATCCTGGCGACCGGTGGTTACGGCAATGTGTATTATCTTTCGACCAACGCTATAAATTCAAACGCTACGGCCGCCTGGCGCTGTCACAAAAAGGGCGCATTTTTTGCCAATCCCTGTTTCACGCAGATCCACCCGACCTGTATTCCCTTTTCGGGCGATCACCAGTCGAAACTGACGCTGATGAGCGAGAGCCTGCGCAACGACGGGCGCGTCTGGGTGCCGAAGAAAAAAGGTGACAAGCGCCATCCGAACGACATTCCCGAAGAGGAGCGCGATTATTACCTGGAACGGCGGTATCCCAGTTTCGGCAACCTGGTGCCGCGCGATGTGGCTTCACGGAATGCCAAGGATGTTTGCGACGAGGGGCGCGGCGTCGGTGAAACCGGTGTTGCCGTGTACCTGGATTTCCGGGATTCCATTCAGCGTCTGGGCCGCGATAAAATCGAAGAAAAATACGGTAACCTGTTCGAAATGTACGAACGCATCACAGCGGAGAATCCCTACGAAGTACCGATGCGTATTTACCCGGCGGTCCACTATACCATGGGCGGTTTGTGGGTCGATTACAACCTGATGTCCACCATACCGGGATTGCATGTTCTGGGTGAGGCCAATTTTTCGGATCACGGCGCCAACCGTCTCGGGGCCAGCGCGCTGATGCAGGGTCTGGCCGACGGCTATTTCGTTATTCCCTACACGATTGGTGATTATCTGGCAACGGCGGAGCTGGAGCAAATCGATACGGATCATGCCGAATTCGAAAGAGCCGAAAAGGAAGTACAGGAAAGAATTGACAAGCTGCTTGCGGTGAGCGGTAGTAAAACCGTGAAGGAGTTTCACCAGCAGCTGGGTAAAATCATGTGGAACAAAGTCGGTATGGCCCGCGATGAAAAGGGCCTGAAGGAAGCAATTGAAGAGATCAACAGCTTGCGGGAAGAGTTCTGGAAAAACGTGAAGGTTTCCGGCCGCGCGGAAGATTTTAATAAGAATCTCGAGTTTGCAGGACGGGTTGCGGATTATCTGGAGCTCAGTGAACTGATGGCCCGCGATGCGCTGAACCGATCCGAATCCTGCGGCGGTCATTTCCGTCTTGAAAGCCAGACCGAAGAAGGCGAAGCCAAACGGGATGACGAGAATTTTTCCTATGTGGCCGCCTGGGAATTCAAAGGCGTTGGAGCTGAACCGGAATTGCATAAGGAAACGCTGGTTTTCGAAAACGTGAAACTGACCCAACGCAGTTACAAGTAATTAGTTGATCACGGAATGAACACGGAGTATACACAGAAAAACAGGCTGATTTATGAGGAATTAACTTATAAATTGATAGGAGCTGCAAAGGAGGTTCATTTAACTTTAGGCGGTGGACTGTTAGAATCGGTATATGAAAATGCGCTATGTTACGAGTTGCAACAATCAGGAATAAAGTTTGAGCGACAGGTAGAAATTGATGTTTACTATAAAAATGTCGTTTTCAAAAACCGGTTCAAGGCCGATCTTATCGCTGAAAAAAAAGTGCTAATTGAAAATAAAGCTATACAGGCCCTAACTATACGGGATGAAGCACAATTATTGAATTGTTTGAAATTAACCAGGCTGAAAGTTGGGTTACTGTTCAATTTCGGTCTCGATAAATTTCAGTTCAAAAGAAAGGTTAATTAATTCAGTGTAAATCCGTGTTCTTCCGTGATCGAAAAAATATGCAGGAGACAGACTATGAGAGAGAAAATGATTAAGTTGCATTTGAAAGTCTGGCGGCAGGCCGGGCCGGATCGGAAGGGAAAACTGGTCGATTACGAACTGGACGGCGTGCTGGAAGACATGTCTTTTCTGGAAATGCTGGACGTGCTGAACGAGAAACTGATCCGCGAGGGTCAGGAGCCGGTTGAGTTCGACAATGATTGCCGCGAAGGTATCTGCGGTATGTGCAGCCTGGTGATTAACGGTATTCCGCACGGGCCGGAACGGGCCACTGCCACCTGTCAGTTGCACATGCGTCATTTCAAAGACGGTGATACGATCACCATCGAACCCTTTCGGGCGAGGGCTTTTCCGGTTATAAAAGACCTGGTCACGGATCGCAGCGCCTTTGACCGTATCATTGCCGCCGGCGGATATACTTCGGTAAATGCCGGCGGGGCGCCGGACGCACATTCCATACTGATCCCGAAAGAGAACGCCGATCTGGCCATGGATGCCGCCGCCTGCATCGGATGCGGGGCCTGTGTGGCCGCCTGTCCAAATGCCTCGGCTTCGCTGTTCGTCGGTGCGAAAATATCACAGTTTGCCCTGCTGCCGCAGGGACAGGTGGAACGCAAGGAACGCGCGCTGGCTATGATCGAGCAGATGGACGAAGAAGGATTCGGGGACTGTTCGAACCATGCCGAATGTGAGGCTGTATGTCCGAAGGAGATAAAGATTTCCAATATCGCCCGCATGAAACGGGAATACTTCCGGGCGATGGTTGGATAATTGGCTACCTTTGCGGTATGGAATACTCATAGAAGAATAGAAATGAAAATAAAGCGTATCGATGGCGGTGCGCTTTTTTTGTTTGGATAAATTTTACCTTGGAGGTGGCTGAGGGCACCTCCGAGGGCGCCGGATAGCAGACCTTCCAGGTTTTCAAAACCTGGAAGGTCTAAATTAACTTAACGGAGGAAATCATGAAATTACTTAAACTCATTTGGCTGCTCTGTTTTCCTTTCCTGGTGCCGGCACAGCAGGTGCTGGTGGCATACTACAGTCAAACCGGGCACACAAAAGCCATGGCAGAAGCGGTTGCCGAAGGCGCGCGACAGGTTAAAAACTGCAAAGTGGTATTAAAAATGATAGACTCCGTCTGGACAGCGGACTTGCTGGCGGCCGATGCGGTAATCGTCGGCAGCCCGGTGTACAACGCCAACGTGGCGCCGCCGGTGCAGCAATTCATCAATCGCTGGCCGTTCAAAGGTAGCCCGATGAAAGACAAAATCGGCGCGACATTTGTGACCGGCGGGGGAATTTCCGCAGGAGAAGAACTGGTGCAGATCAACCTGCTGCACAGCATGCTCATCTTCGGAATGATCGTGGTCGGCGGCGAATCCTGGCAGAACGCCTTCGGCGCCTCGGCGGTAACCGAAGAAGCGCCGTTTAAACAGGGCAAAGGAAAAGTGCAGGAACAGTTTCTGAAAAAAGCCCGTGGACTGGGCCGCCGGGTGGCGGAGATCGCAAAGCACTTCGCAGGCAGGAAATAAGGAAATACGGGAACAGATGTATTCGTATATTTGTGGATTAGTTTATCAGATTAGGAAATACAAGATTTGGTATTCGGGAATTAGCCCACGATTTAAATCGTGGGAAAAAGAAAACACGTACAGCCTGCGACAGGTTTAACCAATTTAAATTCAGCAATTTTTGAAATCCCATCCTGGTCAGTCTGGCCGGGATTTTTATAATTATCAAATCATATAAAAAACACTTGCATTTTCGACAGGGGGGGGGGTATATTGCGTTAGGGAAAATTCATTCGTACGGAACCAACCTTCTCGCAGACGATCTCTTTTAATCTCCCGGCATCCGGGAACGCCTGCATAAGCAGGTTATATATTTTTAAAATAATACAAAAAATATTGAATAATTAAAGGAGTTACCGATATGCCGGTTGCAAATTTAAGATTGAAATTGCTTTTATTTATTTTTGTACACTTGTTTGTACTTTTTAATATGACCTATTCGCAACAGGCATGGAAAAAGGATTTTAATGAGAGGCATCTAGCTGAAACTTATAAAGTACTTTAATTAGATAAAAACACGATGCGGATTAAACACAATTTGGACGGGCTTATAAAATACCTGGATATTTCTGATCAGGACAGGGCGGTTCCCGTAAATTCTCCGGATGTACAAGTATTTGATTTACCCAATACGCCTGACTCACTTTTTGATCATGTGTATACATTTCAGGAGAAAATTTTAGTAGGTGGCGGATTGGGCTATCCGTTGGTGATCGGCGATTTCAACCATAATGGGTTAACTGATTTTACGGGAATGTATAAAATAATTCAGGATTATGAAATCGGACAGGCGGGAATAATTGAAAGACAGAGTGATGGGGATTTTGAATTACAATGGTTGGCTGATTATTCAGATTCGGCTGTCACTCCTCTGGCAATGACCGATATCGACGAAGACGGATTATTGGAATTAAATGTGAAACGTACGCAGGATTTTTACAATTATGAAAGTACTTCCGCGGATTCTTTTCCAGATTCGCTGAATTTCAAATACCGCATGTGGCAAATCAGCGGTGCAGTCGGTTCGGAGACGTTTGTGCACCTTGATCAAGACAATCAAATGGATGTAATCTATGTTGGTGATGACAGCCTGCCGCCCTCCGGTCAAAAAGTATATGTTGCCGAATATGACCCGCAGCATAATAATTTCATGAAACGCTTTTCCCAACGTCCCCCGGATTGGCGGGTCTCCGGTTTCAGCGTTGGCGATTTTGACGAAGATGGAAAAAAAGAATTTTTTACCGGCAGTATCCACGGTAACATTTACGGATTTGAAAATACCGGTAATGACGCCTACCAGATAATCTTCACCGATTCCATCCCGACACCCAACGCCTACTTAACCTGTGCCACCAATGACATAGACGGCAACGGCAAACCGGAGTTTTTCCTGGGTGGCTCCAGTTATTATTACGGCGTCAGCGGAACGCAGATATTCTGGTACGAAGCCAATGGTGATAACCACTATCAGCGACTGCGTTCGATTTTTCTGATCGGAACCGGTGTGCTGGGCACTACCGAATTATACAGTTACGACGCGGATGGCGACGGACAGGATGATCTAGTTTTTGCTTTTTCTTCTTATGTCGTTATTCTTAAATGGAACCGGATGACGGAATTATTTGATTTGGTTTATTTAAAATACATTAACCTGGGCTATAGTGAAATTCAAAGCGCCAATATATTCGATGTAAATGAAGATAGCAGTCCAGATTTATTAGTCAGTGTTGAACAGGCATGGTATTTACCAAGAGTGTTTACTTTTTATTATACAGGTCAATCCATATCAAGTATTAAAAACAGAACAAACATGCATCACGCAATTATTAATTTGGAGGTTTTCCCTAATCCATTTAATAAAAATATAATTATAAGATTCAACATACGAAATAATCTGAACGCAAATATTTCAGTATTTAATTTATCCGGGAAGGAGGTGAAACAGATATGTAATAAAAAGTATTCATCCGGCACGTATCAATTAAACTGGAATGGTGAAAATAAATCAGGAAAGGAGGTGGCCAGCGGCATTTATTTCATTCGTTTTCAATCGGGTAAGCAGTTTCTTTCAAAGAAAATTCTGTTTTTGAAATAACTGAAAGGATCAAATTATGTTTAAAAATATCTTATTTCTTTTGATGACGGCTGTATGCGTTGTCACCGCGCAAACATGGCAAAATACGATAACGCTTAGTCCGGAAATTACGCTGTATGCCGGTGATCGTATTGACCTGTTTACCAATCAGGACGGTAACCATATAATTGTGCAACAGTCTTCCCAACTGCGTTACTTTTTATTTACCTATAACGGTCAGCTGGTGCGCAGTTCGGTTATCGATAATGTAAATGAAAGTCCGCATTTAAGCTGCGTGACAGGGTGGAACAATAAGGTCTATGTGATATACAAAAAGGGTTCTTATATTTATGCCAAACGAACGGAAAACGCTGGTCAAAGCTGGACTTCAATAACCGGACGTGAAATGGATTATTCTGTTTCAAATGGGCTGGAAGTGTATTCCGATGAATTATATGTGCACATGGCCTGGTCGGAAAAATACGGATCGCCGAATCATTACGAAACCAACTACAGTAAATTGTCACATTCGCAAAATTACTGGACGGATTTCAAGCAGGTTACCGATTACGGCAGCGAACAGGGCGGCGCGCCTTCCATCACGGTTTCGCCTTCTTCAAATCGCATTTATGTTACTTACAATACCCGTGACGAATCCAATCCATACACCGTTTATCCGGGACAATTAAAAATGCGGATCAAGGATTCAAATTCCTGGTTGAATCCCGAGACGGCTCATTATTTGTCTGTCTGGCGCGGAAATGCCTTGGTCGATAATAATGACCTGTTTATGTTTTATTACGAGGCGGGCGACATTTCCTATCCCCCCGGTACATTTGATTACCATATTGCGTTCAAATCAAGAGACAAGGATGATGATAATGACCCATGGAGCACGGCACAGAATGTGACTTCCGGTACTTTTGAAGATATAAATGACAAGTATAAGATTGATATAGTTAAAACTGAAAATAATTATATTCATTTTGCCTATAGTGGAGATCAGTACCGTGAATATAATACTTCATTGTCATCAGCTTATGATTTTGGAAATGGATATAATCAGCGTATCGATGGTAACGGTAACGATGTTTATATTGCCTAGCTTGAAAATGATATCGGGTATAAATTAAAATTACGCCAACGTGATTATGCTCCTTTAACTCCCCAAAACCTGGTTAAATCCTGGCAGAACAACCACCCCTATTTTTCCTGGGACGCCAATAATGAAGCCGACCTGAAACATTATGAAATCTGGAAGAAGAAAGACACCGGTTCGTGGTCACAACTGGCCAC
>JAJRVZ010000323.1 GCA_024277055.1 Calditrichota bacterium
GCACATAAACGCTGTCTACGATGACGCTGATCGCATCGATCTCTACCTGCAGATGGGCGAGATCTACGAGCGTGAGCTGAACGATCCGGACCGGGCCATCGAGGCGTACAGCGACATCCTGAGCTTCGATCCGGACCACATCGGTGCCCTCTCTGCCCTCTCGAGGCTCTCGGAGGCCATCGAGGACTGGGACCGGGCGCTGGACATCCTGCAGCGGCTGGGCGAGATCGTAAGCGACGCTGGGGAGCGGGTGGAGATCTACCACCGCCTGGGCAAGATCAGCGAGGAGTACCTGGGAGACGTGGAGGGCGCCGAGGAGCGCTACATGCAGGTCCTCGAGCTGGATCCCTCCTACGTGCCGTCAATGAACCAGCTCACCGCCATCTACCAGAACCGCGGGGACTGGCTGAAGGCGGCCAAGATGATGGTCCAGGCCGAGGCATCCACCGCGAACGTGCTGGAGAAGACCCGGCTGCTCCACCAGGCGGGGCTCATCTACCTGGAGCGGCTGGAGGACCGGGAGACAGCAAAGATGCTCCTGGCACAGACCATGGGGCTGGATCCTGAGCACGTGGAGGCTGCGGAGCCGCTGGCCGAGATCTACTTCGAGGAGGAGCGCTTCCAGGAGCTGGAGCCAATCATCGACATGCTGGTGCGCAAGGCCGAGGGCCGGGACAGCAAGGCCATGAGCCTGCTCTTCTACATGGCCGCGCACACGGCGGAGCGTCTGGGTCACGCGGAGAAGGCACTGAACCTCTACCAGCAGGCCTACGAGTCCGACTCCACTCACCTGCCCACCCTCAAGGGCATGGCCACCCTGCTCTATGACCGGCAGCAATGGGACAAGTCCTTCAAGATATTCCAGACCATAGGAAAAGTCATCTTCACCCTGCTGTTTTGCCCAGCAGAGTCTTGCTTTTCTCTGAATTTCCCTGCCGTCAATCAGGAACCTCAATTCAATGGTGAGCGGTTTTTCGGTTACAAACCGTATACCCCGCTCGGATATGTTTACAGAGTGTGCTTTCACAACATCTTCATTTATGATAAATTCGATTTCCGATTCAAATTTCTTGCGATTGAATTTTCTTTTGTCATCAGATTCCATAACCTATTCCTATCCGTTACTTTTTAGGTGAATAAAAAATACAATAAACTTTTTCTTCCATGATCGAAAATTCGATGATATAACAATTTTCCATATCCGAATTCGAATAATCCGTTGATGTTGCTCTGATCGTTTCCGGAATTCCCAGTTTAAATTCCGCCTGATCCCCGAAAATTTCAGATGCAAACCGGCCGCAAAACGTATTGACAAATTCATTCACGGTATCGGTCACGATATTTTCATCATACCTTTCCAACTGTTCACCGACAATTGATTCGTGCAGTTCCTTTTCGAATTCCTCTGACGCCATGAACATGATTCTTGCCCGGTCCGGCTCATAAATTTCAATGGAAGTTATCAGCATATCTTCATGAACCGGAGGCCACCGCTCCAGCAGTTTTGAATCATCAAATTCGATAAAGGCCATACTTTCCAGAGTCCGCCCGAGGCTTGATGAGATAGAATGTAAAAAATCCGTGTGCCGAAGTATCATTTTATTTTCTTTCCGTTTTGTTTAATCCTTTTGTCCGATAGCCTCGAGATATTCCCGCAATTCCGGCAGTGCAATCGGTTTTGAGAATACTTTCGCCGCATTTTTCTCCAGCAGTTTCTTTTCCTTTTGCGTATTTGCCGTACTGGAAATGATTACTACGGGGATATCAAACAACTTTGGGGAACTTTTCATTCGTTTCAGCAACTGTTCTCCATCCATTTCGGGCATGTTCAGATCGGTAAAGACCATATCAACAGGAGCATCTTTCAGAATACTCAGCGCCTCTCTGCCGTTTGAAGCTTCTGTGAATTCAGCGGTATCTAATCCGCAAATTTCAAGGCAGCGACGCATTATTAATCTTGATGTGGCCGAATCATCAACGATCAGAATTTTTTTCATGTATCAGTTCCCGGGATAATTTTTTATAATTGCCAACGACCCAGTCTCGGAGAAGATAAAAACACGTTGCCCGTATCAACTTCTATCCAGGCAGTGCGGCCGAAATTTTTTCCGACATCTTCTTTTATCGCTCCCAGTCTGTATTTCCACAGCATTTTCTTTACCGCCAGGATATTCCTTTTTCCGATATTAAACGAGCCGTTCGAGTCCATGATATTTGCACCGCCGGCCAGTTTTATCACCAGATCCGAAGGACGGCTTGCGCCCAGTTTGTTAAATTCTTCCACAAGCCTGGCAACCCCGACATCCGCATAATAGGCAGGCATATCTGAATTGAAATCGTTGCCGATTGACGAATCCGGCAAAGCAACATGTGCCAACCCTGCTGCTTTCAAACCGGGTGCATAAACCATAATGCCCACGCATGATCCGAGAGCCATTGTTTTTATGATGTCTCCGCTTTTGTTTGAAACCGCCAATTCTCCGATTCCAACCATTATAATTGCCATTAAACTTCCTCAGATTTTCGCCGGTAGCAGCCGTATCGCCTGAGCAGAACACCGGCTTTCCGATTCCTGTAAATCTTTAAACTAGTTTCGGCATGCCGATCACCGTGCTTGAGTTTTCGACTGCAACGAGGCTTCCGCATATTCACCTCTTATATCCAGCTTCCGTCTATTACAAAACCTTATCAAACGGATGCTTGAACCAAATTTTCATTAACCGGCACATTCTCACTTTTTCTTTCGATAGACCGCCGGTTGTACATATTCAAAATAATCGTTATTACGGCCAAGCGATTCGGAGTGTCCAATAAACAGAAACCCTTGCGGCTCAAGATATTGACTGAATTTTGACACAAGATTGCTCCTTGTTTCAGCATCAAAATAAATCATTACATTTCGGCAGAATATCGCCTGAAACTTGCCCCTGAAAGGAAACTGTTCGCGTATAAGGTTCAGTCGTTTGAACAGTACCATTTTTTTTATTGTGTCATTCACCATAAAACGATTGGTAGATCTATTAACAAAATATTTTTGCTGCAATGTTTCCGGCAGCAGCCCAACGTTTTCCGCTGAATACACTCCTGCTTCAGCGTTTTTAATCGCCGAAACTGAAATATCAGTGGCCAGTATACCAACATCCCATGCGTCCGGAGAGGAATGTAAAAATTCACTGATCATCATTGCCAGGGTATATGGTTCTTCGCCGGAGCTGCAGCCGGCGGACCATATGCGCAATTTCTTCATCGCGGATTCTGCATGGTTATCCCTGATGTCCGGTAGTACGGTATTCGAAAAAAAACTGAAGTGGTCGGGCTCCCGGTAAAAATAGGTATGGTTGGTCGAAATCCGATCCACGAGCGTGACAAGTGCGATACCGGTTTTATCCGTAATTACGGCATTATAATATTCTTCAAAACTGCTGAACCCGTTTTTCATGAGTTCTTTCTGAAGACGTCCGACGACCAGTGACCTTTTTTGCGTGGAAAGATTTATACCGACTTTTGAATGAATTAAATTTTTTATTCTGTTGAATTCATGGTTTTTTATTTTGAGCATGTATCTCTTCCACTTTAACCGGAGCCTATTTTATCAATCGGCTATTTAAGTCGAAATCTTATTTTAATCAGTGGACGAACCGGTTTCCGGCAATCAGAATAATTTCTCAGAGATACGTTTGAACAAGGAAAAATTGCATCGCACTGAAAATACGAATTATGCAATCCGAGGAGTCACGGAAATGGAATCTGGAAAATGAGTGCTCAGGTCGATAAAACCTCGGCCACCGCGGAAACAATTTCTTCTCGGCGAAACGGTTTGGAAAGTGTTTTCATAGCTCCAAGGCTTTTGGCAAGTTGCAGAAAGTGATCCGGTCCGAAACGACCACCGCCGGACATAGCGATAATCCGCACATCAGGATATTCCCGGCGCAGTTCGATTATGGTTTCAATCCCTTCTTTCTCAGGCATTATTATATCGGTAATGATAACATCTGCCGGATTGGCTCTGTACAACATCGCCCCTTTCTGACCATTCGAAGCAACCTCCACTTCATAGCCTTCAGTTTCCAGCATTATTCGCAGCATTGCCAGAATTTGTTCGTCATCATCAATTACTAAAACACGAGCCATTTATTATCGCACCTCTGTCATTTTACGTTCAAAGAAATATTCGACCGTTTAAAATAAATATTAATCCATTAATTGATTCAGCTTAAATCATCTGGTTAATTATTCTGATACAATACCGTCTTGTTCCGGGCATATCTGGTCATGCCGGTCACGTCAATAATCATGCATATCTCGCCCCGGCCGAGTATTGCACAGCCTGTAAC